>NZ_JBJTER010000174.1:0-63342 GCF_046093005.1 Aestuariivirga sp.
CAATGACTTCCCAATACAACTGTGGAGTTTCTGTCGGCGCTGCCGCAGCGCACGCCCCCCTCACCCTCCCCCGCCTGCGGCGGGGGCCCCAACCCTCTCCCCATAAATGGGGAGAGGGGATTCACGGTAACTCCCTCGCCCCGCGTCAGCGGCGACAGGGAAAATTGTGATTACAACGCCGCCTGAAGCGCCTTCAGCTGGTCGAGTGCCTCGCTGGCCTTGCGGGTGGCTTCGCCCGGTTTGGCGACCGCGAGTTCGTCCTCGGCGCTCTTGATCTGCCTGGCTACGGTGGCGGCGTCGAGTTCGGCCACTGGAATCGCCACTTCAGCCAGCAGCGTCAACCCTTGCGGATTTACCTCCACCATGCCGCCCTTGACGAAGATGCGGTCCGTGGAGCCGCCGTCACGGTAGACGGTGACGATGCCGGGACGCAACGTCGACAACACCGGCGAATGGCCCGGATAGATGCCCATCTCGCCTTCGGTTCCCGGAACGGTGACCGAGGCCACGCTCCCCGAGAACAACAGCCGCGCCGGGCTCACCAATTCGAACTGCAGGCCAGCCATGGCGCTTACGCCGCCTCGGCGGCGAGGCGCTTGGCCTTCTCGATCGCCTCGTTGATGGTGCCAACCATGTAGAAGGCGGGCTCCGGCAGATGGTCATAATCGCCGTTGCAGAGGCCCTTGAAGCCCTTGATCGTGTCCTCGAGCTTCACCTGCACGCCGGCCGAGCCGGTAAACACCGCGGCGACGTCGAAGGGCTGGGACAGGAAGCGCTCGATCTTGCGGGCGCGCGCCACCGTCATCTTGTCCTCTTCGGAGAGCTCGTCCATGCCGAGAATGGCGATGATGTCCTGAAGCGCCTTGTAGCGCTGGAGGATCTGC
Source organism: Aestuariivirga sp. (assembly GCF_046093005.1). GTDB lineage: Bacteria > Pseudomonadota > Alphaproteobacteria > Rhizobiales > Aestuariivirgaceae > Aestuariivirga. The sequence continues at coordinate 885 of NZ_JBJTER010000174.1, forward strand.
TGCACCTGCCGGGCCACGGCATAATGCTCCTCGCCGATGATGCGCGGATCGAGCATGCGCGAGGTGGAATCGAGCGGGTCGACCGCCGGATAGATGCCCTTTTCGGCAATCGAGCGCGACAGCACGGTGGTGGCGTCGAGATGCGCGAAGGAGGTGGCGGGAGCGGGGTCCGTCAGGTCGTCGGCGGGCACGTAGATGGCCTGCACCGAGGTGATCGAGCCCTTGGTGGTGGTGGTGATGCGCTCCTGCATCTGGCCCATGTCGGTGGCGAGTGTCGGCTGATAGCCCACCGCCGAGGGGATGCGGCCCAGCAGCGCCGAGACTTCCGAGCCCGCCTGGGTGAAGCGGAAGATGTTGTCGACGAAGAACAGCACGTCCTGCCCCTGGTCGCGGAAGTGCTCGGCCACCGTGAGGCCGGTGAGCGCCACGCGGGCGCGCGCACCCGGCGGCTCGTTCATCTGGCCATAGACCAGCGCCGCCTTGGAGCCGGCGACGGAGCCTTCCTTAGGGTTCTTGTTGACGCCCGATTCCATCATCTCGTGATAGAGGTCGTTGCCCTCGCGCGTACGCTCACCCACGCCGGCGAAAACCGAGTAGCCGCCATGCGTCTTGGCGATGTTGTTGATGAGCTCCATGATCAGCACGGTCTTGCCCACGCCGGCGCCGCCGAACAGGCCGATCTTGCCGCCCTTCGCATAAGGCGCCAGCAGATCGACGACCTTGATGCCGGTGACCAGGATTTCCGCCTGCGTCGACTGGTCGACGAATTCAGGGGCCGGCTGGTGAATGGCGCGGCGCGCCTTCGCGCCGATGGGGCCCGCCTCGTCCACCGGTTCGCCGATCACGTTCATGATGCGGCCCAGCGTTTCATCGCCCACCGGAACGGTGATGGGCGCGCCGGTGTTGGTGACCTTCTGGCCGCGCACCAGACCCTCGGTCGAGTCCATGGCGATGCAGCGCACGGTGTTCTCGCCCAGATGCTGCGCGACTTCGAGCACCAGGCGGTTGCCGCCATTGTCGGTCTCGAGCGCATTGAGAATCTCCGGCAGGCCGCCATCGAAGGCGACGTCGACGACGGCGCCGGTGACCTGTGTGATGCGGCCGGTTGCGGCTTCGCTGTGTGCCATGTGTTTTATCCTCGCGTTCCAGATTCAGTGATGTTCGACGAGATCGAGCCGGCGCTCGATCCTGCCGATGCGTTCTTCAAGCCGGTCCAGCCGCAGGCTCTGCGCCGCGAGCTGGCCGGGCATTTGGCTCACCGAGATTTCGATGCCGGTCATGCGGCTCTTGATGTCCTGCATCTCCAGCTCCATGCGCTCCATGGAGGGGCGCATGCGCCGCAGCAATTCCAGGACCATGCTCTCGGTGTCTTCGGTCATCAAAGCGCCTCTGCGCCCGAAATGATTTCGATCAGTTCCTTGGTGATCTGCGCCTGGCGCTGGCGGTTGTACTTGATCGACAGCTTGTTGATCATGTCGCCGGCGTTGCGCGTCGCATTGTCCATGGCGCTCATGCGCGCGCCCTGTTCGGAGGCGGCATTCTCGAGGAGGCCGCGGAAGACCTGCACCGCGATGTTGCGCGGCAGCAGATCGGCGAGAATTTCGCCCTCTTCCGGTTCGGCCTCATAGACGGCGCCGCCGAGATCGGCGGGCTTGCCGCCCGAGACATCCGCCGGAATCAGCCGCAACGCCGTTGGCTTCTGCGAGATCACCGACTTGAATTCCGAGAAGAACAGGGTTGCCACGTCGAACTCGCCATTGTGGAACATGGCGAGCACCTTGTTGGCCACGGCCTGCGCCTCGGCGAAGGACATGGCCTTCACGCTGCGGAAATCGACATGCTCGACGATGTACTTGCCATAGAGCCGCTTCAGCGCGTCATTGCCCTTCTTGCCGACGGTGAAGATCTTGACCGTCTTGCCCTGGGCGATCAGCCGGTCGGCATGTTCGCGCGCCATCTTGGCGATTGAGGAATTGAAGCCGCCGCACAAACCGCGCTCCGCGGTCGCGACGATCAGCAGGTGTGTCTGGTCGAAGCCCGAGCCGGTGAGCAGGGTGGGCGCGCCCGCCTTGCCTTCCATGGCGCCAGCCAGGTTGGCGATCACCGCCGACATGCGCTCCGAATAGGGGCGCGCGGCCACCGCCGCTTCTTGCGCGCGGCGCAGCTTTGCCGCGGCCACCATCTGCATGGCCTTGGTGATCTTGCGCGTCGCCTTCACCGAGGCGATGCGGTTTCTGAGGTCTTTGAGACTAGGCATCCCCGGCCCCTCAGGCGAAGGACTTGGCGAAGGTTTCGACGGCGGACTTCAGCTTCGGCATGGTGGTGTCGGAGATCGCCTTCTCGGTGCGGATCGCGTCCAGCACGTCGGCATGCTTGTCACGCATGAAGCGGAGGAGGCCGTCCTCGAAGGCGCGCACCTTGTTGACCGGCAGCGGATCGAGATAGCCGTTGACGCCGGCGTAGATCGACACAACCTGCTCCTCGGTCTTGAGCGGCGAGAACTGCGGCTGCTTCAGAATCTCGGTGAGCCTGGCGCCGCGGTTCAGCAGCTTCTGGGTGGCGGCGTCGAGGTCGGAGCCGAACTGCGCGAAGGCGGCCATCTCGCGGTACTGGGCGAGCTCGCCCTTGATCTTGCCGGCCACCTGCTTCATCGCCTTGGTCTGGGCGGCGGAGCCCACGCGCGACACCGAGAGGCCGACGTTCACCGCCGGACGGATGCCCTGGTAGAACAGGTCGGTCTCAAGGAAGATCTGGCCGTCGGTGATCGAGATCACGTTGGTGGGAATATAGGCGGACACGTCGTTGGCCTGCGTCTCAATGACGGGGAGCGCGGTCAGCGAACCGGCGCCCTGGCTGTCATTGAGCTTGGCGGCGCGCTCGAGCAGGCGCGAGTGGAGATAGAACACGTCGCCCGGATAAGCTTCGCGGCCCGGCGGGCGGCGCAGCAACAGCGACATCTGGCGGTAGGCGACAGCCTGCTTCGAGAGATCGTCATAGGCGATCAGCGCATGCATGCCATTGTCGCGGAAATATTCGCCCATGGTGCAGCCCGCGAAGGGCGCGAGATACTGCAGCGGCGCCGGGTCGGAGGCGGTGGCGGCGACGATGATCGAATATTCGAGCGCGCCATTGTCTTCCAGCACCTTCACGAACTGCGCCACGGTGGAGCGCTTCTGGCCGCAGGCCACATAGACGCAATAAAGCTTGTCCTTCTCAGGGCCCGCGATGTGGATGGGCTTCTGGTTCAGGATGGTGTCGAGGATGATGGCGGTCTTGCCGGTCTGGCGGTCGCCGATGACGAGCTCGCGCTGGCCGCGGCCGATCGGGATCAGCGCGTCGATGGCCTTGAGGCCGGTCGACATCGGCTCGTGCACCGACTTGCGCGGAATGATGCCGGGCGCCTTGACGTCGACGCGGCGCGTCTTCTTGGCGTTGATCGGGCCCTTGCCGTCGATCGGGTTGCCGAGCGGATCGACGACGCGGCCGAGCAGTTCCTTGCCGACCGGCACCTCGACGATGGCGCCGGTACGCTTCACGGTGTCGCCCTCGCGGATTTCACGGTCCGAGCCGAAGATCACGATGCCGACGTTGTCGGTTTCGAGGTTCAGCGCCATGCCCTTCAGGCCATTGGCGAACTCCACCATCTCACCGGCCTGCACATTGTCGAGGCCATAGACGCGGGCGATGCCGTCGCCCACCGACAGCACCTGGCCGATCTCGGAGACTTGAGCTTCCTTGCCGAAGTCCTTGATCTGTTTCTTGAGGATTGCGGAGATTTCGGCGGCGCGAATGTCCATCAGGCGGTTCCCTTCATGGCGATCTTGAGAGACTGGAGCTTGGTCTTGAGCGAATTATCCATCATGCGGGAGCCCACCTTGACGATGAGCCCGCCGAGGATCGAATCGTCGACCCGGGTTGAAAGTGCTACATCACGGCCCAGCGCGGACTTGAGCGCGGACTTGAGGTCGGAAAGCTGCTGGGCGGAGAGCGGGGCGGCGCTGGTCACCTCGCCCGCGATCTCGCCCTTGGACTGGCTGAGCAAGGTGGCATAGGCCCTGATCATGTCCGGAAGCGCCGCGAGCCGGCGGTTCTTCGCCACCAGCCTGAGGAAGTTCAACGCCGTGCCGCTGATGCCGATCTGCTGGCCTACGGCGGCAAGCGCCGCCACCTGGTCATCGGCTGAAAACACCGGCGAGCGCACCAGGCGGCCCAGATCCTCCGACTGGTCGATGGCCGCTTGCACGGTCGCCAGCTGCTGGCCAACCTGCTCGGTGGCCTTCTCCTCGCGGGCGAGTTCGAACAGGGCGCTGGCATAGCGGCCCGGCACGCCGGAAACTGTCTGGTCTGTGGTCGCCACGATCCGTCTTTCATTCACTTCGGCGGCGCCGCGCACATCCGGAAATGGCGCTGATCCGCTTGAATTTTCAGGAGACCGGCATGCAAAAATGCACAGCCACGGAACGAGGCCCCCGCCCCGCCGCGCGCGTTCGCTATCACAGTGGAAAGGGACTCGCAACCGCCATCAGATGGGCGGATTGCCGCTCTGATTTCAGGCGGTTCATCTCGCCGGACGAAACCAGCTATCGTGCTGAATAATAGGCGGAAAAGAAAAGCCCGCCGGGGGAGGAACCGGCGGGCTCTCCTGGTACGGACCCGACAAGGGCCCTCGAAACGTTCAGCTGCGCGCCGCCTCGCGGGCCAGGCGCGGAATATCGGAGCGCGAAATGCCGAGATCGGCCAGTTCACGGTTGTTGAGCCGCTCGAGCTCATTGACGGTGCGCGAATAGCGCTTCCAGTTGGCGTAACGGGACTTCAGAACTTCGAACATTGTCATTCCCCTTGGATTGACGATCTGCGTTGATTGCTAACAGAGCCTATCTAGGTGCAATGCAGCAAAAAGAGAATTGCATTTTTTGCATATCTCTATTTCATGATCCATTTTCATATTCTTAACAATAGGACTTGGGTGATTTTCTTGCCTGCTGCACCGCGATAAAGTCTGGCCGGGGCACAAAAAAGGCCCGGAGCAAGCTCCGGGCCATCGAAACGAAACGGGACTTGCTTCAGAACAGGCCGGCGATCTGGCCCTTCTCGTCGAGCCCGATGAACTCCGCCGAAGGCACCTTGGGCAGGCCCGGCATGGTCATGATGTCTCCGCAGATCACCACGATGAATTCCGCACCCGCCGACAGCCGCACCTCACGGATCGGCACCGTATGGTTCACCGGCGCGCCCTTCGCGTTGGGGTCGGTCGAGAAGGAATACTGGGTCTTGGCCATGCAGATCGGGAATTTGCCGTAGCCGGCCGCCTCCCAGGCCTTGAGCTGGTCGCTCACGGCCTTGTCCGCCACCACATCGTCCGCGCGGTAGATTTCGCGGGCGATGGTCTTCACCTTCTCAAGGAGCGGCGTGTTGTCGTCGTAGATCGGCTTGAAGCGCGCTTCGCCCTTGTCGGCGAGCGCGGCCACATGCCTGGCCAGCGCCTCGGTGCCCTTGCCGCCTTCCGCCCAGTGGGTGCAGCGGAACGCCTCCACGCCGTGGCTGCGGCAGTAGTCGATCACCGCCTGCACTTCGGCGTCGGTATCGGAGATGAAATGGTTGATGGCCACCGCGATCGGCACGCCGAACTTCTTCACGTTTTCGAGATGGCGGCCCAGATTGGCGAGGCCCTTCTTCAGCACCGCGACATTCTCGACCTTCAGGTCTTCCTTGGCCGCGCCGCCATGCATCTTGAGCGCGCGCACCGTGGCGACGATCACCGTCGCGGCGGGCTGGAGCCCCGCCTTGCGGCACTTGATGTCAAAGAACTTCTCAGCACCCAGATCGGCCCCGAAGCCCGCCTCGGTGACCACATAATCGACAAGCTTGAGCGCCGCCTTGGTGGCCATCACCGAGTTGCAGCCATGGGCAATGTTGGCGAAGGGGCCGCCATGCACAAAGGCCGGATTGTTTTCCAAGGTCTGCACCAGGTTGGGCTGCAGCGCATCCTTGAGCAGCACCACCATGGCGCCCGGCGCCTTCAGGTCCTTGGCCAGCACCGGCGATTTGTCCTTCCGGTAACCGATGACGATCTGGCCGATGCGGCGCTCGAGATCGGCGATCGAGGTGGCGAGGCAGAGGATCGCCATGATCTCTGAGGCGACCGTGATGTCGAAGCCGGCCTCGCGCGGATAGCCGTTGGCGACGCCGCCCAGCGAGCACACGATCTCGCGCAGCGCCCGGTCGTTCATGTCCATGACGCGCCGCCAGGCCACCCGCCTGGTGTCGATGCCGAGTTCGTTGCCCCAGTAGATGTGATTGTCGATCATCGCCGAGAGCAGGTTATGCGCGGCGGTGATGGCGTGGAAATCGCCGGTGAAGTGCAGGTTGATGTCTTCCATCGGCACGATCTGGGCATAGCCGCCGCCGGCAGCACCTCCCTTCATGCCGAAGCAGGGGCCCAGCGAGGGCTCGCGCAACGCCACCATGGCCTTCTTGCCGATGCGGTTGAGGCCGTCGCCCAGACCCACGGTGGTGGTGGTCTTGCCTTCGCCGGCCGGCGTGGGGTTGATCGCGGTGACGAGGATCAGCTTGCCATCGGGCTTCGAGGTCAGGCTGTCGATATAGGCGAGCGACACCTTGGCCTTGGTGTGGCCATAAGGAATGAGCTCCTTCTCCGGAATGCCCAGCGCCCGGCCGATCTCCATGATCAGCTTCATCTTCGCTTCGCGGGCAATTTCGATATCGCTCTTCACCGTGGACATTCCCATGTTCCTTCTTTGAATGCGTTTGTTTCCCTGCAGTAAAACTACATAACTACTGGGAAAAGTCGACCTTTTTCCTTTTGTGCCAGCCGGCCGGCCGCACACTTGCGGCAGCGGCCTGCCCCGTGCGATGCCTTTTACGACGTTTCTAGGATTTTTCGTCCACCATTTCCAACCGGTTTCCACCGGTTTGCTTGCAGGATCATGACCATGCGCCGTTTCGACCGCCCCGGACGCTCCGCCGCCCATGGCACCCGCGGCATGGCCGCCACCTCCGCACCCCTGGCCACGCTGGCCGCCATCGACACGCTGCGCGCCGGGGGCAACGCCGCCGATGCCGCTGTGGTGGCTTCCGCCGTGCTGTGCGTCGCCGAACCCGCCATGACCGGAATCGGCGGCGACTGCTTCGCCCTGGTCGGAACGCCGGATGGACAGGTGACGGGGCTCAACGCCAGCGGGCGGGCGGCCATGGCAGCGGACCGCGACTGGCTCAAGGCATCGGGCCTCACCTCCATCCCACTGCGCTCCATTCACGCGATCACCGTGCCCGGCGCCATTGACGGCTGGGACAGGCTGCTCAAGGCGCATGGCACGATGGACCTCGCCGAGGCCCTGAAGCCGGCCATCCGGCTGGCCGAAGAAGGCGTGCCGGTGACCCCACGGGTGGCCTGGGACTGGCCCGAGGACGCCCCCGCCCTGGCGGCGGACACCGGCGGCCGTCAGCATTACATGAGGGGCGGGCAGGCGCCGCGCGAGGGTGACATCATGCGCTACCCGGCGCTCGCCACCACCCTGCGGGTGATCGCCCGGGAAGGCCGTGACGCGTTCTACACGGGCGCGATCGCCGCTGACATCATCAACACGGTCCGGGCGCAGGGCTCACTTCTCACCATGGCCGATCTCGCCGGGCATGAAAGCAACTGGGTAACGCCGATTGCAACGCATTTCATGGACCATGAGATTCTCGAGATCCCGCCGTCAGGCCAGGGCCTGACAGCGCTGATCGCCTTCAACATCCTCTCGCAGATCGGACTCCGGCGCCACGCCGCTAACTCCGTGGAGCGCCATCACCTCGAAATCGAGGCCATGAAACTCGCATGGGAATTGCGCAACCGGCACATCGCCGACCCCGCATTCGCCGCAGTGCCGGTGGCCGAATTGCTGAGCAGTGAAATGGCGGCGCGGCTTGCCGGCATGATCGACATGAACCGCGCGCTGGACATCAAAACCGTCATGCGCACATCGGATACCGTCTATCTCTCGGTAATCGACGAAAAGCGGCTGGCGGTGTCGTTCATCAATTCGGTTTATGACGGTTTCGGCTCCTGCATCGTCACGGAGAAAACCGGCATCGCGCTGCAGAACCGTGGCGCCTGTTTTGTGGCCGATCCCGCCCACCCGAACTGCATTGGCCCCGGCAAACGGCCACTGCATACCATCATACCGGCCATGGCCCGGAAGGACGGCCTCGTCGACATGAGCTTCGGCGTGATGGGCGGCGACTATCAGCCGATGGGCCATGTCACGGTGGCGGCGAACCGCTATGTCTATGGCATGGACCCGCAGGAGGCGATCGATTTTCCGCGCTATTTCCCAAAGAATGGCGAGGTTCTGCTCGAAAGCTGTGTTCCGGAGGAGGTGCGGAGCGGTCTCGCTGCCCGGGGCCATCTGCCCGCGGCGGCGCCGGGGCCCCTGGGCGGCGGGCAGGCGATTGCCATCGACCGCGCCAAGGGCGTGCTCGTGGGAGGTTCAGACCCGCGCAAGGACGGTCTTGCATTAGGGTACTGAGTCCTGCCGTTAAGGATTGGTTTGACGGTGTCATCTAACCTGACGGCGGAAAAGTTCCTGGCGGAGACCACGTTGCGCGAACCCCCGAGCGGACACGACCTGGCTACCGGCCCCGGCCCTGATGGCTTGCTGCAGCGCGCCGCCCAGGCGGCCGGGCTTGCCGCCTACCATTGGGACATCGCCAGCGACAGCATCACATGGTCCGGCAATGCCGAGGCCATACTCGGCTGCGACATTGCCCAGCTTGCCACCGGCCGCCGCTTCGCGGCGTTTCTTGATCCGGAGAACCTCGTCAGCCGCTACGACGCGGTCATGGAAGGAGACGAAGTCGACACCGGTGCCGGCGTTGCCTTCCGCATCGAATACCGTTTTCTGCCTGAAGGCCGGAAAAACCGCAGTAGCATCTGGCTGGAAGATCAGGGCCGTTGGCTGGCCGGCCCGGACGGACGGCCGGCCACCGTACTGGGCACCCTGCGCCGCATCGACGAGCGCCACATGCGCGACCAGTACCTGAGCTATCTCGGCAATTGCGATCCGCTGACCGGCATGATGAACCGGGGGCGGCTGATGGAGGCGCTTGGCGGCGCCATGCTGGCGGCGCAGCGCGAGGGCTCATCCTGCGCCTTCGTGGTGGCGGCCATCAACAATCTGGCGGTGGTGAACGAGGCCTTCGGCTTCGAAGTCGCCGATGAAGTGATCATCGCGGTCGGCCGCCGCCTGGCGCGGGTGGTGCGCGCCGGCGATGCCGTCGCGCGTTACTCGGGTTCGAAATTCGGCCTCGTGCTGCATGATTGCAGCGCCGAGGACCTGGCGGTGGCGGCCGAGCGCTTCCTGCGTACCGCGCGGGAGGACGTGATCGAGACCGCGCGCGGGCCGGTCTGGGCGCTGCTGTCGATCGGCGCCGTGGTGCTGCCCAAGCATGCCAGCGACCCCAACACCGCCATCGCCCGCGCCGAGGAGGCGCTGACCGAAGCCAGGAAGCAGCCCGCCGACGATGTGGTGATCTACCAGCCGTCGCAGGCACGGCTCACCCAGCGCACCGGCAACGCCAGGAACGCCACCGAGATCGTGCGCTGCCTCAAGGAGAACCGCTTCGAACTGGCCTACCAGCCGGTGGTCGACGCCGCCACCGGACAACCCGCCTTTCACGAGGCGCTGCTGCGCATGACCGGCGAAGACGGCCGCACGGTGGCTGCCGGACACCTGATCCCGATCGCCGAGACACTGGGGCTTGTGCGCCTGATCGACCGCGAAGTGACGCGGATGGCCATCGACACGCTGACGCGCTACCCCGCCGCCAGGCTGTCGCTCAACATGTCCGGCACCACGGCCATCGATCCGCGCTGGCATCCGGAAATCATTTCCCTGCTCGCCGCCCAGGGGCCGCTGGCCAAGCGGCTGACCATCGAGATCACCGAAACGGTTGCGCTGGGCGACCTGACCCACACCATCCGCTTCGTCGAGCAGTTGCGCCAGCTGGGCTGCAGCGTGGCCATCGACGATTTCGGCGCCGGCTACACCTCGTTCCGCAGCCTGCGGGCATTGCCCATCGAATTCCTCAAACTCGACGGCACCTTCTGCCGCGATCTCAACGGCAGCGGCGACAACCCCTATTATGTGCGCGCGCTGATCGACCTGGCCAAGAGCTTCGGCATCAAGACGGTGGCCGAATGGGTGGAAACCGAGGCCGACGCAGCCAGGCTGCGCGAATGGGGGATCGACCTGATGCAGGGCAATCTGTTCGGCGCGGCAAGCCTCACCCCGCCCTGGGCGCCGGCGCCGGCCGTCGAGGACGCCCCGCCTGCCGCAACCGAGACGGTCGTCGCCTTCGAAGGCAATCTGGAAAGCGAATTGACGAAGCTGCGGCGCGCCATCCACCTGCTCGACCAGGCCTTCGCCGCCCGCCAGCCGGACTTCCCGCCCGCTGAACCGAGCTACGCAGACCTGGTGAGCGATACGGCCAGGCAGCGCCTGCGCTGATCCACGCATTCCGGGGCAAGAGCCGCCGTGATTGAACGGCGCTTTCTCGATCAGGCCGGTTCTTGTTCTATGGCTTCGACAGGGTATCGAGCTTCTGCTGCATGGCAGCAAGCTGTTCCTTCATCGACTGAAGGTCATCCCGGCTGGGGCTGGCGGGCTTTCCCGGCGCCGGCGCACCCGGCACGGCGCTGCCCATGGCCGAGGCAAAGGGGTTGAACGCCATCATGGCGTCGCTGAACATCGCCATGTTGCGCTGCGCCTGGTCCTGCATGGCCTTGAAGGCGTCGCCGCCCCAGGCCTCCATCATGCGGGCCCGGAACTTGTCCTGATCCTTGCCGAGGTTTTCGAGTGAAAACTCAAGAAAACCAGGCACGAAAGCCTGCATTGAATCGCCATAGAAGCGGATGAGCTGGCGCAGGAAGTTGATCGGCAGAAGGTTGGTGCCCTTGTTCTCTTCCTCGAAGATGATCTGGGTCAGCACCGAGCGGGTGATGTCCTCGCCGGTCTTGGCGTCATAAACGAGGAAATCGGTCCCGGACTTGACCATGGCCGACAGGTCATCGAGGGTCACATAGGTGCTGGTGGAGGTGTTGTAGAGCCGCCGGTTGGCATATTTCTTGATGACCACGGCGTTTTGCGGCGCTGCCTTCTCTTCACTCACCGGATGCCTCCTCGTTACGCCCGACCCCCGCCGCAGCTAGGCTTTCTTGCGGTTTTCGTCATCAAACCTTGCTCTCCGCACTGCACAATTGCAAGCGCAAAAAATTTGGGCGGTGCCACAATCACGACCTATGTCGCATTGCACAAAAGATGCTAGGGGAGCATATGAGCACCGAAATTCAAGCAAGGAGCTATCCATGGCCGGTTCAGGAAATGCGGTTGTCATCGTTTCGGCGGCAAGGACGCCGGTAGGGTCTTTCAACGGCGCGCTGTCGAGCGTGCCCGCCTCCTATCTCGGCACGGTGGCGCTCAAGGCCGCCATGGCCCGCGCCAAGCTCGAGGGTGGCGACATCGACGAGGTGATCCTCGGCCAGATCCTCACCGCCGGCCAGGGCCAGAACCCGGCTCGCCAGGCCGCCGTCCATGCCGGCATTCCCAATGAAAGCCCAGCCTGGGGCATGAACCAGCTGTGCGGCTCCGGCCTGCGCGCCGTGGCGCTCGGCATGCAGCAGATCGCCGCCGGCGACGCCAGGGTCGTGGCGGCGGGCGGCCAGGAGAGCATGAGCAAGGCGCCGCATGTGGCGCATCTGCGCGATGGCGTGAAGATGGGCGACTGGGCCATGGTCGACACCATGATCAGGGACGGTCTGTGGGACGCTTTTCATGGCTACCACATGGGCAACACCGCCGAGAACGTGGCCCGCCAGTGGCAGATCACCCGTGAGATGCAGGACGACTTCGCGGTAAAAAGCCAGAACAAGGCCGAGGCCGCACAGGCGGCGGGCAAGTTCAAGGACGAGATCGCCCCCGTCACCATCTCCACCCGCAAGGGCGATGTGACGGTGGAGGCCGACGAATACATAAAGAAGGGTGTGACGCTCGACTCGGTGACCAAGCTGAAGCCTGCCTTCGCGAAGGATGGCTCGGTGACCGCGGCCAACGCCTCGGGCATCAATGACGGCGCCGCGGTGGCGATCCTGATGAGCGAGAAGGAAGCCGCAAAGCGCGGCCTGACGCCGATGGCCCGCATCGCCTCCTGGGCCAGCGTCGGCGTTGACCCCGCGATCATGGGCACGGGGCCGATCCCCGCCTCGCGCGCGGCGTTGCAGAAAGCCGGCTGGAAAGCCGAGGACCTCGACCTTGTGGAAGCCAATGAGGCCTTCGCGGCGCAGGCCTGCGCGGTCAACAAGGACATGGGCTGGAACCCGGACATCGTCAACGTCAACGGCGGCGCCATCGCCATCGGTCACCCGATCGGCGCATCGGGTGCCCGCGTGCTGAACACGCTGCTGTTCGAGATGGGCCGCCGCAACGCCAGGAAAGGCCTTGCCACGCTGTGCATCGGCGGCGGCATGGGCATCGCCATGTGCGTCGAACGCTAATCGCATCAACAGGGAACAAGATCACATGGCACGGGTAGCAGTAGTAACCGGCGGCAGCCGCGGCATCGGCGCGGCGATTTCGAAGGCGCTCAAGGCGGCGGGCTATAAGGTGGCCGCGAATTATGCGGGCAATGACGAGGCGGCCGCCAAATTCAAGGCCGAGACCGGCATTCCCGTCTATAAGTGGGACGTGTCCAGCTACGAGGCCTGCGTGGCCGGCCTCAAGCAGGTCGAGGCCGATCACGGCCCGGTCGAGGTGCTGGTCAACAACGCCGGCATCACCCGCGACGCCATGTTCCACAAAATGACGCCGCAGCAGTGGAACGAGGTGATCAACACCAACCTGAACTCGCTGTTCAACATGACCCAGCCGGTGTGGGGCGGCATGCGCGACCGCGGATTTGGCCGGGTGATCTGCATTTCCTCCGTCAACGGCCAGAAGGGCCAGATGGGCCAGGCGAATTATTCCGCCGCCAAGGCGGGCGACATCGGCTTCGTCAAGGCGCTGGCCCAGGAAGGCGCCGCCAAGGGCATTACCGTGAATGCCATCTGCCCGGGCTACATCGCCACCGACATGGTGAAGGCCATTGCCCAGGACGTGCTCGAAAAGCGCATCCTGCCGCTCATTCCGGTGGGCCGGCTGGGCGAGCCCGAAGAGATCGCGCGCGCCGTTTTGTTCCTCGCATCCGACGATGCGGGCTTCATCACCGGTTCGACTCTCTCCGCCAATGGCGGCCAATACGTGATGTAAGCGGCGCGGCTCGCCGCGCTTGACGCCTGCCCTTTGTTCTAGGAACAAGGGGCATGGCCCTGACCGCCACCAATCTTACCTGCGAACGCGGTGGACGCATCGTGTTCCGCGACGTGTCATTCTCGCTCGCGGCTGGCCAATTGCTGCAGCTGACGGGGCCGAACGGCTCCGGCAAGTCATCCCTGATCCGGCTCATCGCCGGGCTGGGCGAGGCGCAGTCCGGAACGCTCGCCCTGTCAGGTGGCGCGCCGGGTCTGGCCATCGCCCAGCAGGCGCATCTGATCGCCCATCAGGAGGCCGTGAAATCCGCCTTGAGCGTCCGCGAGAACCTGATTTTCTGGCGTGACTTCCTCGGCGGCGGCGCCGTCGACGAGGCGTTGGAGGCTTTCGGCCTCACCCGGCTTTCCGCCTATCCCGCCGGCCTGCTCTCGGCCGGCCAGAAACGCCGGCTGGCGCTCGCCCGGCTGGTGCTGGCGCCGCGGCGGCTGTGGCTCCTGGACGAACCAACCGTCGGCCTTGATGCCGCCTCGCTCGAACGGCTGCTGGCGGTGATGGCAGCCCAGCTCGCCCGGGGCGGCATGATCATCGCCGCCACCCATGTGCCGCTGGGGCGTGAGCCCGACCGGCGGCTTGACCTGGGAGCGGCGGCATGAGCCTGATCCTCGCGCTCATCCGCCGCGACCTCGCGCTCAGCATGCGCCAGGGCGGCGGTGTTGGCACCGCGCTCGGCTTCTTCCTGACCATCGTGGTGCTGCTGCCGATCGGCATCGGGCCAGACCAGGCGCTGCTGGCGCGCATCGCGCCCGGCGCCTTGTGGATCGCCCTGCTGCTGTCGGTTCTGCTCTCGGCCGACCGCATCTTCCAGCAGGACTATGAGGACGGCTCCCTCGACATCATGACCATGGGCCCGGTGCCCTTCGAAATGGTGGCGCTCGCCAAGGCGGTGGCGCACTGGCTCTCCACCAGCCTGCCGCTGGCCATCGCAGCACCGCTCCTCGGCTTTCTGGTGAACCTCGAGGCGGCGGCCATCCTGCCCTTGAGCATCGCCATGGTGCTGGGTTCGGTGGCGCTGTCATTGCTCGCGTCGATTGGCGCGGCGGTGACGGTGGGCCTGCGCCGGGGCGGCTTGTTGGTGTCGGTGCTGGTGCTGCCGCTCTATGTGCCGGTGCTGATCTTCGGGCTGTCGGCCAGCGCGCCCGATGCGGCGCCCGGCCTTGCCTTCACGGCGCTTCTGATCCTGACGGCCATCGCGCTGGCGAGCCTCGTGCTCTGCCCGCTTGCATCGGCTGCGGCACTGAGGTCCTATCTCAAATAACCACGTTTCGGTAGACAGTTCCGCTCATGCAGTATCTTGCCAATCCTACCCGGTTCCTCAAGCTCGCCAATGCGCTTCTGCCCGCGCTGTGGGCGATCACCATCGCGCTGTTCGCAATTGGGCTTTATGGCGCGCTGGTGACGGCGCCGGCCGACTACCAGCAGGGTGAAACGTCGCGCATCATGTATGTGCATGTGCCGGCCGCCTGGATGGCGCTGTTCGTCTACGCGGCGATGGCGCTGGCCAGCGCCGTGGCGCTGATCTTCCGCCATCCGCTGGCCGATGTCGCGGCCAAGACGGCGGCGCCCATCGGCGCTGCCTTCTGCTTCCTGGCGCTGGCCACTGGCTCCCTCTGGGGCAAGCCGATGTGGGGCGCGTGGTGGGTTTGGGACGCCCGGCTGACCTCGATGTTCGTGCTGATGCTGCTTTATGTCGGCTACATGGCGATCTGGGCGGCGATCGACGACCCGCACCGCGCCGCCATGGTGGCGCGCATCGTGGCACTGGTCGGCGTCGTCAACGTGCCGATCGTGAAATTCTCCGTCGACTGGTGGAACTCGCTGCACCAGCCAGCCAGCGTGTTCCGCATGGATGGCCCGACCATCGCGCCTTCCATGCTGTGGCCGCTGCTTGTGATGGGGCTGGCCTACACATTCCTGTTCCTGGCCCTCAACCTGGTGGCGATGCGCGCCGAGATCGCGGCGCGCAAGATCCGCCAGGTGCAGATCGCCGAGATCGGAGAACGCTGATGGATTTCTCCGCCAAACATATCGCTTTCGTGGTCGCGTCCTATGGCTTGAGCTTCGCGGTGCTGGGCTGGCTGATCGTCACCACGCTGCTGAGGGACCGGCGGTTGCGCGCCGAAGCCGCGCGTCTCGACACCCGGCGCGGGAGCCCGCGCCAATGACAACCGCCAGCCCGCAACCCAGCCGCGCCCGGCTGTGGCTGGTGCTGATCCCGGCCGTGGTGTTCGTGGGGCTGGCGGCGCTGTTCTGGCGCGGCCTTTCCGGCAAGCCATCGGAAATTCCTTCCGCGCTTATCGGCAAGCCGGTGCCCGCCTTCGCGCTCGCGGCGGTGCCGGGCCTCAATGTCCCGGGCTTTGGAACGGCCGACCTCAAGAATGGCAAGGTGTCAGTGGTGAATGTCTGGGCCTCGTGGTGCGCGCCCTGCCGCATCGAGCATCCGCTGCTTGTCGAACTGGCCAAGCGGCCGGACATCACGCTTATCGGCATCAACTACAAGGACGAGCCCGAGAATGCCGTGCGCTTTCTCGGAACCCTCGGCCAGCCTTTCGCCGCCGTCGGCATGGACCGAAGCGGCCGCGCGGCGGTCGACTGGGGGGTCTATGGCGTTCCGGAAACCTTCGTGGTCGATGGCCAGGGCGTCATCCGCTACAAGCACATCGGTCCTCTGACGCCGGAGGCCGTGCTGGGAACGCTGGCGGGGGAAATCGAAAAGGCGAAGACCCCGCTTCCCGGCCCGTAATCCTGCGCGCCGGTTCAGGCGCGCTTGCGGGACTTGATCTTGCGAACGGGCTTCGCGGGTTCCTTCTCCTCGAGACGGTCCATCTCGGCGGCCAGCACCGCGAGATTGTCGATGAAGGGCTTCCGGTCAGGAAACGGAATGAGGGACATGAGCTGCTTGTCGACTTCCTCGGCGCCCGGCTGCGCCATTTTCAGCATCTTCTTGCCCACCGTGGTGATGCGGATCGAATTGGTGCGGCCATCGTCGCGCGTGCGTTTTCGCTGGAGATAGCCCTGGGCCAGAAGGCGGGCCACGAGATCGGCGAGCGTCGAACGGTCGATGCCGGTGAGCTTCACAAGGTCGGTCTGGCTCTTGCCGTCATTGGCGTCAACCGCGAGCAGCACGGTGAACTGGCGGTGGGTGAGCCCGGACTTGCCGACCTCGCCCATATAGATGAGATTCGAATACTGCGCCGCCCGCTTCAACAGGTGGGATGGAGAACGCGAAAACTGCTTCACATCCTTCGTCGTCGTCATACGCCCCTTCTCCTGTCCGCATCCCGGCTTCTGATGGCACCGGTTTCCTGCGAATGCTCCCGAACGCTTGGGCCAGTCTTTCGCCTTGCAGCATGAGGCTTGTCACCCCGTCGAAGCCGCGAACAAGTAGCGCCCTCGCTATTGCTCTGCAAGTGAAAAACAGCAGAAAAAAACCCTTGCTGCTCTTTAGAGCAATTCGAGTTAAGATCATCCGCATACAGAATTCAACACTTGACAAGCGATGAACAGTAAGACTCAGAACACGTCGTTTCAGCGCCAGGTACCCGCCGGCGACACGCATGAGCGCGATGTCTGCACCACCTGCGGCTTCATCAACTACGTCAACCCGAAGATCGTCACGGGTTCGATCGTGCGCCACAACGGCAAGCTGCTCCTGTGCCGCCGCGCCATCGAACCGCGCACCGGTTTCTGGACCTTGCCTGCCGGTTTCATGGAGCTTGGCGAAACTGCCGAACAGGCGGCGATGCGCGAAGCGCGCGAGGAAGCCAATGCGGAAATCGTCATCGACCGGCTGCTCGCCGTCTACACCATTCCGCGCATCGCCCAGGTGCAGATCATGTATCTCGCTCATCTCGATGGCGATGCCTTCTCGCCGGGCCCGGAGAGCCTCGACGTGATGCTCGCCTCGTGGGACGAGATCCCATGGGGCGAGCTTGCCTTTCCCTCGGTCCGCTGGGCGCTGGAGCAATATCGCGGCGTGGAAGGGGTAACCGATTTTGCGCCATTCTCGAATCCGCCCGGCGAATTCGGCGGCATGTGAGGCTACGGGGGAGGGCTTTCGTCCTCGATCGTGTGTTTCGCCATATAAGGGGCGTTGGCGAGCGCGAAGACCAGCGTGATCGGCAACAGGCCAAAAACCTTGAAGTTCACCCATTGATCGGTGGGGAAATTGCGCCAGACGATTTCATTGAGCGCCGCCAGCACCAGAAAGAACACGCCCCAGCGCACCGATAGCGTGTGCCACGCCCTTTCCTCCAGCTTCACGGCCTCGCCCATGATGAGCTTGAGATAGCTGCGCCCCATCGCGGCGCCGCCCAGCAGCACCGCGCCGAACAGTACATTGACGAGCGTCACCTTGACCTTGATGAACAGGTCGCTGTGCAGCCACAGCGTAAGCGCCCCGAACACCGCGACGAACACCGCGGAGACGAGCGGCACCATGGCAAGCTTGCGGGTGAGCGCCCAGGAGGCGGCAAGCGCCGCCGCGGTGGCCGCCATGAACACGCCGGTTCCCCAGAAGATGCCGCCAAGCCAATTGGCGGCAAAGAAGGCGACGAGCGGCCCCAGCTCGATCAGCAGCTTGGCGCCCTGGCCCAGCTTCGGGCTCGCGGTGAAGCTCATGGCCGTTCCAGCCCCGCGATGGCGCTGGCGAAGCTTTCGGCGTTGAAAGGCTGCAGGTCCTCCACCGCCTCGCCCACGCCGATCGCATGCACCGGAATCTTGAAGCGCTCCGCGATGGCCACCAGGATGCCGCCCCGCGCCGTGCCGTCGAGCTTGGTCATGATCAGGCCGGTGACGCCCGCCACCTTGGTGAAGATCTCCGCCTGGGCGATGGCGTTCTGGCCCGTCGTGGCGTCCAGCACCAGCAGCACGGCGTGCGGCGCGGTCTCGTCCTGCTTTTTGATGACGCGCACGATCTTGTCCAGCTCGTCCATCAGATATTGCTTGTTCTGGAGCCGGCCGGCGGTGTCGATGAACAGGATATCAGCGCCATCCGCCCTGGCCTCCTCGATGGCGTCGAAGGCAAGTCCCGCGGCATCGGCACCGGTGGGCCTGGTCATCACCCGCGCACCGGTGCGCGCGCCCCAGACGGTGAGCTGCTCGATCGCCGCGGCGCGGAACGTATCGCAGGCCGCGAACATCACCTTGTAGCCTTCCGACCTGGCAATCGCGCCGAGTTTGCCGATGGTCGTCGTCTTGCCCGCCCCATTGACGCCCACCACCAGCACCACGAAGGGTTTCTGCGGCCCGAAGGCAAGCGGCACGGCCACCGGCTTCAGCACCGCGGCGATCTCGGCGGCCAGGATGCGCTTGACCTCCTCGGGGTCGATCTCGCGGTCATAGCGGCCGGCCGACACCGCCTTGATGATGCGCTCGGCCATGGGCAGGCCAAGGTCAGCCTGCAACAGCACATCCTCGAGGTCCTCGAGCGTCGCCTTGTCGAGCTTGCGCTTGGTGAAGATCGACGCGATGGACCCGCCGATGGCGCGCGAGGACTTGGACAGGCCCTCGCCGAGTTTCGCGAGCAGCCCAGGCGCCGGCGCCTCTTCCTTCGGAGCATCGCCGCCGCGGCCGAACAGCTTGCGGAAGAAGCTCATGCCGCCAGCCTGGCCTCGAGATGCGCCGGGCCATGGCCCGTCACCTGCGCGGTGACGATGGCGCCGGGCGCCATGCGGCTCATGAAGCGCACCTGCGCGAAATGCTCGCTACGGCCCATGTTCTCAGTCTCGATCAGCACCTGGCGGGTGGCGCCGATCTCGGCGGCGAGGAACGCCTTGAGCCGCTGCTCGCCCTTTTCGCGAAGCCGGGCGGCGCGTTCCTTGACGATGGGTTTGCCGAGCTGCGGCATGCGCGCGGCGGGCGTGCCCGGGCGGGCCGAGAACGGAAACACATGCAGGAAGGTGAGCCCGCAGTCATCAGCGATACTCAGCGAGTTTTCGAACATGGCATCGGTCTCGGTGGGAAAACCGGCGATGATGTCGGCGCCGAAAACAATGCCGGGACGGCGGGCCCGGAGTTCGGCGCAGAAGGCAACGGAATCCTCGCGCATATGGCGGCGCTTCATGCGCTTGAGGATCATATTGTCCCCCGACTGCAGCGAGAGGTGGATATGCGGCATCACGCGCTCTTCGCCGGTGATCACGTCGATCAGTTCGGGGTCCGCCTCGATCGAATCGATCGACGAGATCCGCAGGCGCTTGAGATCCGGCACGACGCGCAGAATTCGCGCCACGAGACTCCCCAGCCGCGGGCGGCCGTCGAGATCAGCACCCCAGGAGGTGAGGTCGACGCCCGTGAGCACCACCTCGGAATAGCCAGACGCCACCAGGCGGCGGACCTGTTCGACCACGTTCTCAGGAGCGAGCGAACGTGAATTGCCGCGTCCGAAGGGAATAATGCAGAAGGTACAGCGGTGGTCGCAGCCGGTCTGCACCTGGACGAAGGCGCGGGTGCGCTCGGTGAGACCATCGATCAGCTGCGGCCTCGCCTCTCTCACCGTCATGATGTCGGCGACCGCGACGCGCGGGGCATCGCCCGCCTGCCAGCTTTCAGGCTTCAGCTTTTCTTCATTGCCCATCACCCGGGTGACTTCCGGCATTCCCGCGAACATGCCGGGGTCGGTCTGCGCGGCGCAGCCGGTGACCACGATCTCGGCCTCCGGGTTCTCGGCCCTGGCCCGGCGGATCGCCTGGCGGGCCTGGCGGGTGGCCTCGGCGGTCACCGCGCAGGTGTTGAACACGATGGCGTTTGATTTTCCCGCCGCCTCGGCATGCCGGCGCATGACCTCGGTCTCATAGGTGTTGAGACGGCAGCCGAAGGTGACGAAGCGCGCCTCCGTCATGGCTCACACCGCGAGATGGGCGGGAAGCACCCCGTCAAATTCATAGGCGACCGGCCCGGTCATGATGATGTGGCCGTCAGTTTCCCTGATCGCCAGATGAAGATCGCCGCCGGGAAGCGTGATGGTGGCCTTGGGGTCCAGCCGCCTGAGGCGGAAGCCCGCCGCCATCACCGCGCAGGCCGCCGTGCCGCAGGCCTTGGTGAGGCCGGCGCCACGCTCCCACACCCTGATCGTCGCATGATCCCGGGCGTCGACGCGGGCCAGCGTGATGTTGGCGCGCTGCGGAAACAGCGGGTGATGCTCCAGCATCGGGCCGACCTTGGCGAGGTCGACGATATCAAGGTCCGCCACCCAGAAGATGCAATGCGGATTTCCCACATTCACAACCGAGGGCGAATGGATGAGCGGTGCGCCGATGGGGCCCACCGCGAGTTCGATGTAGCGGGTGTCCTGGAACTTCTCGGAGAGCGGAATATCCTGCCAGCCGAAGCGCGGCGCCCCCATGTCGACGGTGACCAGGCGCTCGCCGCCCTTTTCCGCCACCAGGAAGCCGCCCTTGGTGTCGATGGTGGCGGTGGTCGCATGCTTCTCGTCGAACAGCATGTCGGCGATGCAGCGGGTGGCGTTGCCGCAGCTTTCGACCTCGAAGCCCTCGTTGTTCCAGATCCGCATGGCGACATCAGCCCGGGCCGAGGGCTCCAGCACGATCACCTGGTCGCAGCCGATGCCCGTGCGGCGGTCGGCGATGGCGCGGGCCCGGGCCTCGCCCATGGCAACCGGCCGCCGCCGCGCGTCGAAAACGACGAAATCGTTTCCGAGCCCGTTCATCTTGCGGAAGGGAAGAGGTGAGGCCTGCTCCATGGAGCGCCTTATATGGGAAAAGACCAGGTAAATGCTAGGCTTGTCACAACCAGGCCAACCCGTCCGGCATGATCGGGGCTAATCCT
This sequence comes from Aestuariivirga sp., assembly GCF_046093005.1. Lineage (GTDB taxonomy): Bacteria > Pseudomonadota > Alphaproteobacteria > Rhizobiales > Aestuariivirgaceae > Aestuariivirga. The sequence continues at coordinate 22,034 of NZ_JBJTER010000174.1, forward strand.
CACGATTTGGTGATTGCCTTGCAGGGCCTGACTTGCGCCACTATCTCTTGTCATTCGACGTCGAAAAGGGAGGCTGTTTCACATGATCACCGTGAATATCAATGGCCAGGACCGGGAGGTCGATGCCGAACCCGATATGCCGCTTCTTTGGGCAATCCGGGATGTTCTCAACCTGACAGGAACCAAGTTTGGTTGCGGCCTGGCCCAGTGCGGCGCCTGCACGGTTCACCTTGACGGCCAGCCCGTCAGGTCATGTCAGACGGCGATCGGCGATGTCGGCGCCGGCAAGATCACCACCATCGAAGGCGTCGCCGGAAAGGTGGCGGAGACCGTTCAGGCGGTGTGGACGGAACTCGACGTGCCGCAGTGCGGCTACTGCCAGTCCGGCCAGATCATGTCGGCCGTGGCGCTTCTCGAGCAGAACCGGAAGCCCCGGGACGCCGACATCGATGAGGCCATGTCGGGCAATCTGTGCCGCTGCGCGACCTACGCCCGCATCCGGTCCGCCGTCCACGAAGCAGCCCGCCGTCTGGAGGCCTGAGCCATGCACCCCAAGCTTTTTGAAACTCTCTCCGCACCACTGGCTTCCGTGAAGCCCAGCCGCCGTGGTTTCGTACTCGGCGCAATGGCCTCGGGCCTTGTCCTGTCGGTCGGCTTCCGCTGGCAATCGCCCGCGCAGGCGCAGGACGCCGCCGAGCCGCATCCCTTCAATCCCTATATCTCGATCGCCGCTGACAGCAAGGTGACCATCTATTCCTCGCAGTTCGAAATGGGCCAGGGCGCCTATTTCGGCATTGCAACGCTGGTGAACGAGGAACTCGACGCCGACTGGGCGCAGATCAGCGTGGTCGGCGGCTCCGGCGATGTGGCGGCCTTCGGCAACCTGGCCTGGGGCGGCGCCGCCCAGGGCACCGGCGGCTCGACCTCGATGGCTTCATCCTGGGAGCGCTACCGCACGGCGGGTGCAGCACTTCGCATGATGCTGGCCGAGGCCGCGGCCAAAGCCTGGGGCGTTCCGGTCTCCGAGATCGCCACCAAAGCGGGCGTCATCTCCCATCCATCGGGCAAGACCGCGGCCTATGCCGCGTTGGTGGCCGCCGCCTCGGCGCTGCCGGTGCCCGCAACGGTTCCACTCAAGCCGCGCAGCGCCTGGACGCAGATCGGCAACGCCAAGCTGAAGCGCTTCGACTCGCGCATGAAGACCGATGGCTCCGCCCCGTTCACCATCGACGTGAAGCTGCCGGACATGGCAACGGCGGTCATCATCCATCCGCCGAAGTTCGGCGCCACCGTCGCGTCCTTCGACGCGTCGAAGGCGAAGGACGTGAAGGGCTTCGTGCAGGCCGTTCAGATCTCGCGCGGGGTGGCGGTCGTCGCCGAAAACATGTGGGCGGCGCTCAAGGCCCGCGACCTGGTCACCGTGACCTGGAATGAAGAAAAAGCCGAGCAGCGGAGCTCCGCCGACATTCTCGCAGCCTATGAAGCCCAGTCCAGGGCGGCGCCGCTGGCGGTGGCCCGCAATGACGGCGATGCGGCGCCGGCCCTCGCGGCGGCGGACAAGGTGCTGGAGGCCAGCTTCTCGTTCCCCTATCTGGCGCATGCGGCGCTCGAGCCGCTGAACGCCGTGGCCAGCATGACCGATGGCAAGCTCGAGATCTGGGCCGGGCATCAGATGCCGGACCTGTACCAGTACATTGCGTCCCAGATCGCCGGCACGACGCCAGACAAGGTCAAGCTCCATGTCATGCCGACGGGCGGCGGCTTTGGACGCCGGGCGGTGTTCGACGCCGATGTGGTGGCGGAAGCCGTTGAAGTTGCCAAGGCGCTGGGCTGGTCACGCCCGGTGAAGGTGCAGTGGACGCGCGAAAACGACATGCGCGGCGGACGTTACCGCCCCGCCTATGTCCATGCCATGAAGGCCGGCCTCGACAAGAACGGCAAAATCGTCGCCTGGTCAAACCACATTGTGGGCCAGTCGATCATGTCGGGCACGCTGTTCGAAGGCATGGCGGTCAAGAATGGCGTCGACTTCACCTCGGTCGAGGGCGCCGCGAATCTTCCCTATGACATTCCGGCTTTGGCGGTCGGGCTTTCGACCATGCAGGCGGGGGTTCCCGTCCTCTGGTGGCGGGCGGTCGGCTCGACCCACACCGCCTACGCGGTCGAGACCTTCCTCGATGAAGTGGCCGAGGCGGCAGGCAAGGACCCGGTCGCCCTGCGGCTCGAGCTGCTTCAAAAGCATCCGCGCCATACGGCGGCGCTGAAGCTCGTGGCGGAAAAGGCCGGGTGGGACAAGCCCGCGCCGGAGGGACGGTTCCGCGGCGTCGCGGTCGCCGAGTCATTCGGCTCGGTCGTGGCGCAGATCGCCGAGATCAGCATTCCCAGCCCGGGCGAGATCAAGGTTGAACGCGTGGTCTGCGCCGTCGACTGCGGCACGGCCATCAACCCGGACCAGGTGGTGGCGCAAATGGAAGGCGGCATCGGCTTTGGCTTGAGTTCGATCCTCGGCGAGGAGATCACCTTGACCGCCGGCGCCGTCGATCAGGGCAACTATGACAGCTACACGCCGCTGCGCATCGCACAGATGCCCAAGGTCGAGGTGCATATCGTTCCCTCGGAAGCAGCCCCCAGCGGCGTCGGCGAGCCCGGCGTGCCGCCGGCCGGGCCGGCGCTGGCCAATGCGGTCTATCAGGCCACCAAAAAGCGCATCCGGACATTGCCGTTCTCGAAGGGCTTCACCGCATAACCGGACAAACAGGTTTCCGCCAACCAATACGGGCCGCCTCAATGGGGCGGCCCGAAACATGAAAAGACCGAAACCGTTTCGGTGGGAGACAGCTACAGCGGGCGAGGTAACGCTGGCTTCCGGCGCCGCGGAACGTGTTTTTCAAGCACCTTGATCTGGCGTTTCATGAACCTGTCGAACATCGGCACGGTGAAAGCTGTTTCGCCATGACGCTGACTCCAGATCATGCCTTTGTCGATCAACTGCTGGCGCACCGTCGCGACGGACGTTGCATCGACTCCAAGCGTGGCTGCGATGTCGCCGGTCTTGTGGGGGCCGGGTCCGAGTTCGGCCATGGCTCGTAGATATTTCTGTTGCAGCACCGTCAGCCGGTCAAAGCGGACCCGGAAGAAGTTGGCATCGAGGTGGCTAATGATCGCCGGATAGGCGCTTTCGACATCGTGCTTGGTGACCGGGCTTTTCGGTGCGGAATTCCAGACGTGATAGCCCCATTCCTGGATGAAATAGGGATAACGCTCGGTGACCCTCAGGATTTCCTCAACCGCATCGCTCTCGAATGCGGCCCCTTCCTTCCTGGCGGGCGCGGTGAGCGCCTCTCGTGCTGCCTCAGGTGGTAACTTGTCGATCCCGGGGTAGTTGAACAGGCGCTCGGCATATGATTTGGCGTTTCCCGCCAAGGCGGCGATCTGCGGAAGGCCCGCCCCGACGAAGAACAGCGGAAGGTTGCGTTGCGCCGTCTCATGGCAGGCGAGGACAAGGGCAGCGAGTTCCCGCGGCGAGAGATACTGCACTTCATCAACGAACAGTCCGATCGCCGTGTTCCGTTCCGCAGCTGCCTCACATAAGGCGATGATAAGCTGCGGCATGTCTTGCTCGATGTTGCCAGTGTCAGCCACGCCTGGCGTGGGCGTCATGCCGATCTCGATTTCCCCGACCGACACTCTGAAAGCGCTTCCAAAATTCCTCAAGGCCCCCATCGCCTGCCGCAGTTTCTTCCCGGCCCGCGCGATGAGGTCGAGACTGAAAAGAATGCGCCGCAGTTCCGGGATCAGCAACTGCGGAAGCGTGCCCTCTTCCGGCGCTTCGATCTTGGCGGTCTGAAAGTCCAGATTATCCGCGTCGGCTTTCATGCGGTTGAGAAGGACGGTCTTGCCAACCCCGCGCAGTCCCAGCAGCATGAGACTTTTCACTGGCCGCCGTGCGAGGACGCGCTCCATGTCAATCTGGGCGTCGGCCAGGAGCTGGTCCCGACCGGCAAGCGCGGGCGGCTGAATTCCCGCACCCGGCGCGTAGGGATTTTTCCGGCGATCCATGGCTGATGTCTAGCAAAGTTTAGTCACTTTAACAATCATTGCATTAAACCTTGAAAATTCTGCTATTCTCACCTGCCCTGATTGCTTTCTCCCGGAGGCCCGGTTTGACTTCCCCGCCGCTTTCTCCTATGCCACCGCCATCACATGACGGCTTGAACGTCTTCAGGCGGTCTCACACATGGGGTTCTGACATTCCCGGGAGGTGAGGCGGCCAACATCCGGCAGCGAGTTTCGCCCCCGGGTGCAATAGGCATTTGGGCGGCGGGAACAGGAACCATGTTTGACACCTTAAGCGAGCGGCTGTCCGGCATTCTCGACAAGATCACCGGCCGGGGCGCGCTCTCGGAGGCCGATGTCGACGAGGCGCTGCGCGAAGTGCGCCGGGCGCTGCTCGAGGCCGACGTGGCGCTCGAGGTGGTGCGCGGCTTCACGGAGAAGGTGCGCGCCAGGGCGGTGGGCGCCGAGATCGTCAAGTCGGTGAAGCCTGGCCAGATGGTGGTCAAGATCGTGCATGACGCGCTGGTCGAGACGCTGGGCGGCGCCGAAGGCGCCTCCCTCAACCTCCGCGCCTCGCCGCCGCTCGCCATCCTGATGGTCGGCCTCCAGGGCTCCGGCAAGACAACCACCACCGCCAAGATCGCCAGGCGCCTCACCGAGCGCGAGAAGCGCAGCGTGCTGATGGCCTCGCTCGACACGCGCCGCCCCGCCGCGCAGGAGCAGCTCGCCATTCTCGGCAAGCAGGTGAAAGTCGATACGCTGCCGATCATTGCCGGCCAGCAGCCCACCGACATTGCCCGCCGCGCCATGTCGGAAGCGCGCAAGGGCGGCTATGACGTCGTCATGCTCGACACGGCGGGCCGGCTGGCGATCGACGAGGAACTGCTCGCCGAAGCCGCCGCGGTGCGCGACATCGTCAAACCCAACGAAACCCTGCTGGTGGCCGATGCGCTGACCGGCCAGGACGCGGTGAACCTCGCACGCGCCTTCGACGAGAAGATCGGCGTCACCGGCATCGTGCTCACCCGCATCGACGGCGATGGCCGTGGCGGCGCCGCGCTCTCCATGCGCGCCGTGACCGGCAAGCCGATCAAGCTGATGGGCACCGGCGAAAAGCTCGATGGCCTCGAGGACTTCCACCCGGAGCGCATCGCCGGCCGTATCCTCGGCATGGGCGACGTCGTCTCTCTGGTCGAGAAGGCGGCGCTCAACATCGACCAGGACAAGGCCCGCAAGATCGCCGAGCGCATGAAGAAGGGCGCCTTCGATCTCGATGACCTCGCCGATCAGCTCAGGCAGTTGCAGAAGCTCGGTGGCATGGGCGGGGTGATGAACATGCTGCCCGGCATGGGCAAGATCAAGAAGCAGATGGAAGGCCTCGACCTCGACAACAAGGTGCTGAAGCGCCAGCTGGCGATCATCGGCTCGATGACGCCCTATGAGCGGCGCAACCCCAAGGTGATGGACGCCAAGCGCAAGCGGCGCGTGGCGGCGGGCTCCGGCACCAGGGTGGAGGAGATCAACCGCCTGCTCAAGATGTATCTGCAGATGGCCGGCATGATGAAGCAGATGGGCCAGGGCAAGGGCATGTTCGGCAAGATGTTCGGCGGCAAGGGCGCGCCCGATCCGGCGGAGCTCGAAAAGATGCAGGCGGAGCTTGCGGGCCTCGACCCCAATGCCTTGCCGGAGGAACTGAAAGACATGATCGCGGGCGGCGCTGTGCCGCAGAGCCCCAGGCTGCCGGGCCTCCCGGGCCTCGGCGGCGGCAAGCTGCCCGGACTTGGCGGTTTGCCGGGGCTGGGCGGCTCGCCCTTCAAGGGATTGCCCGGCTTTCCGGGCAAGAAGAAGTGAAGTTCACAACACACGGATACAAAGGAGACAGACCATGGCCGTGAAGATGAGGCTGGCGCGCGCCGGCACCAAGAAGCGCCCTTATTACCATATCGTGATCGCCGATGCGGCCGCCCCGCGTGACGGCAAGTTCATCGAGGTGGTGGGGTCCTACAACCCGATGCTCAAGAAGGACGACGCCAACCGCGTGAAGATCGACGCGGACAAGGCCGCCCAGTGGCTGAAGAAGGGCGCCCAGGCCACCGACCGCGTGCTGCGCTTCCTTGACAAGGCGGGCCTCGCCAAGCGCGATGCGCGCAACAACCCGGAGAAGGCCAAGCCCGGCAAGAAGCGCCAGGAGCGCGAGAAGGCCGCCGCGGCCGCCGCCAACGGCTAAGGCCTGAGACATGGCGCCACGCGACATGGTTCTCGTGGGCGTCATCACGGCCGCGCACGGCATTAGGGGCGAGGTGAAGCTCAGAAGCTTCACCGCCGACCCGAATGCCATCGCAAGCTATGCGCCGCTCGAAACCACGGCGGGCGCGAAGCTCGAAATTCTCCGCATGCGGGCCCAGAAGGACGGTTTCATCGCCAGCCTGAAGGGCATCACCAGCCGCAACGCCGCCGAGGCGCTGAAGGGCGCTGAACTGTTCGTGCCGCGCGATAAGCTGCCAGAACCCACCGGCAGCGACATGTATGTGCATGACCTCATCGGACTGACGGTGCGGCTTGCCGATGGCAGCCTGCTGGGCGAGATCGCCGCCGTCGCCAATTACGGCGCTGGCGACCTCATCGACGTCAAGGTCGAAGGCCGCGCCGATACGGTGCTGATCCCGTTCGCAGCACACTATGTGCTGGCGGCGGATGCGCAAGGCGTGGTGGTGGACCTGCCAGCGGGCTATCTCGACGAGACGGAGAAGACATGAGCTTCCGGGCCAGCGTTCTCACCCTGTTTCCGGAGATGTTTCCGGGCCCGCTGGGCTTCTCGCTTGCCGGCCGGGCGCTGGAGCAGGGCATCTGGTCGCTCGCGGCGCGCAACATCCGCGACTGGGCCACCGACCGCCACCGCACGGTCGATGACCATCCGGCGGGCGGCGGCGCCGGCATGGTGCTGAAGCCCGACGTGCTGGCTGCCGCCATCGACGCCATGCCGCCGGTGGGGCCGCGGCTGCTCATGAGCCCGCGTGGCGCGCCGCTGACCCAGCGGCTGGTGCGGGAACTGGCGGCGGGCCCCGGTTGCCTCATCGTGTGCGGACGTTTTGAGGGGGTGGACGAACGGGTGATCGGGGCGCGCGGCCTCCGCGAAGTGTCAGTGGGCGACTATGTGCTCTCGGGCGGCGAGCCGGCGGCCATGGTGCTGCTCGATGCGGTGGTGCGGCTGCTGCCCGGCGTCATGGGGAAGGAAGCCTCGGGCGCCGAAGAAAGCTTCGAGGACGGGCTTCTGGAACACCCGCAGTACACCAAGCCGAATAGCTGGGACGGCATTGATATTCCTCGTATTCTTCTCTCAGGTGACCATCAGGCCATCGCCCGCTGGAAGCGTGAGCGGCGAGAAGAACTGACCGCGGCGCGGCGGCCGGACCTGTGGCAAGCCTTGAAGGCGGGAAAGATTTGATTTTGGCTTGGGTTGGGGGTATAGCCCCGCATCCCTGTAAGGAAGAGATGTGATGGATATTATCGCTCAGCTCGAAAAAGAGCAGGCCGCAGTTGTGGCCGCCCAGCGCGCCGTGCCGGAATTCGGCCCCGGCGACACCGTGATCGTCAATGTGAAGGTCAAGGAAGGTGACCGTTCGCGCGTGCAGGCCTATGAAGGCGTGTGCATCGCCCGCGCCGGCGGCGGTCTCAATGAGAACTTCACGGTGCGCAAGATTTCCTATGGCGAAGGCGTGGAGCGCGTGTTCCCGGTCTATTCGCCGATGATCGACTCGATCAAGGTGGTGCGCCGCGGCAAGGTGCGCCGCGCCAAGCTCTATTATCTGCGCGGCCGCACCGGCAAGTCGGCGCGCATCGCCGAGAAGCAGAAGGCCATGGGGCTCGCCCCGGCGGCGGCCGCCGAACCGGCGGCCGAATAAGTCTCGGACTTATCGATCAGGCGGAGGACCGGGTTTCCCGGTCCTTTGTTTTTTGGCGTTTGCTTCCCGGCCGCAGCCCGGGAGTGAAGGCGAAAGTGGATTGCAAGCGGTGTGCCTACCGGGCGTTGTTAAACAGCCGGTGATAGACCGTATCGCCTGCCCTGATGCCATGTTTGCGGGTGACGCCGCCCGCCAGTTCCAGCACCGCAAGAACCGGTTCGGTGACGCCGATCGCGTCCAGCGAGCCCGGCGTCGTATTCTCGGCGATGTAGGCGATGGTGCCGTCTTTGCGGATGAACAGCATGTCGAGCGGGATCAGCGTGTTCTTCATCCACATGGCGACAGGGCGCGGCTCGCCGAAATCAAACAGCATGCCGCGGTCCTCCGCCAGGTGCTGGCGGAACATGAGGCCACGCTGGCGCAGCTCCTCGGTATCGGCAATTTCCGTGGTGAACATCCAGGCATCGTCTTCGGTGGCGATGGTCACTGGTTCGATCTTGGACAGAGCGGCATCGGCCACTGCCGGCTGCGGCGGCACAAGCGCCAGAAACAGCATCAGCGAAAAAGTAAGGATGCCGCTGGTCCAGCCAGCGCCGCGCCAGAGCCGCATGGCGGTACTGGCCACTACTGGGTGTGGGCGGGGCCGCCTTCGAGGGAGAGGCGCACTTCCGCCGCCATCTTGCCCTTGGGCCCATCGCCGAAGCGCACATAGATCCAGCTTTCCGGCTGCAGATCGGCGATGGCCGTGCGGCGCAAGGTTTCCATGTGGATGAAGATGTCGGGCGCCCCATCGCCCTCCGACGCAAAACCGAAACCGCGCGCCCGGTTGAACCATTTCACCTTGGCGCGCACCCATCCACTTGATGGCGAGACCGATGTATGTGTGCGGGGCCGGCGCTCAACCGGGTTGATCGCCGTCGAGGTATCAACGGCCAGCACGCGCAGGCACTGGTAACCCTTCTGGCGGGCCACCGCCTCGCACACCACGCGGGTGCCTTCGAGCGGCGCTTCGAAACCATCGCGCTTGAGACAGCTCAGATGCAAGAGGACATCCTGCATGCCATTGTCGGGGATGATGAAGCCATAACCGCGGCCAACGTCGAACCACTTCACGAGACCGCTGATCTGCACAATGCGAATGTTATTCTCGGGCACTTCCTGCTGTGAGGAAACCGCTTCGCCCTTAACCCCGCCGCTCACCGCCATGTCACCCAACTCTGTCCCCGGTATGGCTTCGCCAACATGCCTGCCGCATACCGGACCGCACTCTGCGCAAATCCGCCGCATTTGTACAGGGCATGGTGGTGCCGCCGTGTGGAAAACCCTCTCCGGCCCGTGGTCTCGATTTCACATGTGCGGCGCATCGGCCTCAATCAGCTTGTTCCAACAAGCCGAAATCACAACATTATTCACTCCGGCGCAAGTGGCTGAATTCGCGGTTGCGGAATTCCGCTCGCTGGCCCGCATCGCCCTGTGCTCTTTGCAAAGAGCGCCTGGTTTCGGCGGCAAGCATGCGGGTGATTCGCGCTTAAGCAGCATTCAGGCGTTCGAGCAGCGCGGCCATTACCGCACCGATTTCGCCGCGCAGCGTGAGGTCGGCAAGGCCATCAAGCCCGGTTTCCTCGCGGTTGATGATCACCAGCGGCGTGCGGTTTTGCCTCGCCAGCACCGGAAATCCCGCCGCCGGAAACACTTGCAGCGATGAGCCGATGGCGATGAACAGATCGGCATTGAGGGTGGCGGCGCGGGCATCCGCCATCTCCTGCTCCGGCATCGCCTGGCCGAAGGAGATGGTGGCGGACTTGACGATGCCGCCGCAGGCAAGGCAGGCGGGCGGCTTTCCGGTATCGGCGATGAGGCCGCGCACCCAGGCGATTTCATGCCGGGCGCCGCAGCCAAGGCATTTGGCATGAGTGCCGGTGCCGTGGATCTCGATGATCCGCTCACGCGGCACGCCCGCCGCGTCATGCAGGCCATCGATGTTCTGGGTGATGACGTGGGAAACATGGCCGCGCGCCATGAGTTCCGCCACCGCCAGATGCCCGGCCCCCGGTTGCGCCGCGCCGATGGTTTCGTGGATGGCGAGGAACCGCCGCCAGGCTTCCAGCCTGGTGTCCTCGGAGGCCAGGAATTCGTTGAAGGCGATCGGCTTGTGCTTCGTCCAGAAGCCGCCGGGCGACCGGAAATCCGGTATGCCCGATTCGGTGGAGATGCCAGCCCCGGTGAACACCACGCCGCGCCTTGCCCGCTGGACCAGATGCGCCAGTTCCACTATGCCGTCCTCAGACACGAGGTGACACCATGAAATATCTCCACACCATGATCCGCGTTTCCGATCTCGACAAGTCGCTGGATTTCTTCGTCAACAAGCTGGGCTTCGTCGAACAGCGCCGCCATGTCAACGAAAAGGGCCGCTTCACGCTGGTCTTCGTGGCAGCCCCCGAGAGCCCGGATGCGCCGGTCGAACTCACCTACAACTGGGACCCCGAGGTCTATACCGGGGGCCGCAATTTCGGCCATTTGGCCCTTGGCGTCGACAATATCTATGATTACTGCGACCGGTTGCAGAAGCACGGCATCCTGATCAACCGGCCGCCGCGCGATGGCCGCATGGCCTTCATCAAGACCCCCGACGGTATCTCGATTGAACTCCTGCAGAAGGGCGAGGCCCTGCCGATCGCCGAGCCATGGGCCTCGATGCCAAATACAGGGACCTGGTGAGGCGCGTCACCAAACGCCCGTAACCTCATAGGCTTCCTCCATGCCGGGCCAGGGCGGCATGGTGACGCCGACGCATGCGAGAGGCTCCCCGCCGTCATTGCGGAACTGGAAATGCGCCCCCACCGGAATGACCAGCGACAGGCCGGGCCGCAGATCGACGATCGTTTCTTCGCCGCCGCGCTTCCGCCACATCCGGCCCTGGCCCTGCAACACCAGCCACACTTCCTCAACCGTGTGATGCGCCACGGCTTTCGACACAGCGCCGGGCGGCAGCGTGAAATGCGCCATGCTGCCCCGCGCGCCCTGCGCCAGAAGCCGCACTTCGGAGCCGTCCGGCGCGATGGCGTCGGCGGCGGCAGACAGGTGCCTGTGGGTGAGCGTCATGGCATCAGCTGGCCGCCATTGACCTCGATCACCTGGCCGGTCAGGTAGCCTGAGGCCTCGCCGCTCGCCAGATAGAGGAAGGTGCCGGCGCAATCCTCGGCCACGCCCAGCCGTTGCATGGGAATGGTCTTGCGCGTGGCCTCGCGCTTGGCTTCATCCGAAAACCGGTCATGAAAGGCGGTGTGGATGGTGCCGGGGGAAACGCAATTGACGCGGATGCCATGGCCCACCAGCTCCTTGGCGAGCGTCTTGGAAAACGCCGAGACGAAGCCCTTGGCGCCGGCATAGATGGCGCCGCCGGGGCTCGCGCCGTTGCGGGCGGCGATCGAGGTGACGTTGATGATGGCGCCAGTGCCTTGCGCTTTCATCAGCCTGGCGGCAACCCGGCAGCAATGCACGAGCTGGCGGCAATTGACGTCGAACACCTTGTTGATGAAGGCGTCGTCGAGGTCGGTGACCGGCACGCGGGCAATCAGGCTGCCGGCATTGTTGACCAGCACGTCGATGCGGCCGAGATGAGCTGCCGCCGCATCGATCAGCCGCTGCGGCGCGCCATCTTCGGTGAGGTCGAGCTTCAGCGTGGCAATGCCGGCGGCGGTGATGCGCTCCAGTTCAGGGCCGCCGCCCAGATATTGCGCGAACACTTTCGCACCCGCCGCCGCGAAGGCGAGCGATGCCGCGCCGCCGATGCCGGTGACACCGCCGGTCACCACCACGGCCTTGCCCTTGAGATCGTCGAACATGGAACCCCCGTCTTTTCTCCCCGCCTTTGTGGCACGCCGGCGCGGCGAATCAACAGCTTCTTGAAAACGTGCTCGGAACGCGCCACGATTTGCTGGCGGAGCGGGAGGGTCCAACCATGAAGCGCGGTCTTGCGGTGTGGCTGCTCATCATGCTGATCGAGACCGCGCATGGCATGCTGCGCGGCCTGTTCCTGGCGCCCTATGTGGGCGAGGAAACGGCCAGCCGCATCGGCTGGCCGATTGGCTTGGCGCTGGTCTTTCTGGTGAGCGTGCTCACCATCCGCTGGATCGGCGTGACCGGCGCCGCGCCACTGGCGCGCCTGGGCGCGCTGTGGGCGGTGCTGACCGCCGGTTTCGAACTCCTGATCGGTGTGTTGCGGGGCCTCGATGCAAGCCAGTTGCTTGCCGCGCTCGACCCGCGCACGGGGAGCATCCCTTACAGCGCCGCCGTGATGCTGCTGACGCCGCTGGCGGCGGATTGGCTGCGGCGGCGGACAGGCTGATCAGCGCACCCGCGCGATGCCACTCTTGCCGTCGTCCCGCACCCAGCGGATTTTGTTTTCCGACAGCTTGTCGACCGTGAAACAGAACGTGCGGCCCTTGTACCATTCCTTCCATTTCTGGCACAGCCGGTTACCGGCCACCCACCAGCGGCCGCTGTCCTTCGGTGTCATGTAGCGGCCAAGACCCACGGCATCGCCCGAACCGTCGACAACGCCGTTGGAGCGGTAGTTGAGGGGGATTTCGCCGCCGAGGGGGGTCGCCAGATAGATCCGCCGGCCGCTGATGAATGATTTGAGCGCGCTTCCGGCCAGTGGCTCTCCTTTGCCAGATGCTGAAGCTTGCGGCAGCCCTGGCATCATGGCGAGGATTGTGGCAACCGCGAGGGCGACAAACCAGCGGCGCGTAGCCTGCGTAGAAGCAACAATCGAAATCATGGGTTGAACTCCTCTCAATGAATCGGCATACGCACGAACCGCTCCGGCAGACCGCATGAACGTGGTCTATGCCATCACCCAGTTCCTGGCCTTTGACGTGGCCTGGTTCGCCGCCGTGGCGGGTGGCGCCGCGGGCTGGCCATGGACCGGCGCGTTACCCGCCCTATTGGTGGTCGCACTGCATCTGGTGGTCAGCCGCAGGACTGCCTGGCCGGAGGCAAAACTCATTGTTGCCATTACCATTTTCGGCGTTCTGCTGGAAGCCGGCCTGATGGCGGCGGGGGTGATCCGCTATGCTGGCGCCGCGCCGGGCCAGATTCTTCCACCGGTGTGGATCTGGGCCCTCTGGGTGGGTTTCGCGACGCTTCCCAACGCCAGCCTCGGCTGGATCAAGGGCCGCTGGCTGCTGCAGGTGGTGTTTGGCCTCATATTCGGCCCGCTCGCCTATTGGACCGGAGCCAAGATGGGGGCCGCGAGCTTTCCGGGTTCCACCGGCGGATCGTTGTTCACCATTGCGCTTGTCTGGGCGCTGGCTTTCCCGACGATCATGCTGCTGGCGGACCGGATCGCGCCGCAAGCGCCTAGCCCTCAGCCTTCGTAGCCTTGTTCCGCCGCTTGCCCAGCGCGCCGATGATCATTGACATGGCGGGCACCAGCAGCCCGGCCGCCGCCGTCCCACCGCCGCCACCGCCCAGCATGCCGAGCAACGGCGCCGACCGGATCTCGGCCTCCAGCGTTTCGCCCGCCATGTCGCGGATTTCCTCAGCCAGCTGAAGTTCCGGACCGGGCTTGGAAACGGCGGCCGCCACCAGCGCCGCTGCCGCCAGCGCCACATTGATCAGCCCCAGCCCCGCCGGAGTCCAGACCGGGCCCCAATAAGGGCTCAGCCACGCGTAAAGGCCGATGTTGAGGAACACCAGCCCCAGCCCGGCGAACAACAGGGCGAAGGCCAGCAAGGCGCCGCGCCGCGCCACGAAGGCGAGCTCGGCCTTGATCACCAGAATCTCGCCGCGCAACATGAGACGAAGCTGACGCGACAGGCTTGTCATGGACATGGAAATACCTCCCTCAGCGCGCGGTAAGCCGGCCGATAAGAATGCCCAGCGCCAGGGCGCCGGCGACGGTCGCCACCGGGTGTTCGGCCACCGTCTCCTCGGCATCGGCCAGCATGTCCTGCACCAGCCGGTTAAGTTCCGCCAGTTGCGTGCCCAGGGGACCGGTTTCGCCCTCGGCCGGGCTCGCCTGCTGGCGCAGCCGGGAAAGCTCCGCCCGGATCGTATCCAATTCGGACCGCAGACTGCTGCTGACTGTCATTCGATTCTTCCTCCCAAATCGGTTTGATTATGCCGCAAGCTCAAGCCACCGGCCTTGATCTGCAGCAAAACCGCTACCCGCCATGGTTAGTGCAAGGATAGCGCAAACCGGCAAATTGCGTCGGCAATACTACGATCTTCTTCGGAAAGCCGTGCCAGAATAGTGCGAGAAGAGGTGGCGGTCCCCGCCGTGGGCCGCGGCATCACGCCGGTCCACCCGCCGCTCCCGGCATGTCCCCAGATGTCTCCAACGTGATTGTCGAGGATGCCATGGGTTCGAGTCTCGTGACGGCTTTGATGGGCCTGGGGCCAGCGGTGCCGGTGTCCGCCGCGGTGATCGCCCGGCCTAAGGCTCCGGTTTTGCTGACCCTGACCGGCCGCATCACGCGCCGCAATTCCGGCCATGCGGCGCAATTCGACGCCCCGATGCTTGCCGCCCTCGAAGGCCGCCGCATGCGCGGCGAAACCGCCTGGACCAACGGCATGGGCTTGTTCGAAGGCCCCTGCCTGCGGGCTGTGCTGGAGGCAGCGGGCGCGCGGGGCCGGCGTCTCCGCCTGTGCACCACCGCCGGACAGACCTCAGAAATCCCCATCACCGATGCCAAGCGCCTCGACATCATCCTGGCGATGCGGATGAACGGCCGCCCGTTGCTGGGGAGCGAAAAGGGGCCGCTGGTGCTGCTCTATCCCTTTGCCGCCCAGACCGCCGTGCCAGTGGTGGCGCAGCTCAGCGAAATCGAGGTTCTGGAGTGACAAAAGGGGTAAATGGCGCGCCCTACGGGAGTCGAACCCGTCTTTGCAACGTGAAAGGCTGCCGTCCTAACCGATAGACGAAGGGCGCCCGCGCTTCTTGAGACGCCGCTCTATAGGGGGCTTCGCCGGGCTTTGCAAGGCTCAAGCCACGCGCCACAAGGGTGGCGTTGATTGCCAGCGCCCGGTCACCGGCGGCATGCACCGCGGACCTGAATCGACACCGGAACTCGATTGTCCCCGTCCGATCCCCGCCAGCATCGAGAAAGCCATAAGCCCCGCGGGTCCACCATTGGCGCATCACTGGCGGAACGGCCATATTGCAGGCTGTGGAATGGGGCTGACATAATGATGAAATGACGGTCTGGCTTTGCAGTGAGTGTGGTCGGCGCAGGAGAAGCGCTGCCCAGCCGGTTTGCCCAAAACGGAAACTGCGACTTCACTCCGACGCCGTGACGGAGAGCGAGGGGCAATGACGGAAGCTAGCAGCCGATCAACCCTTTTGCCGCCCTCGTTTCCGCTCGCCGATCTCTCACTGTTGTTCGTGGCTGTGATATGGGGCGCCAGCTACGCGGTGGCGAAAGACACGCTTGCCGTAACATCCGTTGTGGCGCTGATATTCTTCCGCTTCCTCATCGCCTCGGTGGTGTTGCTGCCGGTTTGCCTGCGCGAGATGTCCCGGCTTCAGTCCGGGGATGCGCTTCGTGGCGCAGCGCTTGGAGCGATATTGTCTCTTATCTTTCTCTCTGAAACTGTGGGCGTTCTTCACACATCGGCCACCAACGCCGCTTTCCTCATATCGCTGTGCATCATCTTCACGCCGATTCTCGAGTCGATCGTCAATGGGCGGCGGCTTCCCCTGGCGATTGCCGCCTGCGCCGGGCTTTCCCTGTTGGGCACGGGCCTGATGGTGTGGAAAGCCGAGGGGATCTCGTTCAATTCAGGCGACCTGGCGATTCTCTGCGCGGCAGCACTCCGGGCGGCCATGGTCGTATCCACAAAACGCCTGTTTGTGGGGCGCGCGATATCGTCAGGCGCGCTCACCAGCCTGCAGATGATCACGGTCATGGCATTGTCGGGAGCCCTGCTGTTCGTGACCCAGGGTGCGTCCGGCTTCGTCCCGCCTTCGGCGCCGGCGTTCTGGACAGGCCTGCTGTTTCTGGCCCTGTTCTGCACGCTGGCGGCTTTCTTCATCCAGACCTGGGCCGTTCGCCACACCAACCCGACGCGCGTGAGCTTCCTGATGGGAACCGAACCGGTGTTCGGAGCGGTTTTCGCGGTTCTGCTTCTTGGCGAAGTGTTCACGTGGCTCGACGCCGCGGGCGCCGCGCTTATTCTTGCCGGCACGTATTTCGGCGCGCGGCTATCATCCCAATGAAGCGGACGGGCGTTTAGAGGAGCGCTTTGAGCAAAGCCTGAACCATCATCCTAGGCCCGGCGTCATGGCAGCGCCTGCTGGCATGACGTCCGCAAAGAGCGATACGATTCTTTTAAAGCGCGTTGTGTGGGGGGACAGAGCATCGGGCGAAGAGGCCCGAGGTCACGCCTTCTCAGCTTGAGCGGCCGGGTTCCGGCTCTTGTGGCTTGGGCGCGCTCAGTGAGGCGAAAGGATTGGGAGGCCGTGCGGGGCGCGCCCTGGCCTTGGGCATCGGCAGCAGGCCTTCGCGCTGCGCTTTCTTGCGCGCGAGCTTTCGCGCCCTGCGGACCGCCTCCGCTTTCTCGCGTATCCGCTTCTCGGACGGCTTCTCGTAGGCCGCCTTGACCTTCAACTCGCGAAAAATCCCCTCGCGCTGCATCTTTTTCTTCAGGAAGCGGAGAGCCTGATCGACATTGTTGTCTCTGACGAGAACTCTCAAGAGCGCTTCCTCCCGGGTGGCTTGCGGCGATAGAGTTGATAACCATGTTCCCGCATGCCCGCGGTGATGGCGGCCGGATCAAGACCATGCGGCAGGTTCTCCCCCGGCTTCACAACGCCGAAGCGGCGCCACGGCGACAGGCTCGCGGGAAGCTTCTCCGGGTCAGGATCGTTCGAAAAGCAAAACAGGCCATCGATTTTCGCCGAGCGGTAAAGATAAATCGTACCGGAAACCGGCATGCCAAGTTCCTTCCTCGCGGTGATGCGGCCATGCCAAGGCGTGCGCCGGTGCCCGGCACCGGCGCTCCCAAGAGCCTCCCGTTCGTGGCCAGTACATCCGTGGCTCACAGTCGGAAGGCGCTAAGCCCGTGGCCAGTACATCCGTGGCTCACGAGCGGAGTTTTAAGGGTGATCAGACCGCCTGCAGACGATCCGCCGAGGACTTGCCGTTGCGGCGGTCCGTGACGATCTCGTAAGAAAGCTTCTGGCCTTCATTGAGGCTGCTCCAGCCTGCCCGCTCAACCGCGCTGATGTGCACGAACACATCCGGGCCAGTCGAATCAGGCTGAATGAAGCCGAAGCCCTTTTGCGAGTTGAACCACTTAACTGTACCTGTTTGCATGTCTTTTCCTTGATTTTGCAATGCACGAGCTTGCCCGCGGTATTGCGGAGCAGACTCACCGATGTTCTTGAAGAGAAGGTAAGAACTCGTGCGAAGGGAAAAGGCGCGAGGTCAGCCCGTCAGACCAAAAAGTGTCGATGGCGAAGAAATAGGCGCTTCTCAACGCCATTACAAGGCAAAACTTGCGGCCGCCATGCACCGGCTTGCCGCCGATCCGAATGGTTTGCGCAAACAGCCGCGGCGGAGCTTGCCGGCCCTCCGCTTCTTGATTATCATCCGATATGTTCTTTGGAGCAGGCGATCAACGCCAGATCCGCAGGTTCCCGGCACATGCGATACATCCTCTTCGTCATCGGCCTTTTTTCTGTCTGGCTCGCGGGCGGCAACGCGTTTGCGGACACGGTCAGGTTCAAGCGCATTCCAACGCAATTCATCGCGGCGCTTGCGGAACCTGGCGCAAGCAGTGGCAAAGGCGCGGAGCACTGGGGTGTGTGGGAGGTTGATCCCGGCCCAAGGGGAGTATGGCTCAGGAATTTCGGGCAACTGCTTTCGGCGGGCGGCGTTGCTCCGTCAAACTGGACATTCGATCCCAATGATTGGTGGCTTGACGAGAACGGGCTGATCATGGAGCAACCGAGGTTTCCTCTGGCGCCGGGACAGTATCTCGTAACGGGCAGACGTGCCGCTACCGCAATCCTGACCGTGCACCCGGCCGACGCACGGGGTGTGCAATCATGGGAACTGGGGAACAGAGCCACCATCTATGACGTTACGCATCTGAAGTGCCGTTCTGCCCGCTACACGCCGGCAGCCGGCGGGTCATGCAGCCCCGATATGGCGGATCAGAAAAGTTTCCCGGTGCCGCCCGGCGGCGTCATGCCACCCGTAGCGGGTTGCAACAAGCAGGACTATGCAGTTCTCTTCATCATTGGGGTCGCATGGAATTCGGAAGGGCAAGCCGACTGAGCAGCCTGGAGCATCTTGCGGTTTAACAAAATCGCATCGCTCTTTGCAGCCGTCATGCCAGCCCAGCCTGCCATCCAGCTTATTCGTGTCAAAGCTGGACCCCAGCTTTCGCTTGGGGGGACGCCGGGTTCAAGATGATGGTTCGGGCTTACCTCAAAACGCTCTGAGCATATGTTTCAAGCCACGCGCGCGACATCCTCGATGTGCAGAGAAGGCGTGCGGCTGCCGGACCAGTCGTCGATGGTCAGGCGCCCGGCGATATGGAGCGGCATCTGGCGCTCCGACAGCAGCAGCTCGCCCAGCGCCGAGCCCATGGCCCGGAAGGCCACCGCCTTGAGGCGCTTGCCGTCGGCCGCCGCGATGGTGCAGCGGATATGATCGTTGCCGGCCGCATCGGCATAGACCACGCGATGCGCCGGAAAGGCGAAGACCGGGGCCGGATGGCCCGCGCCATAAGGCCCCGCCTGCTCCAGCAGCTCGATCAGCTCAAGCGTCGCCGCCCCGGCGCTGAGCGCCGCGTCGATGGCCAGCGCCCGGTCATCGGCGGCGCGCACTTCATCCCTCAGGCGGTCCTCGAGAAAGCCGCGCAGGTCGGCAAGGCGCTCCGTGCGCAAGGTGAGGCCCGCCGCCATGGCATGGCCGCCGCCCTTCTCGATCAGCCCCGCCTCGAAGGCCTCGCGCACGGCGCGGCCGAGGTCGACGCCGGCGATCGAGCGTCCGGACCCCGCCGCCAGCCGGCCTTCACGGTCTTCGGCCAGCACGAAGCTGGGGAGGTTGAAGCGCTCCTTGAGGCGGGCGGCGGCGAGGCCGACGACGCCCGGGTGCCAGCCCTTGGCGCACACCACCAGCACGCTGCCGTTGCGCTCCTTGCCCAGCATGGCATCGGCCTGCACAAGCGCCTGGCCGACCACCGCGGACTCGATCTCCTGGCGTTCGCGGTTGAGGCGTTCGAGCTCCTGGGCGATCTGCGCCGCCTCGCCGCGGTCAGCGGTTGTGAGCAGGCGCAGGGCCAGCGCGGCATTGCCGATCCGCCCCGCGGCATTGATGCGCGGGCCCAGAAGATAGCCCAGCGCATAGGTGTCGGGCTGGCGCTTGAGCCGGGCAGCGTCGGCCAGCGCGGCGAGCCCGAGGTTCTCCCGCCTGGCCATCACCTTGAGGCCCTGCGTGACATAGGCGCGGTTGAGGCCCTTCAATGGCACCACGTCACACACCGTGGCGAGGCTCACGAGCTGAAGCCACGCCAGCAGGTTGGGCTCGGGCCGCGACGGCCCATACCAGCCGCGGCCGCGCAGCGCCTTGTTCACCGCCGCCACGAACATGAAGGTGACGCCGGCCGCACAGAGATAGCCGAGCCCGGACATGTCATCCTGGCGGTTGGGGTTGATCACCGCATGGGCGTCGGGCAGCAGCTCTCCCGCCTGGTGATGATCAACGATCAGGGTGACGAGTCCCAGCTCGGCGGCGCGGGCCAGCGGATCATGCGCCATTACCCCGCAATCAAGCGTGATCAGCAGCTGCGTGCCTTGGGCGCGCAAGTCCTCCACCGCCTGGGCCGACGGACCGTAGCCTTCGGTGAGACGGTCCGGAATGTGGACGCGCGCGCTCACGCCCACCGCCTTGAGGAACTGCGTGAGCAGCGCTGCCGATGACACGCCATCGACATCATAGTCGGCGATCACCCCGATGCGCTCGCCCGCCACGACGGCCTCAGCCAGCCGTTCCGCGCCCTTCTCCATATCCTGGACTGCGGAAGGCGGCGGCATCAGGCCGCGGATGGTCGGGTTGAGGAAGGCCTCCGCCTCGTCGGCGGCAACCCCGCGCGCCGCCAGCACGCGGCCAACGATTTCCGGCAGGTCATGACGCTCGGCAATGGCGAGCGCAAGCCGCGGGTCTTCGAGCCTCGCTTTCCAGCGCCGCGCCGAGGCCGAACGCCCGACGTTGAGGAAGGCGCGGGGTGAGACGGCGCCGCTCAAAGCCTCTCGATCCGGATCATGCGCGGACGTGCCGCCACATAACCGTCCTTCTCGATGCGCTCGAGGGCGGCGCGCATGCGGCTCTCCACCGTGTCATGGGTGATCAGGATGAAGGGCGCGGTGGCGCGCGGCGTGTCCTTCTCGGTCTTGCCGCGCTGCACGATGCTTTCGATGGAAATCTTCTCGTCAGCGAGGATGCGCGCCACGGCGGCCACCGCGCCGGGCTTGTCGAGCAATGTGAGCGCCACGTAGAAGCCGCCCTCATGGGCCCTGGGCGGCGCCGCCTTGTAGGGCTGCAACTGAAGCGCCGGAATGCCGAAGGCGGGCCGGAAATTGCCGCGCGCGATGTCCACGATATCGGAGAGCACGGCGGAGGCCGTGGGGTGGGCGCCGGCGCCGCGGCCCTCCAGCATCAGATCGCCCACGAAATCGCCCTTGACCACAACGGCATTGAACACGCCGTCGGTATCGGCCACCGGCGATCCCTTGGGGATCAGCGTGGGGTGGACGCGCTGCTCGATGCCCTGCTCACTCGCCACGGCAACGCCGAGGAGCTTGATCTTGTAGCCCATGTCAGAGGCGTTGCGGATATCGTCAAGCGTGATGGCCTCGATGCCCTCGATGTCGATCGCCTTGAGGTTCACCTCGGCGCCGAAGGCGAGCGCGGTGAGCACGGCGAGCTTGTGCGCGGTATCGAAGCCACCGACGTCGAAGGTCGGATCGGCCTCGGCATAGCCCAGCTGCTGGGCCTCCTTGAGCACCTCGGCAAAGCCGCGGCCCTCATTGCCCATCTTGGTGAGGATGTAGTTGCAGGTGCCGTTCAGAATGCCGAACAGACGGCCCAGCCGGTTGCCAGCCAGCGCCTCGCGAATGGTCTTGACGATCGGGATGCCGCCCGCCACCGAGGCTTCGAAATTGAGCGCCACGCCATTTTCCTCGGCGAGCCGCGCCAGCGCCGCGCCATGATGGGCGAGCAGCGCCTTGTTGGCGGTGATCACATGCTTGCCGTGGCGGAGCGCGGTTTCAACGGCGGATTTGGCGGGATCGCCCTCGCCGCCCATCAGCTCGACGAACACATCAATGCCGGGGGAGGCCGCGAGCTTCACCGGGTCGTCGTGCCAGGCGAGACTGGAGAGATCATGTCCGCGGTCCTTCGCCCGGCTGCGGGCTGAGACGGCGGCAACTTCGATGGGCCGGCCCGCCCGGCCAGCCACCAAGTGACCATGCCGCGCCAGAATGTCCAGCACCCCGCCGCCGACCGTTCCCAGCCCCGCCAGTCCAAGCCGCAATGCTTCCGCCATCCGCCTATTCCCGCTCAACACCCGATGCGCCGCAACGGCTGTGGCTTATGGCGGCAGACGGGCACGATGGCAAGGAAGAGCAGCAAACGGACCGGACCGGGTGCTTTCCGCCTGGCCAGGCTTCAGAACATGGCCTCGTCGAGCGCCATCACCGGCGCGGCGCCGGCGGCGATGCGGGCCTGCAAAGACTGCGTTTCCGGCAGGATGCGCTCCATGAAGAAGCGCGCCGTGGCGCGCTTGGCGCGGTAGAAATCCTCATTGCTCCTGGGCAGCGCCAGCCTGGCCGCCCGCGCCCAGAGATAGGCGAGGGCCGTCAGGGCGAACAGCCGCATGTAGTCAACCGCCGCCGCGCCTGCCTCATCCGGGTTTGTGGCGGTGCGGGCGCGGAGCAGCGCGGTCGTCTCCTCCAGCTGGCCAAAGGCAGCGGCAAGCGGCGCGGCGAACTCCGGTTCCGGCTGTTCCGACAGGAAAGCCCGCACCGGCGCGGCGAAGCTCTCGAACAGGCCAAGGTGAAGCACCTTGCGGCCCAGGAGATCGGCGGCCTGGACACCGTTGGTTCCCTCATAAATCTGGGTGATGCGCACATCGCGCACATGCTGTTCCTGGCCATTGCCGCGGATGAAGCCATGCCCGCCCAGCACCTGCACGCCGAGATTGGCGACATCTGTTCCGCAATCGGTGAGGAAGGCCTTCACCACCGGGGTCAGCATCGCGACCAACGCATCCGCCGCGGCCCGCGTGGCAGGGTCCGGATGTCGCTCTGACACATCCAGTGCCTGCGCGGCCCACAGCGCCAGCATGCGGCAACCTTCGGTGAGCGCCTTCTGGGTCATCAGCATGCGGCGCACGTCCAGGTGCACGATGATCGGGTCAGCAGGCTTGTCCGGGGCCCGCGGGCCACCGGGCGCGCGGCCCTGCAGGCGCTCGCGCGCATAGGCCACGGCATTGCGATAGGAGGCGTCCGAAATGGCGAGCCCGTGAATGCCCACCGCGATGCGCTCGGCGTTCATCATCGCGAACATCGCCTTGAGGCCCTGGTGCGGCGCGCCCACCAGCCAGCCGGTGGCGCCCTCGAAATTCATGACACAGGTGGGGCAGCCGTGAATGCCCATCTTGTGTTCGACCGCGCCGCAGGACACCTGATTACGCGCACCCAGCGTGCCGTCATCCTTCACCATCACCTTGGGGACGAGGAACAGGCTGATGCCCTTGCTGCCCTTCGGCGCATCGGGAAGCCTGGCCAGCACAAAATAGACGATGTTCGGCGTCAGATCATGTTCGCCCGCCGAGATGAAGATCTTGGTGCCGTTCAACGCATAGCTGCCGTTGTCCTGCGGGATGGCCGTCGTCTTCATCAGCCCCAGATCGGTGCCGCAATGAGCCTCGGTGAGGCACATCGAGCCCGCCCATTCGCCGCTCGCCAGCTTCGCCGCATAGAGCGCCTTCTGCGCAGCGCTGCCATGCTGGTTCAGCAGCACATAGGCGCCGCGGGTGAGGCCCGGAAACAGGCCGAAGGACAGACAGGCGCCGTTGAGCATTTCCTCGAACAGCAGGTTCACCATATGCGGCATGCCCTGGCCGCCATGTTCGGGCGCGGCGGTCAGCGCCGGCCAGCCGCCGGCCACCAGCTGCGCATAGGCCTCGCGGAAGCCCCTGGGCGTGGTGACTCTTCCGGCCTCGAAGCGAACGCCTTCCTCGTCGGCGTTGCGGTTGAGCGGCGCCACCACATCGGCGCAGAAGCGGGCTGATTGCGCGAGCACGGCAGAAACCACGTCGCGCGAAAGGTTTTCGAAGCCTGGAAGGCGGCAATGGCTCTCGAAATCAAGAAGCTCGTAGAGGCAGAACAGATGCTCGCGGAGCGGGGGGCTGAAAACCGGCATGAGGCCGAATTCAGCACTCCACGACATTCACCGCAAGGCCGCCCGTCGAGGTTTCCTTGTAGCGCTCGCTCATGTCGAGGCCGGTCTGGCGCATGGTTTCGACACAGGTATCGAGCGGCACGAAATGGGTGCCATCCCCCCTCAGCGCCAGCGAGGCGGCGGTGACGGCCTTCACCGCCCCGAAAGCATTGCGCTCGATGCAGGGCACCTGGACGAGGCCCCCCACCGGATCGCAGGTCATGCCGAGATGATGCTCGAGCGCGATCTCGGCGGCGTTCTCCACCTGCGCGTTGCTGCCGCCAAGTGCCGCGCACAGGCCCGCCGCCGCCATGGCGGAGGCCGATCCCACCTCGCCCTGGCAGCCCACCTCGGCGCCGGAGATCGAGGCATTGTGCTTGATCAGCCCGCCGATCGCCGCCGCCGCCAGCAGGAAGGTGCGGATGCCGGTAGTGTCCGCCCCCAGGCAATGGTCGAGGTAATAGCGGATGGTGGCGGGAATGACGCCCGCCGCGCCGTTGGTGGGCGCGGTCACCACCCGGCCGCCCGCCGCGTTCTCCTCGTTCACCGCCATGGCATAGACCGACAGCCAGTCCATCACCCGGTGCGGCTGGATGGCGTTGTTGCCCTGCTCTTCCCTGAGTTTGTTGTGAATCTCGGCGGCGCGGCGCTTGACCTTGAGTCCGCCCGGCAGCGTGCCGGTCATGGTGAGGCCGCGGTTCATGCAATCGCGCATGGCGTGCCAGATGCGGTCGAGATTGGCGTCGAGCTCCTCCGGTGTCTGGCTGACCCGTTCATTCGCCCGCTTCATGTCTGCCACGCTGAGGCCGGCGCGCTTGCCCATCTCCAGCATTTCGGCGGCGGTGCGGAATGGATAGGGCACATCGACGGAGGGCTTCTCGGCCTTGCCCGCCGCCACCTGCGCGGCGCGTTCCGCCTCGGTCTGCACAAAGCCGCCGCCGATCGAATAGTAGGTCTCGGCGAGCAGCGTGTTGCTGTCATCATCGAGGATGCGGAACACCATGCCATTGGCATGGCCTTTCAGCGCCGGGCCGAAATCGAAGATCACGTCGCGCGCCGGGTTGAAGGCCACGGCATGCCCTTCACCCAGCGTGATGCTGCCGCGTTCGGCCATCTGCCGGAGCACCTCATCGACCCGGTCTGGGTCCATGGTCTGCGGCTTTTCCCCGGCAAGGCCGAGGATCACCGCACGGTCGGTGCCGTGGCCCTTGCCGGTGAAGGCGAGCGAGCCGTGCAGCGTCACGGTGAGGCGGCCGGTGCGCGGCAGCGAGGCGGCGCCCGCCTTGCCCAGAAACCGGTCCGCCGCCACCATCGGGCCCACGGTGTGCGAACTCGAGGGGCCAATGCCGATCTTGAAGATCTCGAACACGGAGAGAAACATAAGGGTTCACCAGCAATTTTCCCGGCCCCCGCGCAACCTATCGCGCCGGCCATCAACGGCAAGCGTTTTACGGTTTCTTCGGCTGCCGCGCCATGCTCTTATGCAAGCCATGCGCCGCCACCTCAGAGAGAGATGACCAGCCGCCATGCTCGCCGTGCTTCTCGGTGTGTTTGCGGCGCTGGCATGGTCGGTCCATGACCTGATCGCGCGCAGCATGGCGGCGCGCATCGGCGCCTTCCGCATGGCAGCGCTGGTGATGGTCGCGGGCGGGCTTCTGCTGTCCTTCTATGTGCTTTACGACGGCCGCATCTGGCAGTCCTCCTGGCAGGGGCTGATGTCAGGACTGCTCCTCGGCCTCGCCTATGGGCTGGGCGTCGGGGGATTGTTCAAGGCTTTCAGCCTCGGGCCCATTTCGCTCGTCGGGCCGCTCACCGCCGGCTATCCGGTGCTCACCGTGCTGTGGGGCGTGGTCAACGGCCTGGAGCCCACGCCGCTGCAATGGACCTGCGTGGCGGCGGCGCTGGCCGGCGCCATCATCGTCGCCCGCTCCGGCACCGAAGACGGCGGCATCAACGCCGTGGAGCCCGGCAAGATGCCGACGCTGCTGCTCTTCGCGCTGATCTCGGTCATCGGTTATTCCTGCTCGATCGTGCTTGGCCAGAGAGCGGCGGTGATGGTGGGCGAGATCGAGGCCACCTGGCTGTCGCGCGCCACCGCGCTGATCACCATCCTGCCCTTCATGCTGGGCGAGGGAAACCGCTCCCCCATCAGCAGACACCAGTGGACCGGCATTTTCGTGATGGGTGCGCTCGATGTGGTGGGCGTCATCGCCATAAATGCGTCGGGCCATCTGCCGGGCAAAGAATTCGCCGGCATCGGCATTTCGGCCTATGGCGCCATTTCGGTGATTCTCGCCATCATCTTTCTCAAGGAGAAAGTCTCACCCGGGCAATGGGTGGGACTGGGGATGATCGTCGCCGCCGTCGCCGCCATGTCGGTTTCCACCATGTGATCAGCCATCTTGCGCAAAGCCGCGTCTGCCCTCACAAAGGCAGCATGATCCTGACCATTGCCACCACGCCGTTTCCTGGCCAGAAGCCCGGCACCTCCGGCCTCCGCAAGAAGGTCGCGGTATTCCGGCAGCCGCATTATGCCGGGAATTTCATCCAGTCGATTTTCGACGTACTCGAAGGCTATGCCGGCCAGACCCTGGTGATCGGCGGCGACGGGCGTTTCTATAATGATCAGGTGATCCAGACCGCCATCCGCATGGCGGCAGCCAACGGCTTCGGCCGGGTGCTGGTGGGGCGGGACGGCCTCCTCTCGACGCCCGCCGCCTCGCATTTGATCCGCAAGCACCGCGCCTTCGGTGGGCTCATCCTGTCGGCGAGCCACAATCCCGGCGGGCCAGACGGCGATTTCGGCATCAAGTTCAACGCCGCCAATGGCGGGCCGGCGCCGGAAAAGCTCACGGATGCGATCTTCGCCCGGACGGGCGCGGTCAGCAGCTACCGCATCACCGATACACCGCCTGTCGATCTGGGCCGGATCGGAGAGAGCAAGCTTGGCAGCACGACCGTCGCGGTGGTTGACCCCGTCGCCGATTACGCGGCGCTGATGCAATCGCTCTTTGATTTCGACGCGATGCGCGATCTCGTGCGCACCGGCTTCGCCATGCGCTTCGACGCCATGAGCGCCATCACCGGGCCCTATGCGAAGGCCATTCTGGAAGACATGCTGGGCTTTCCAAGCGGCACGGTGATCAACGGCACGCCGCTTCCTGATTTCGGCGGCCACCACCCGGACCCCAATCTGGTGCACGCGAAGGAACTCGTCGACAGTGTGATGCCGCCGGATGGCCCTTTGTTCGGCGCGGCCTCGGATGGCGACGGCGACCGCAATCTGATCATCGGCCAGGGCATTTATGTAACACCATCGGACTCGCTCGCCATCATCGCCGCCAACGCCACGCTGGCGCCCGGCTATGCGAAGGGCCTGGCCGGTGTGGCGCGCTCCATGCCGACCAGCGCCGCGGTTGACCGGGTGGCGCGGAAGCTCGGCATCGGCTGTTATGAGACGCCCACAGGCTGGAAATTCTTCGGCAATCTGCTGGATGCCGGCCTGATCACGCTGTGCGGCGAGGAGAGCTTCGGCACCGGCTCCTCGCATGTGCGCGAGAAGGACGGGCTGTGGGCCGTGCTGATGTGGCTCAACATTCTGGCGCGGCGGCGGGAGAGTGTTGCTGCCATCGTCACGGCGCACTGGCGCGAATTCGGCCGCAACTATTATACCCGCCATGATTACGAGACCATCGCTTCGGACGCCGCTGACAGGCTGATGAAAGCCCTGCGCGCGAAACTCGTTGCGCTTCCCGGCCAGCACGGCATCACGCTGGCGGACGATTTCGCCTATGACGATCTGGTCGATGGTTCGCGTTCGGCGGGCCAGGGCATCCGGCTGATCTTCGAGGACGGTTCGCGCATCGTCTACCGCCTGTCGGGCACCGGCACCGAGGGCGCCACGCTGCGCGTCTATCTCGAACGCTATGAACCAGACGCCAGCCGCCACGGGCTGGAGACGCAACAGGCGCTGTCATCGCTCATCAAACTGTCACGCGGCATAGCTGACATCGAACGCCTGACCGGCCGCACGTCACCCGATTTGATCACCTGAGCTGCGGCCTTCCGCCGTCACCACGCCGTCAGAACGCAGAACACGATAGGCGGCATGCGCGGCGTCGAAGGCCACGCCGAAACTTCCACCAGCGGGCAGCGGCGCAAGACAGCGGTATTCGAAACGCACCGGAACCGCGCCGCGCCGGCGCGCCGCCAGGTTCAGCATCAGCACCGCCTGAAGCGGCCCATGCACCAGCAGGCCCGGATAGCCCTCGGACCGCGCATAGCCCTCATCGTAATGAATGCGATGGCCGTTGAAGGTCATCGCCGAGAACCGGAACAGCAGCAGCGGCGAGGCCTCCACCATCCAGCCGGCGGCAAGCGGCTGTTCAGGGCCGGTCTCCACAGCACTGGTTGCGGCCGCGCGAAACACCAGGTCCTGACGCTCGCGCACGGCAACGCCCGCCTCGCCAGAAATCTCATGATCGACCGAAATGAGGCACAAGGGGCCGGACGCGCCGGTCTTGAAACGAATATCGGCGATGGCCGAGACGCGCCTCACCGTCTCTCCCAGGTGCAAGGGCCGCAGCGTCTCGATCATGCCGCCCGCCCACATGCGGCGTGGCAGCGCGATGGGCGGCAGGAACAGGCCTTTCCGCTCGGCGCCGTCGGGTCCGGTGTCTTCAAGGCCGGGAATGGCCGGGGCCAGACAGGCATGAAACCCCGGCGGGCATACCGGACCGCCATTATCGAACAGCCAGGGATCGAGGGTCGCGCGGTATTCGCTCATCAGCCGCGCCGTCACCACATCCTCGCGGACAAGGCTGCGGCCAATCCATTCCTGATAGTGCTGGGTCATCTAGAGTATCCAGCGGTCATTTGAACGCGCGCCGAATCGTCCTCTCCCGCTTGCGGGAGAAGACACAAGGCCGATAGCCGATAGAACCGCAGGTTCACTTCATCACCCGAGGCTCTAATACGACTTTGGCAGGCCCAGCACATGCTCGGCCAGATAGGAGAGGATCAGATTGGTGGAGACCGGCGCCACCTGATAGAGCCTGGTCTCGCGGAACTTGCGCTCAATGTCGAAGTCCTCCGCGAAACCAAAGCCGCCATGCGTCTGGATCGCGGTGTCCGCGGCGGCGGAACTGGCGTCGGCGGCCAGCAGCTTGGCCATGTTAGCCTCAGCCCCGCAGGGCTCGCCCGCCTCGAAGCGGCGCAGCGCCTCGTCCACCATCAGGGACGCAGCGCGCATATTGGCGTAGGCGCGGGCAATGGGAAACTGGATGCCCTGGTTCTGGCCGATGGGCCTGCCGAACACCACACGCTCCTTCGCGTAGGATGCCGCCTTTTCGATGAACCAGCGGGCATCGCCCACGCATTCGGCGGCGATCAGGATGCGCTCGGCGTTCATGCCGGACAGAATGTAGCGGAAGCCTTCGCCTTCGGCGCCGATCAGATTCTCCGCCGGTACCGGCACGTCGTCGAAGCCCAGCGTGGTGGTTCCATGGTTCATCATGGTGCGGATCGGATCGATGCTGAGCCCGTTTCGCTTCGCCTCATGCATGTCGACGAGAAACACCGAAAGGCCGCTGCTGCGCTTGCCGCCCGGCGGTGCGGGCGAGGTGCGGACGAGCAGCAGCATGAGATCGGAATGTTCCGCCCGGCTGGTCCAGATCTTGCCGCCGCGGATGATGTAATGATCGCCCTCCCGCCGCGCCGTGGTGGCGATGGCGGCGGTGTCGCTGCCGCTTCCGGGCTCGGTCACCGCGAAGGCCTGCAGGCGCACGGCGCCGGACGCGATGCCAGGCAGGTAGCGGCGCTTCTGGTCCTCGCTGCCGTGGCGGAGCAGCGTGCCCATCACATACATCTGAGCATGGCAGCTGGCGCCGTTGCAGCCTGAGGCCTGGATTTCCTCGAGAATGGCCGCAGCGGCGCTCAAACCAAGACCCGCCCCGCCATAGTCCTGCGGAATGAGCGCCGCCAGAAAGCCGGCGCGCGTCAGCTCCGCCACAAAGTCTGCCGGATAGGCCCGTTCGCGGTCCAGCGCCCGCCAGTATTCGCCGGGGTAGCCAAGGCACAGCTTGCGCACCGCCTCGCGGATTTCGGCGTGGCTCATGCGCCGGCGGAACCATCGAGCCGGTTGATGGCCTCGACATTGGCCGCCGAGGGTCCCTTCGGGTCGAAATCGGACGCAAGCCAGGTGTCGACGATGGCCTTGGCCAGTTCCGGCCCGATGACCCGTGCGCCCATGGTGATGATCTGGGCATTATTGGACTTGGCGGCGCGCTCGGCCGAATAGGTGTCATGGGTGAGTGCCGCGCGGATCCCCGGCACCTTGTTGGCCGAAATGCACACGCCGATGCCGGTGCCGCAAATAAGGATGCCACGGTCGAACTCGCCGTCCTTCACCTTTTGCGCGAGGCCCGCCGCGAGATCGGCATAGAAGCCGGACTGGCTCAGATTGGCGATGCTGTGCTGCGGCCTGGCGGCGAGATGCGCCTCGATCACGTCGAGCAGCGGTTTTCCGGCGCTGTCGGCGCCCAAGGCGATTTTCATGATGTTTCTCCTGCGATTGTGGGGTCTCTGGTTTCAGCGCCCAGCCGGGCCAGCAGTGATCTTAGCGCGCCCGCCGTCCACACGGGAGCGGGAAAGTCGAGGCGGCGGGTTTCCTCGCCCCGCCGCAGGTCCATGCCGTCGGGGTCGATCGCGGCGATCCGCCAGCCGCCGGGCGCGGCGCCCAGCAGCTTCTCTGCAAATCGCTGGATGGCGTCGTCATGATCGGCGTTCATATGGTCAACGGCGCCGGCCTCCAGAGCCGCGATCTCGGCGGCATCGGGGAACATTTCCTCAGCGCCCATGGTTTCGATGCGGCCGAAACCGGCCACCGCATGGGCGGCCTCCGGCTGCATCTGCCAGAAGGCGAAATCGCCAAATCCGGCATAGAGTTCGGCGGCGGGGTGGCGGGCCAGGTAGCGGCGGCCCGCAGCCTCCGGGGCGATTTTCGAGAACCGGCCCATAATGGTGACCCGTGGCCCGGTCAGCGCATCGCCCTCGGGCGGAATCTCGGCCGCCATCAGGCTCGCGCGCGGGTCCGCCAGCAGGTTGCGGGTGTGCCAGGCCAGCGTCGAAATCAGGATCACCGGCCAGCCCTGCACGGAACACGCCACATTGACCAGCGAGGCATAGGGCGTTCCGTCTGCATTGAGCGTGGCGAGCGTGGCGGTGCGCGCCCTTCTCAGCAGGCTACGGGCCTCCCCGGCGCTGAAACTTCTCCGTCCGCTCATCTTCCCACCTCGCAATTCCCGTCAGGAAGGCCTATCATCTTGCCACATTTTGTTCCAGTTCCGCCCCTAGTGCCACAGCAAGGACAGTGTTGAAGGATGAACAAGAAGATGCCGACGATCGCCCTGGTCGATGACGACCGGAACATTCTCACATCCGTGGGCATGGCGCTGGAGAACGAGGGCTACAGCGTCCAGAAGTATAATGACGGCGCGGCGGCCCTGCAGGGCCTGCAGGACAATCCGCCCGACATGGCCATCTTCGATATCAAGATGCCGCGCATGGACGGCATGGAGCTTCTGCGCCGCATCCGCCAGAAATCCGACCTGCCGGTGATCTTCCTCACCTCAAAGGACGACGAGATCGATGAACTCTTCGGCCTCAAGATGGGCGCTGACGACTTCATCAAGAAGCCGTTCTCGCAGCGCCTGCTGGTTGAGCGCGTCAAGGCGGTGATGCGCCGTGCCGCCAGCCGTGACGTGACGCAGGCGCCGCAGGAGGCCGCCAAGGTGATCGAGCGCGGCAAGCTCGCCATGGACCCCGACCGCCACTCCTGCACCTGGGACGGCAAGCCGGTGACCCTGACGGTGACGGAATTCCTGATCCTCCAGTCGCTCGCCCAGCGCCCTGGCATCGTGAAAAGCCGCGATGCGCTGATGGACGCCGCCTATGACGACCAGGTCTATGTCGATGACCGCACCATCGACAGCCACATCAAGCGGCTGCGCAAGAAGTTCAACGTGGTCGACCCGGACTTCGACGCCATCGAGACGCTCTACGGCGTGGGCTACCGGTTCAAGGAGCAGTAGGACAGCCCGGCCGCGGGGGGCCGTAACCGACAATGTCCGACACCACGATGCCGCCGGAAACCGCCGACCGCGCCGATGCCGAAGACGCCATCGCGGCGGCGGAGGAGAAGACCGCGCGCCCCCGCCGGGCCTGGTTCCGCCGTCTGGCATCGCAGCGGCTCACCGCGCGCATCGTTCTGCTCAACCTGCTCGGCCTGATCATCCTTGTCGCCGGCATTCTCTATTTCAATCAGTTCCGGCAAGGCCTGATCGACGCGCGGGTGCAGAGCCTCACCACCCAGGCGCAGATCATCGCCGCAGCCGTGGCGGGCTCGGCTTCCGTCGACACCGGTTCGATCGTCATCGACCCCGACTCGCTCGCTGAAACCGCCGATGAGACGCTGCCCGAGCAGGACCAGCTCTCCAGCCTGGATTTCCCGATCGATCCGGAAACCGCCGGACCAATTCTGAAACGCCTTCTCGCCGATACCACGGTCCGCGCCCGGGTGATCGACAAGGACGGCAACATGATCGTCGACAGCCGCTTTCTTTATTCCCGCGGCGATATCGTGCAAACCGATCTGCCGCCGCTCAACAGCGACGGTAGCGGCTTCAGCCCCACGGCGCTGTGGAACCGGCTGGTGAGCTGGACCTTCAGCTATGATTACCCCACACAGCCCGATTACGGGATCGACAATGGCAAGGACTTTCCGGAAGTGGCCGCCGCGCTCAACGGCGCCAAGGTGAGCCTGGTGCGGCTCAACGACCGCGGGCAGATCGTGGTGATCGTGGCGGTTCCGGTGCAGCGCTTCCGCGCCGTGCTGGGGGCGCTCGCGCTCTCGACCACCGGCGGCGAAATCGACAACGTGCTGCGCGCCGAACGCCAGGTGGTGCTGATGACCTTCGGCTTCGTGGCGCTCGTCACCATTTTGCTCTCGATTCTGCTCGCCTCCACGATTGCCCTGCCGCTGCGCAGGCTGGCGGCCGCCGCCGAGCGGGTGCGCCGTGGCATCAACAAGCGCGTCGAGATTCCGGATTTCTCCGCCCGCGGCGACGAGATCGGGGATCTGTCCGGCGCGGTGCGCGACATGACCAATGCGCTCTACAGCCGCATCGCCGCCATCGAAGCCTTTGCGGCGGATGTGAGCCATGAGCTGAAGAACCCGCTCACCTCGCTTCGAAGCGCCGTCGAGACGCTGGCCTACGCCAAGACCGCGGAACAGCGCGAGCGGCTGATCGACATCGTCAAGCATGACGTGAAGCGGCTGGACCGGCTGATCACCGATATCTCGGATGCCTCGCGGCTCGATGCCGAGCTGGCGCGCGGCGAAGCGCAGGCTTTCGACCTGTCGCAGCTTCTCGAGACGATCGTCAGCTATTCCAACGACACCCGCAAGCCCGGCCAGGCGGAGGTGGAACTCGATCTCGCCAGGCCGCCCCAGGGCATGGATCAGGCCCGCGCCTACACCGTGATGGGCCATGATTCGCGGCTGGGCCAGGTGGCGCGCAATCTGATCGACAACGCCCGCTCCTTCACGAAGCCCGCCACGATGATCAGTGTACGGATAAAACGGGTGGGGCCGGAGGTGGAGTTCCGCGTCGAGGACAGCGGCCCCGGCATCAGGCCCGACAATCTCGAACGGGTGTTCGAGCGCTTCTACACCGACCGGCCGGAAGGAAGCTTCGGCTCCAATTCGGGTCTCGGCCTGTCGATCTCGAAACAGATCGTCGAGGCGCATCGCGGCCGCATCTGGGCCGAGAACCGGCTGGGCAAGCCGGACGCGGCCGGCGAGAAGCCGGTGCTGGGGGCGCGCTTCACGGTGAGGATTCCGGCGGCCCATGCATGAGGAAGCGCTCATCCATGGCACATGCATCGCCATTGGCGCCGAGGGCGTGCTGCTGCTTGGCAAGCCAGGCGCCGGCAAATCCGATCTGGCGCTGCGGCTGATCGACCAGCCTGGCGGCGGGCTCACAGGATTGATGCGTAGCGCCCGGCTGGTGGCGGATGATCAGGTCAGAGTCTGCAGGATCGGTGAAGCCCTTACCGCCATGGCCCCGGCGGTTCTGTCCGGCCGGCTCGAGATCAGGGGGCTCGGAATAGCATCGCTTCCCGCCCTGCCGGAAGTCACGCTTCGCCTTGCCGTGCGGCTCACCCCTGCCGCTGACATCGAGCGTCTTCCCGACCTTGCCGCATCGCGCATGGACATTCTCGGTATCGCCTTGCCGCTGATCTTGCTGGATGCGGGGGCGGCCTCCGCACCGGCCCGGCTGCGCGCCGCGCTGGACCAGTTCGCACCACGCTGAAACCGTATTGCATCGCAACCGGGATAGGGGCATTGTTCGCCTCCCCTAACGGCGGAACCGCGGAGCGTCACCACCATCATGATCGGACTCGTCCTGGTCACCCACGGCCGCCTGGCCGAGGAATTCCGTTCGGCGCTGGAACATGTGGTGGGCCCCCAAACCGCAATCGAGACCATCGCCATCGGCCCCGACGACAAGATGGACTTGCGCCGCGCCGACATCGCGGCGGCGGTGGCGCGGGTGAACGGCGGGGCGGGCGTCATCATCCTCACCGATATGTTTGGCGGCACGCCCTCCAATCTCGCGATTTCGCTTCTGGAAATCGGCAAGGTGGAGGTGGTGGCGGGGCTGAACCTGCCGATGCTGGTGAAGCTGGCGCGGGTGCGCAAGGACTATGCCCTGGACAAGGCGGCGGCCGCCGCCCAGGACGCCGGCCGCAAATACATCAATGTCGCCAGCCAGGTGCTCGGAGAATGACCTTGGCCGGGGAAACGACAGGCGCCATCGTCCGGGAGCTCGCGATCATCAACCAGCGCGGCCTTCATGCCCGTGCTTCGGCCAAGTTCGTGAAATGCGCGGAAAGCTTCAATGCCGAGATCACGGTGAGCCGCGACGGCATGTCGGTGCCGGCCACCTCGATCATGGGGCTCATGATGCTCGGCGCGGCGATGGGTACATCCATCCAGGTCGAGGCCAGAGGCCCGCACGCGGAAGCCGCGGTCGAGGCGCTCACTCAGCTGGTAGCCAGCCGCTTCGACGAGGAATGAGGCAGGCGCCGCCCCCGCCCCAAGAAAGAATTCACAATGTCAATCAGCACAAGCACGTCCGCGTGACCGTGCATATGGCATATGATAGGAAAAAAGTCAATAGGAAAATTTTACCTGTTCAGGTTCCGCAGAAGGTCCGGTACGCCGGGTCCGGCGCAATGGGCGGCATGGCATAGGCTTCCGCACCCGGCTGCTCCTCGTAAGGCGTTGACAGGACGTGGAGCATCTCGGCGAAGGGGCCGAAATCCTGGCTTTCCACCGCCGCGGCGATCATCGCCTCGACCAGGTGGTTGCGCGGAACATAGGCCGGGTTCACGGACCGCATCAGCGCCAGGCGCTGCTCCGGGCCTTGCGGGTCGCGGGCCAGGCGCTGGCGCCAGAGATCCGGCCAGCCGCCAAGTTCCGGCGGCGTTTCGCCAAGGCTCAGCCGCCGGAAGGTGAGGGTGAAATCGGCCCGCGCCTGCTGCATAACATCGAGCAGCGCCTGGATCAGCGCGGCATCGCCGTCTTCCTCCGAGGTGAGCCCGATCTTGCGCCGGAAGCCGGCCACCCAGTGGCGGGCATAGAGCGCCGGGAACGCCTCGATCCGCGCCGTGGCGGTGGCGATCGCCCGGCCGCGGTCCTCATCCAGCAGGCCGAGCAGGGTTTCGGCGAAGCGCGCCAGGTTCCACTGCGCGATGCCTGGCTGGTTGGCATAGGCATAGCGGCCATATTCGTCGATCGAGCTGAACACCGTCTCCGGGTAATAGGCGTCCATGAAGGCGCAGGGGCCATAGTCGATGGTCTCGCCGGAAACGCTCATGTTGTCGGTGTTCATCACGCCATGGATGAAGCCGGTCTGCACCCAGCGCGCCACCAGCGCCGCCTGGGCCTCCATCACCCTATCGAGCAGGGCCAAAGCCCTGTTCTCCGCGCCGGCGATGGCCGGATAGTGCCGGTCGATCACATGCGCCACCAATGCATCGAGCGAGTCCCGGTCCTGCCGCACCGCGAAGAACTGGAAGGTGCCCACCCGGATGTGGCTGGCCGCCACGCGTGTCAGCACCGCGCCGGGCAATGCCGCCTCGCGGTAGACCTTCTCGCCGGTGGTGGCCGCCATCAGCGCCCGGGTGGTGGGAATGCCCTGGGCATGCATGGCCTCGCTCACCAGATATTCGCGCAAGACCGGCCCAAGTGCCGCCCGCCCGTCGCCGCGGCGGGAGAATGGCGTGGGGCCCGCGCCCTTCAGCTGGATGTCGCGGCGGCGGCCAAGGCGGTCCACCACCTCGCCCAGCAGGATCGCCCGGCCATCGCCCAGCTGCGGCACGAAATGGCCGAACTGGTGGCCGGCATAGGCCTGGGCCAGCGGCGCAGACCCGTCCGGCAGCGCATTGCCCACCGCCAAGTCGGCGGTCAGGGCGGCGGGGTCGATCCCGAGCTCGCGGGCAAGGCCCTCGTTCACGCGGATCAGCCGGGGGGCTTCAACCGGGGTCGGCAATACCGGCCGGAACAGGCTGCCGGGCAGCCGGGCGTAACTGTTGTCGAAGGCGATGGTCGCGGTCATGGGCCCAATATAGGCGCAAACCGCCGTGACAGGTTGGAAAGAGAATATAAAGAATTCTTTATGTCTGCGTGGACAGGGCGGCGGACTGCTGCTATAGGCCCCGCGAAACCAGCATTAACCGAGGACAAGCCATGACCCGCGCCCAACACGACTACCACGTTGCCGATATCAAGCTGGCCGATTGGGGCCGCAAGGAAATCGACATGGCGGAGGTCGAGATGCCGGGCCTGATGGCCACCCGCGCCGAATACAAGGCGCTGCAGCCCCTGCGCGGCGCCCGCATTTCGGGCTCGCTGCACATGACCATCCAGACCGCGGTGCTGATCGAGACGCTGGCGGCGCTCGGCGCCGAGGTCCGCTGGGCCTCCTGCAACATCTTCTCCACCCAGGACCATGCCGCCGCGGCGATCGCCGCCGCCGGCATTCCGGTCTTCGCCTTCAAGGGCGAGAGCCTCAAGGACTACTGGGATTTCACCGCCCGGATCTTCGACTGGCCGGACAGCCGCCCCTCCAACATGATCCTCGATGACGGCGGCGACGCCACGCTCTACATCCTGCTCGGCTCCAAGGCCGAGAAGGAGCCGAGCCTCATCGCCCATCCGAAGAGCGAGGAGGAGGAATATCTCTTCGCCGCCATCCAGAAGCGCATCAAGGAGCAGCCGGGCTGGTTCGACACCGTCAAGGCGGCCATCAAGGGCGTCTCGGAGGAGACCACCACCGGCGTTCACCGCCTTTATGAGCTGCAGAAGAAGGGCGAGCTGCCGTTCCCGGCGATCAACGTCAACGACAGCGTCACCAAGTCGAAGTTCGATAACAAATATGGCTGCCGCGAATCCCTCGTCGACGCGATCCGCCGCGGCACCGACGTGATGATGGCCGGCAAGGTGGCCGTGGTCTGCGGCTACGGCGATGTCGGCAAGGGCTCGGCGGCCTCGCTCAAGGGCTCTGGCGCCCGCGTCATCGTCACCGAGGTTGATCCGATCTGCGCCCTGCAGGCCGCCATGGACGGTTTCCAGGTCCAGACCATCGAGGACGTGGTGGGAACCGCTGACATCTTCGTCACCGCCACCGGCAACAAGGACGTGATCACCGTCGATCACATGAAGCAGATGAAGGACATGGCCATCGTCTGCAACATTGGCCATTTCGACAATGAGATCCAGGTCTCCGAGCTCCGGAACTTCAAGTGGACCAACATCAAGCCGCAGGTCGACATGATCCAGATGCCGTCGGGCGCCCGCGTCATCCTGCTGTCGCAGGGGCGGCTGGTGAATCTCGGCAACGCCACCGGCCACCCCAGCTTCGTGATGTCCGCCTCCTTCACCAATCAGACCCTGGCGCAGATCGAGCTGTTCTCCTCGGCCGGCACCGACAAATACAGGAACGAGGTCTATGTGCTGCCCAAGCACCTCGATGAGAAGGTGGCCCGCCTGCACCTGGAAAAGCTGGGCGTCAAGCTCACCAGGCTGAAGGACGACCAGGCGGCCTATATCGGCGTTGCCCCGCAGGGTCCGTTCAAGCCGGATTACTACCGCTACTGAGATTGGTGGATTCCGGCGCACCCCGCTTTTCGCTATAGGAAGAGCGGGGCGGATGACGCGCTGATTCGTGCGCCATCCCGGCATTTTGACCGGAGAAAACATGAACGCCGGTTTCGGCAACAGCCTGGCGGGCGATCCGATCGCCCTGACTGCGGTTCTGGCGTTGATCGGGGTGTTCTGCTGGGCGATGTGGAGCCTGCGCCGCCTGGCGCGCGGCGAAGACGAGGCGCGGCGGCGGGCCGCCGATCTCGAACTCCGCCTCAACGAGGCCGAGGCGGCGCTTGCCGCCGAGGCGCATGTGCTGCTGATCTGGCGCGGCGGCGCCGGGAAGCCTGACCGTATCCTGGGCAACATGCATGGGCTGGCCGGGCTTCTGCCGCCGCGCGAGCAGCTTCTCGATTTCCCGGCCTGGCTGACCCCCGATTCCGCCAGCGTGCTTGCAGGCTGCCTCGAAGGCCTGCGCCATGAGGGCACTGCCTTCAACATCGGCATCGCCACCGGGTCCGGCGAGTTGCTGGAGGCCGATGGCCGCACCGCCGGCGGCTTCGCCACGCTGCGCATCCGGCCGCTGGCCGGAGAACGGCGCAACATTGCCGCCCTGTCCCAGGAAGCGCTGAGCCGCGGCCGGGAAGCCGAACGGTTGCGGGCCATTCTTGATGCCGCGCCGCTGCCGGTCTGGCTCAGAGCCCCGGACGGCAAGCTGGTGTGGGCCAACAAGAGCTATGCGGCGGCGGTCGATGCGCCCGACGGCGAGACGGCGGTAGCCCGCGGCGTTGAGATTGCCGGTTCGGCCATTCCCGAGAAAACACGTCCTGGCGGCGAAGCCCGAATCCATGCGGTGGTCGGCGGCGTCATGCGGGCGCGCCCCGTGGGGCAGGGCCCGGCGGCCGGCGGCGCCGCCGGCTTCGCCATCGACACGACGGCACTGGAGAATGCCGAGAAGGAACTTGACCGCCACATCAAGGCCCATACCTCGACCCTGAACAAGCTCGACACGGCGATCGCCATCTTCGGGCCGGACCAGCGGCTGCGGTTTCACAACGCCGCCTTCGCGGCGTTATGGCCGCTCGACGCGAACTGGCTCGACACCCATCCCACCGATGGCGAAATCCTCGATGCGCTGAGAAGCCAGCGCTGCCTGCCCGAGCAGGCCAACTACCGCGAGTGGAAGGCGAAGCAGCTCACCGCCTACACCACGCTGGAACCCCGCGAGTCCTGGTGGCACCTGCCCGATGGCCGCACCCTTCATGTGGTCTGCGAACAGCATCCGTTCGGCGGCGTCACCTATCTCTACGAGAATGTCACCGACGAGCTGCGCCTCGAAAGCCGCTACAATGAATTGATCGGCGTGCAGCGCGAAACGCTCGACAATCTCGAGGAAGGCATCGCGCTGCTGGGCTCGGATGGAAATCTGAAGCTGTTCAATCCCGCCTTCGCGCGCTTCTGGCAGCTTGACCCCGCCTTCCTCGCCACCGAACCGCATATCGAGGATCTCGCCCGCCACGGCCGCCAGCTCGCCGCTGACGCCCGGTCCTGGGACGAGGTGCGCTACAGCGTGACCAGGCTCGATTCCGAGCGCAAGCCGGTCAGCGGCAAGATCCCGGTCCTCGACCGCATCATCCAGTTCGTGGCGGTGCCGCTGCCAGACGGCAACACCCTGCTGACCTTCGTCGATGTCACCGATTCGGCGCGCATGGAGCGGGCGCTGCGCGAACGCGCCGACGCGCTGGAAGCCGCCGACCGCCTGAAGAACATGTTCCTCTCAAATGTATCCTATGAGATCAGAACGCCGCTCACCAGCATCATGGGCTTCGCCGAAAGCCTGCAACTGGGGCTGATGGGCGATCTCAACCGCAAGCAGCAGGACTATGTGCGCGACATCCGCAAGTCCGCGATCGACCTCAAGACCATCATCGACGCCATCATCGATCTCACGGCGATCGACGCCGGAGCCCTCGAACTGAAGCTCGAGCGCGTCAACGTGACCGATCTCCTCGAGCAGGTCGCGGTGAAATTCACGCCGGCCATCGACGAACGCGATCTGACGCTCAACATCGAGGTCGGCGCCGATGTCACCGATTTCGTCGCCGACCCGAAACGGGTCGAGCAGATTCTCGCCAACCTGCTGTCGAACGCCATCGGCTTCTCCGAACGCGGCGCCAAGATCCGCATCGGGGCGCGGCAGGCGCGCGGCCAGCTGCAGCTTTGGGTCTCCGACCAGGGCCCCGGCATCGACCCCGAATTCCAGAAACACGTGTTCGACCGTTTCCAGTCGCGTTCCGTTCCCGGCGGCCATCGCGGCCCCGGCCTTGGTCTTGCCATCGTCAAGAGCTTTGTGGAGCTCCACGAGGGGCAGGTCTCGCTGCTCTCCAAGATCAACCAGGGAACCACGGTCCTATGCAGCTTCCCGCTCGACGGGCCCGCGCCGCCGCAGCGCAGCTTCAACCCGCGCGACGGCCGGAAGACCGCCTGACCGCCATGCAGATGATCCGCCGTTTCGACAGCGCTGAAGACCTCGAGGCCTTCGCCGCCGAGCTCGCGATGTTCGCGCGTCCCGGCCTCGCGGTGTTGCTTGAGGGCGATCTGGGCGCTGGCAAATCGACCTTCGCCCGCGCCTTCATCCGGGCGCTGGCCGGCGATCAGGGCCTCGAGGTGCCAAGCCCCACCTTCAACCTCGTCCTCACCTATGACGAGACCCGGGTGCCGGTGGCCCATGCCGATCTCTACCGCATCGCCGCCGCGCGGGATCTTCGGGAGCTCGGCCTCGATGAGTACCTCGGCGCGCGCCTGTTGCTGGTCGAGTGGCCGGAAAAGATCATCGACTGGCCTCTCGCGGACCGGCTGCTGATCACCCTGTCGGGAACCGGCGAGGTCCGCGAGGCCACGATCACCGCGTCAGGCGCCTGGGCGCAGGCGCTCACCCGCAACGAAGCGATCCGCCGGTTTCTCAGCCACACCCGCTGGGCCGCGGCCCGCCGCTGTTTTCTCGAGGGTGATGCTTCGTTCCGCCGCTATGAGACGCTTGAGATGCCGGGCGAGCCGGCGATCCTGATGGACATGCCAGCCAGGCCCGATGGGCCTCCCGTGAAGGACGGCAAGCCCTACAGCGCCATCGCCCATCTCGCGGAGAACATCCGCGCGGTGATCGCGGTCAACGGCGTGCTGACCGGATGTGGCTACAGCGCGCCCCGCATCGAAGCCTATGAGCTGGAAAAAGGCCTCGCGGTGATCGAGGATCTCGGACGCAACGTCTATGGCGCGATGATGCGCGGCGGCCAGGACATGACCGAACCGATGCGGGAGGCCGTGGCCGTGCTCGCCGACATGGCGGGCCGTGACTGGCCAGCCGCGGTTCCGCTCGACGGCCAGCTCTATCGTGTTCCGCCCTATGACATCGCGGCGCAGATGATCGAAGCCGATCTCCTGCCGTCGTGGTTCTGGCCCTATGTGACAGGGAGCGAGATTTCGCCGGAAAGCCGCCGCGACTTCGAGGCGCTTTGGCGGGACTTGCTCCCGCTCACCCAGGCGGAAAAGCCGGTCTGGGTGCTGCGCGATTATCACTCGCCCAATCTGCTGTGGCTGCCGGACCGGCGGGGCCTCGGGCGGGTGGGCATCATCGATACCCAGGATTGCCTGATGGGCCATCCGGCCTATGACCTTGCC
>NZ_JBJTER010000175.1:0-5829 GCF_046093005.1 Aestuariivirga sp.
TTGCGGGCGCTCTGGGGCGCCAGCCGGCCGGCCTCGACAGCGGGGATCGGCAGCGAAGGCGTGACCAGCAGGTCATAGCCTTCCATGAACTGGCGCATCTGCGCGCCCAGCAGCCCGCGCGCCCGCACGGCGTCCTGATAATCGTCGAGCGAAATCGACTTCGCCTGTTCGACGACATCAGCGAGGGCCGGATCGAGCAGCTTTTTCTTCGCCGCCGGCAGCTTGCCAAGCAGGGTGCGCGCGCCCACCCACCACAGCACCCGGAAACAGGGCGCGGGATCTGCGAAGCCGGGGTCCTGTTCCTCGACTGTGGCGCCCAGCGCAGCCAAGACCTCGACGGCTTTGTTCACCGCCGCCGCAACGCGGGGGTCGACCTCGACATAGCCGAGCCGCGGGCTGTAGGCGATTTTGATGCCCTTCAGGCTCTTGCCCAGCCGGGCGGTGTAATCGGCGCCGTCATAGGGCAGGGAATGCCAGTCACGCGGGTCGGGCCTGGCGATCACATTCATCATCAGGCAGGCGTCTTCCACGGTCCGGGTCATCGGCCCGACATGGGCAACCGTGCCGAACGGCGACAAGGGCCAGGCCGGAACCCGGCCGAAGGAGGGCTTGTGGCCGAAGATGCCGGTGAAGCCCGCCGGAATGCGGATCGAGCCGCCGCCATCCGTACCAAGGGTCAGCGGCGCATAGCCCGCCGCCGCGGCGGCCGAGGACCCGCCAGAGGACCCGCCCGGCGTCTTGGTTGGGTCCCAGGGGTTGCGGGTGATGCCGGTCAGCGGCGAATCGGTCACACCCTTCCAGCCGAACTCCGGCGTTGTGGTGGCGCCGAGAAAGACCGCGCCGCTTTCGCGCAGCCGGGCGACACTCGGCGCGTCATGCTCCCAGGCCTGGGTCTTGTCCACCGTGCGCGAGCCGCGCAGCGTCGGCCAGCCACGCACCAGCAACAGGTCCTTGATCAGGGCGGGCACGCCATCGACCGGGCCCTGCGGCTCACCCTTGAGCCAGCGCTTTTCGCTGGCCCGCGCGGCGGCCAGCGCCTCCTCGGGGCGCACCGAAACCATGGCGTTGAGCGTCCTGTCGTGGCGCTCGATCTGGGCGAGGCAGGCCTGCGCCACCTCGACCGGCGAAAACTTCTTCCTGGCATAGCCCTTGACCAGCTTGGCCGCCGATTTCCAGTGAAGCTCGCTCATGGCGTTTTCTGGCTCCTTGTTGTCAGGCTTCCCGCGCCTTGCCGAGGGCCGCCTTGAACTGCGGCATGAGATCGGCGTTGGTGGCCAGAATGTTGCCCGTTTGCATGGGATTTCTCTCGCTGTCCGGGTCGGAGACGAAGCCGCCCGCCTCGCGCACCAGCAGGATGCCCGCCGCCATGTCCCACTTGCTAATGTTGCGGCAGATCATGGCGTCGAAGCGCCCGGCCGCCACATAGGCGAGCGACAGGGCCGCCGAGCCTGGGCTGCGGATTCCCACCACGCGCTGCTGCAGCACGGCGATTTCGGCGCGCGACAAGGGCAGGTCCTTGCCGCCACGGTGCGGCACTTCATAGCTGACCAGCGTGTCGTGGATGTCGCGGCGCTGCGCCACCCGCAGGCGCTTGTTGTTGAGGAAGGCGCCGCCGCCCTTTTCGGCGGTATACATTTCGTCGCTCACCGGATTGTAGGTGATGGCGGCCACCAGCTCGTCCTTGCGTTCCAGCGCCACGGTGATGGCGAACATCGGCACCGCATGCATGAAGTTCATGGTGCCGTCGATGGGATCGATCAGGAATCGATGATCGGGGTCGGTACCGGGAACGCTGCCGGTCTCCTCGGTCAGGAAGGCATAGCCTGGCCGTGCCTTCGACAGTTCCTCACGCAGGATCTTGTCGCACCGCTGGTCGGCGATGGTGACAAAATCGCCGGGCCCCTTCTGCGACACCTGCAGAAAGGCGATCTCGCCATAATCGCGCTGCAGGGCGCGGGCGGCCTTGCGTACGGCGGCGGTCATGACGGTGATGATGGGAGACGACACGGGGAAACGTCCTTTGCACTGCGACTGCCGCTGCCACTAGCAGGATTGCCAGGGCAGGGGAAGCGCAGGCAGGCACTCAGAAGCCGAACAGGGCCCGGAAGAAGGCCATCACGCCGATGTAGAGCGCTGATGAAATGGCCGCCAGCAATGCGACCGACGCGATCGACAGGACATAACCGAAGGCCACGGCGAGGCCGTCCCGCTCGGCGAGGCCCAGCGCCAGGCAGGCGATGGCCGCCGCCGGCAGCATGTTGCCGAGCGGAATGGGCAGAAACAGGATGAGCGAGAGGGGAAACGCCACAAGCCCCAGCGCCCGCTCGGCCAGGTTGGAACTGATCAGCAGGCCCGCGCGCGGCTTGAGGAACCGTTCGAGCCTGGTCATTACGGGCGTCATTTTTGAGACGAAGGTCTGCAGCATATCGCGGGAAATCCGCCGCTGACGCACCACGGCGGGAAGCCAAAGGGTTTGCCGCCCGATCATCACCTGATAGGTGAGGAACACCAGCGGCAGGCCGAGGATCGCCGAGGTGC
This sequence comes from Aestuariivirga sp., assembly GCF_046093005.1. Classification (GTDB taxonomy): domain Bacteria; phylum Pseudomonadota; class Alphaproteobacteria; order Rhizobiales; family Aestuariivirgaceae; genus Aestuariivirga. Next base: position 2,539 of record NZ_JBJTER010000175.1, read on the forward strand.
CGGGCGGCGTTGGGATGATATTGGGCACCGCGAAGATGAACATCAGCGCCCCGAAGGCCCGCTCACCAAGCGAATCCGCGAGCTTGCCCACGGTGATGTCTTCCTCGGCGCTGATCGAGCGCACGATATCGGACAAGCGCCGCGGCTTGTTGGGGCTGCCGGTTTCGCTATCCGGCTTAGGGGATTCTTGTTGCTGCACGGCCAATCCAGTGACGTTTCACTCAACCTAGCTGAAGTGACAGGTTTGTGAAGCTGAAACCGTCTCAGGCGGCGGTCGCGGGGTAGCCGGCCCCGGCCAGCGCCGCGGCGATGGCGGATACCGGGGCCGCGGTTGCAACCGCCACGGTCTTCGCCGCCACGTCCACCTTCACGTCCGCCTGAGGGTCGAGGGCCTTGATCGCCTTAGTCACGGCGGCCACGCAATGCCCGCAACTCAGGTCTGGGACGGCGAATTTCATCTGGCGGGTCTCCCTGGCCGGAATTGCGGTCTTTTTCTGCGCTTGGCGCACGCCATGGTCAAGGCCTCATGCGCAGTCTCAGTCTTGAATTTGTCCGCCCGCCTGCCCATCAGTACAAGCATGACGATGAACGCCGCCGCCCGTGACGCAAGCTTTCCGGTGCTGGGCATGACCTGCGCCTCCTGCGTGCGCCGCGTGGAGAAGGCCATCGCCGAGGTGCCGGGCGTTGTCCGCGCTACCGTCAACCTCGCGACCGAGCGCGCCGATGTCAGGTTCGATGGGCCGGCCAAACCGGCTTCGGTGATCGCCGCGATATCCGCCGCCGGCTACGAGGTGGCGCAGCAGCGCTTCGACATCGGTATCTCGGGCATGACCTGCGCTTCCTGTGTCCGCCGGGTCGAGCAGGCGATTGCCGCCGTGCCAGGCGTGGTTTCAGCGGCGGTCAATCTGGCAGCCGCGCGCGCCGCCGTCACGGCGTTGGCCGGAACACCCTCCGCCGCCATCGAGGCCGCCATTCGTGATGCCGGATATGAGCCGCACCGGCTGGGGCAGGGCGACGATCAGGCCTTCGCGGCGGCAAAACAGGCGGAAGAAACCCGCCTGCGCCGCGATGTCTGGCTGGCGGCGATCCTCACCCTGCCGGTGTTCGCGCTGGAGATGGGCGGGCATCTCATTGCGTCCGTGGCGCATTGGTTGCATGGCATCGACCGCTTCACGCTGAACCTTCTGTTCTTTGTGCTCACCACGGCGGTGCTGTTTGGGCCGGGCCGGCGTTTCTACAAGTCGGGCGTTCCCGCACTGCTGCGTGGCGCGCCGGATATGAATTCGCTGGTGGTGCTGGGGGCGACGGCGGCCTGGGGCTATTCCACAGTGGCGACGTTCCTGCCGCATGTGATGCCGCCCGGCACGGCGCATGTCTATTTCGAGGCCGCCGCGGTGATCGTGACGCTGATCCTGTTCGGGAGGCTTCTGGAGGCGCGCGCCAAGGGCCGGGCGGGGGCGGCGATCGCGCGGCTCATCGGGCTCCAGGCCAGGACGGCGCGGGTCGAACGCAACGGCGCCATCGCCGACCTGCCGATCGGCGATGTGGTGGTGGGCGATCTGATCCACGTCCGCCCCGGCGAGCGGCTGCCGGTTGATGGCATCGTCACCGCGGGATCGTCCTTCGTCGATCAGTCGATGCTGACCGGCGAGCCGATGCCGGTGAGCAGGACGGTGGATGATGAGCTGGCGGGGGGCGCCGTCAATGGCAACGGCAGCCTCACCTACCGCGCCACGCGGGTGGGCGCTGACACCATGCTGGCGCGCATCACCCGCATGGTGGAGCAGGCGCAGGCGGCGAAACTGCCGATCCAGGCGCTGGTTGACCGCATTACCGCCTGGTTCGTGCCGGCGGTGATGGCGGCTGCCGCGATCACCTTCCTTGCCTGGCTGCTGTTCGGGCCGGCGCCGTCCTTGAGCTATGCCATCGTCAATGCGGTGGCGGTGCTGATCATCGCCTGCCCCTGCGCCATGGGGCTTGCGACGCCCACATCGATCATGGTGGGCACCGGGCGGGCCGCCGAACTGGGCGTGTTGTTCCGCAAAGGCGAGGCGCTGCAGAGCCTGCAACAGGCGAAGATCGTGGCCTTCGACAAGACCGGCACGCTGACCGAGGGCCGCCCGGTGCTGACCGATGTCCAGACGCTGCCGGGCCTTGATGCCGATGCCGCGCTGGCGGCCATTGCCGCGGTTGAAAGCCGCTCCGAGCATCCGGCCGCCATGGCCATCGTCGCGGCTGCCCAAAGCCGGGGTCTCGCGCTCCCTGAGGTCACGGATTTTCTGGCGGTTCCCGGCTATGGCGCCCGCGGCGTGGTTGCCGGCCAGCCGGTTGCGGCGGGTGCCGCGCGCTACATGGCGAAGCTTGGATTGGATAGCGCGCCCCTGGCGGAGCAGGCGGGCAGGCTCAGCCAGCAGGGCAAAACCCTGGTCTACGCGGCAATCGGCGCCCGCGTGGCGGCCATTCTCGCGGTGGCCGATACCGTGAAGCCCGCCAGCGCGGGAGCCATTGCGGCCCTGCGGGAACTGGGGCTCGAAACCGCCATGATCACCGGCGACAGCCGCGTGACGGCGGAGGCCGTGGCCGCAACGCTCGGCATCAGCGAAGTCGAGGCGGAGGTGCTTCCCGATGGCAAGGTGGCGGCCGTCCGCCGCCTGGGTGAGGGCGGCCGCGCGGTGGCCTTCGTCGGCGACGGCATCAACGACGCGCCGGCGCTCGCCGCCGCCGATGTGGGCATTGCGATGGGCACCGGCACCGACATCGCCATCGACAGCGCTGATGTGGTGCTGCTGTCGGGCGATCCCGGCCGCGTCGCCACGGCCTTCGGCATCTCGCGCGCCACACTGAGGAACATCCGGCAGAACCTGTTCTGGGCCTTCGGCTATAATGCGCTTTTGATCCCGGTGGCGGCGGGCGTGCTCTATCCCGTCAATGGCATGCTGCTGTCACCCGCCCTGGCGGCGGGCGCCATGGCGCTGTCGAGCGTCTTCGTGGTGGCGAATGCGCTGCGCCTCAGGCGGTTTGGGACCGGGTAGAAGCAGGGCGCGGACCGGGTCGGCCCCGTGGTCTGGCGCGGCAGGCAAGACAGCCTTGCGCGCCGCATTCTCCGGCCTTGACCATCCATTGGGCTTGACCCCGGCCGGGTTTGACGTGCTGCTGGAAAACACGGAGTGTCCGTTTGGCAAGATGTGAAGAGCAATCGAGGCGGCTGGGGTGAGTCAAAACGACTCGGCGGGCGGGCCATGCGAAGAGCGGCGCTATCGTGAAGGACTGGGGGAGCGGTCGGCTATACGG
>NZ_JBJTER010000176.1:0-12716 GCF_046093005.1 Aestuariivirga sp.
GATATATTCGCCTGCGGCGACGAGGAAGCCTGCCGTGCCCAATGCGGGATCGCAGATGACGTCCTCGGGTGTCGGGCGCATCATCTCGACCATGGTTTGGATGATGTGGCGCGGGGTGCGGAACTGGCCGTTGGTGCCTGCGCTGGCAATTTTGCCGAGCATATACTCGTAGAGGTCGCCCTTGGTGTCGCGGTCCTCCATCGGGATTTTGTCGAGCATATCGACGGTTTTGGCGAGCAGCGACGCGTTGCTGAAACCTAGCCGCGCGCCCTCCATGTGCTTGCCGTAGCTGGAGCCTTCCTCGCCCAGGGCGCGCAGGAATGGGAACACGCGCTCGGCGACGACGTCCATCATCTCGCGGGCTTCGAAGTTCTTGAAGCGTGACCAGCGAAGATCGGAATAGGGGCGGCCCTGTTCGTCGTTCCCCTCGGGGAAAATCCGGCGCTCCATCGCAATGCCAAGGTTTGCGGCCTTGTTCTCTTCGAGCGTGTGGAGGTCATCGAGGCGCTTGATGAACAACAGATAGGTGATCTGCTCGATGACGGAGAGCGGGTTGGAGACGCCGCCTGACCAAAAGGCGTTCCATATTTGATCGACTTGATTGCGAACTTCACCGGTCAGCATGCGTGTTACGCCCTTTTATTCCAAAGTTATCATTTAGTTGCCACCAACATACTGGAAGCGATTCGGTGATGCAAAGCCGTAATTCATGCGCGGGCGACGAAGCCGCCGCGACCGTTCAGGCTCAAAAATCAGTGAAATCGTCCCCCTTGCAGCGCGGATAGCGCGTTGTCTTTGTTAGCTTTGGCAGACCGCAAGGGCTGGTCAAGGCGATAGTCTTCCGTGGCAAGCCGTGTGCAGCTCTATCCCGCATGGCGGCGCATGTTGCGACCTATGCCCATCCCCATGAATGGCCTGCCGAGGCTCCCTCATCCATCGCGCAATTCCGCGCGGGGCAAGGGGGAGGACTCCATGAAACTGTTCAGCCTGAATCTCATCGCCGGTATCGTTTCCGCATCCACGCAGTTGGTGGCGCAGCTCAAATCTCACTTGGCTTTGTGCCGTTGGCGTCGGCGCATGTTGCGCGCGATGCGGACGCGAAGTCGACAATAAACTGCGCTTGGCGCGGGCGAACGGCAAATCCAATAGGTCAGTCCAATGAGGCTCACCCAAGGGGGTGAGGCAAGAGTAAGCCTGCCGATTGAGGGCACCAGCGGTGCATCGGGCAGGAAGACGCGGGCATGGGGGCTGCTTGAGGCTCGGCGCATCCTAATCCCACACCCACTTGGCGAGATTTCCAATCGAGAAGCACCAGCGGTGCATTGGCAATCTCGCGGAAGGGAGGGCCGGTTGCACGACTCAAGAGCACCAGCGGTCCGTCGGGCAACATCGGCGAAAACGCCAACGCCCGGTGAGTATCGGCGATACGGGGTTAGCGTTTGGAGCGGGATGGCTTGGTGGGCTGCTTCGCCTTGATGGCCTGCGTGGCTTTCGCTTTTGCCTCCTGCTTTTCGATTTCCGCGTCCATCTCGGTGTGCATCGCATCCCATCCGCCAATGCCCATCAACACGCGGTCGGCGTGTTTGATGGTGTTCACATGGCCGTAGTGCTGCTCGATCATTTTGACGGAGGTGCCCATTTGCTGGGCGAGGATATAGACATCGACGCCTGCGGAGAGGCGGAACGTCGCATAGGTGTGGCGGAAGCAATAGGTGGTGCGGGGAATGCCGCTCGGCCCGTCGCGCAGGTTGGCGTATTTCAGCAACTCTTCGACGGTGTCGCGGTAGAGCCAGACGGCAGGTTTGCCATTGATGATGGTGAAGACGGAATCATCGGGCTTGGTGGCTTTGGAGAGCGCGCGGACGCGGTCGAGATAGTCACCGACACTTTTGGGGGCACTGAGCTGACGCGATTTGCCTTTGCCTTGGACGAAGAGCACCAAAATGTCGGTGCCGTCCTTATCCTTCGCTTTGGTGATGTCGCGCCAGCGGAGATTCTTCGCCTCGGGCGGGCGCATCCCCGTGTTGCACATGATGAGGATGAAATTGTAGCACATCTGGCGATACCAGATGCCCTGCGGCGTGGTCGCCTCCTTCATCCACTTGCGGCCTACGCTGTGCAGCTTGCGGTATTCCTCCAGCGTGAACTCGTCGCGCCGTGCGGATTTGAGTTTGGGCATGCCCTCAAACCGATGGTGCGCGGGCACATAGCGCTTGGCTACGGCGAAGTTCATGATGGCGGCGAAGATGCTCATCTCGATGCGAATGGTGGAATCGCTGATGACTCCATTGCGCCGACCGACACCATTCTCGCGCCGCCAAAGCGGATATTCTGACCAGCGGTCCTGACCGACCAAGTGAATTTGGGTGCTGCCCACATAGGCGTTTAGTGGGCCGTTGACCTTGTTTTTGACGTTCATAGCGCGGGCTTGGCTGACCTCGCCCGCGTTGGCGCGCCGTTGCTGCGCGTCGGCGTATTCCTCGGCCACTTGCGAAAAGGGCCGATTGAATACGGGAACGTCATGCTTCACGCGGAACCGGATGTCGGCATCCTGATCCATCGCGCGGTCGCGCGCTGTCTGCCGATCTGACGTTTTGAGGGAGATGGTCTTGTAGCGGTCTTCTTTCCCGATTCTGATGCGGCAATAGAACTGGTCGTGGCCGACATCGCCGCGTCGGAAGATGATAAGGCCGGGTTTTATCTGCTCCTTGTCGGTGATGAATTTCATTTCCCTTGCCCCACTGTGCAGAATCTGTGCAGATTTCTCGCCTAACCTACTGAATGTCCGTTACTGTGTAGGTTCTGTGTGGGTAATTCTATCAAAAAATATTGTTTAATTCTAGTTATTTAATATATTCCCTTCACCCGCTCCAGTTTTCCGATCATCATACTGTCTTGTCGCCCTGCGGGGCAGCACCGGGCCGTGGCCCGGTCAGCAGCCCCATGTCTGCGGGCTGAGCGCGCCTGAGGTTGACTGGCCACCGGCAGCGGCCACCCCGGCGTGGAGCGATCGGCACAGAGCCCGGTTGGGATCAGCGGACGATCCGCTCGATGGCGCCACGGCGGCTGCCGCAAAGCTGCGCTCGGCCGCGGCGCGCACCAGCGGGGCCGACCAGCGCGATCCGTTCCAGACGATCGGGGTGGTCAGCCGTACAGGCCCGTGCTGATCGTTCACCACCTGTGTCCCGGCAAGCGTCACCTCAGCTTCGGTCTGCGCGGTGAAGGTGCACAGATATTCGGGCTTGCTCGCATTCGGTTTGCGGCAATCGGAATCCCGGATCGAAAAGCGATAGCGCTGGAACGTCGGATGGGCGCCCTTGATGGTGAAAGTGAATTCGCCGCTGTCGTAATTCCAGTATTCGCTGAAACCGGGCTGATCGCCGGGCCTGGTGGTGAATTCGCTCAGCCCCCGCGACATGTTGAGGCCGAGGTGGCCGTCGGAAATCTGCTTGAACTCGGTGAGCACCGCGCGGGTGATCAGCCGGTCATCCATGATGGCCTGTGCCGATGCCTGCCGCACCCGCTCTTCTTCGGCCCGGGCGTTGCGGGCGCGCTCTTCGGCCATCCGCTGCTGCTCGCGCGCTTCGCGTCCGGCTTCCCATTCGGCCTCGGCGGCCGCGATCAGCTGCGCTTCAGTGCGGAGCGCCTGATCGCGGTCGGCCGTCCGCCCGCTGGCGGCCAGTGCCTTGGTCAGCCGCGTCGAGGCCAGCATGCGTTCCTGCAACCGGCGCTGTTCGGGGCTGTCTGTCGCGCGGGGGGCCTTGAGCGCATAATGCGCGACATTGGCGCGGAAGGCATTGTCCAGCGCGGCGGCGGCCCGATCGACCTGATCGAGGGGCGTGCCGAGGGAGGTCGCGCATTCCGACACGCGATGCACCAGCGATTCGACATCGAGCAGGCGCAGCGCGATGTCCGGGCCCGTTCCCAGCGCGGCGATGGCGCTGGCAAGGCTCTGATCATAGGCGCGCAGCCGCGCCGCATCGGGCGCGGCATTGAGCGCCTCGCCCTGCGGCACTGCGCTGGCGAGGCCGGGAATGGTGCGCAGCGCCGTCACGCGGACAAAGCAGGCGCTGCGACCGATTTGCGCCTCGGCCCGGACGGCACGGCCAGCCCGGCCAGCCCGCCCGCCAGGCACAGGCCCGCCCACCGCAGCGCTGCCATCACCCCAGCGCCCAGCGGATCGTCTGCTGCAACTCCCCCACCACCGGCTTGCAATCCTGTAAGGCGGGCATGAACCGGCCATATCGCAGGATCCCCTGAATGGTGGCGTTGTTGAGATCTTCGGATTCGGCGCGCTGGGTGATTTCGACATCCATCGCGCGGCCATCGAGGCCGACCGTGATGGCGGCACCGACCACGCCTTCCTCCCCTTCGCGCAGGGCCCGGGCGGGGTAGTTTTCGGTGATCCGCATCATCGATGCACGGATCATCACCGGCGGCTGATACCCGCCGGTGCAGGCCTGCATTTTCGGCACGGCAACCGGCGGCGCAGATTGTGCCAGCGCTGCCGCGCCAAGGCCGCAGGCCGCCACTGCAATCCCGAACCTGACAAGTCGCGCCATCATGCCCCCCTTTTGCCCTCGCGGCACTCCAACAAAGTTGGTCGTCGATGTCAAACCCCGGTTGGCCGAACCGCGGCGCATTTGCGCTTGCAATCGGCGGCGAGGGCGCTAGGCGCGTGATACGTTATCTCATATAAACAACGGGAAGCCTCATGACCCTTCGCAAGTCCTCTCTTGCTCCCTCGCGCCTCGCCCTTGCCACTGTGCTGGGTCTGGCCGTCACCGCCGCGCCCGCGCTGGCCGAGACCGCCGAACAGCCTGCCCCGGTCGAGGATGACGTCCACAACCGCCAGACCGCCAGCGACGGCACGATCATCGTCAGCGCCAATGGCCTCAAGGAGCTTGACGTGCTGGCCGGCACCAGCGTCGTCGAGATTGGCCAGATCCAGCGCGATGCGATCAACGGCCAGATCGGCGACCTGCTCGCCAAGCTGCCCGGCGTGTCCTCCACCAGCTTTGCCCCCGGCTCCTCGCGCCCTGTCCTGCGCGGCCAGCAGGGTGAGCGCGTGCGCGTGCTGATCGACGGCGTGGGCACGGCGGACGTCTCCAACACCTCGGTCGACCATGCCACCACCATCGAGCCGATCACGGTCGAACGGATCGAAGTGCTGCGCGGCCCTGCGGTGCTGCTCTACGGCAGTCAGGCGATCGGCGGCGCGGTCAATGTCGTCGACAAGCGTATCCCGACCCGCATGCCGGACGAGGATTTCCACGTTGACGGCTTTGCCGGGATCGACAGCGCCACCAACCTGCGCACCGGCGCGGCGAGCGTCGATTTCGGGCTGACCAGCAACCTCGTGTTCCATGTCGACGGATCGTGGCGCAAGACCGGCAATGCCGAGATCGGCGGGTTCCAGCTCTCCCCCGAACTGCGCGAGGAACTGCTGGAGGAAGCCGCTGAAAAGACCGCGGACGGCGAGCTGGAAAAGGCCGCCGAATTCCGCGAAGCCGCCGCCCAGCGCGGGTTCATCCCCAACAGCGACATGGACAGCTGGACGGTCAATGCCGGGCTCGGCCTGATCCTGGGCGAAAGCACGCTCGGCGCGTCGATCGGCTGGTACGACACCAATTACGGCGTCACCAAGCGCCCCGGCCTCAAGCACGACCACGGCGGCGAAGTGGCCGCTGCGGCGGCGATCACCCCGTTTGGCGCGGGTGACGAGGAAGAGGAAATCGTCCGCATCGGCCTCAAGCAGTTCCGCGCCGATCTGAAGGGCGATCTCTACCTCGGCGAAGGCACCTTCGAGCGGCTGAAGCTGCGGGTCGGCTATTCCGATTACACCCACACCGAATTTGAAGGCGACGAAGTCGGCACCACCTTCGATGCGACCAGCATCGAAGCGCGCGCCGAACTGGTGCAGCGCGGGGATGGCGCGCTGCGCGGGTCGAGCGGCATCCAGTATCTCCACCGCGATTTCGCCGCCGTGGGCGCGGAAGCCTATGTGCCGCCGAACCTCACTGATCAGGTCGCGCTGTTCACGCTTCAGGAATACGGCACCGGCGCGTTCCAGATCGAAGCCGCCGCGCGCGCCGAATTCACCAAGGTCGAGGCCCAGACCCTTCGGATCGAGCGGGATTACGACACCTTCTCGGGCGCGCTCGGCCTGGTCTATCAGGGGATCGAGGGCGTGCGCATCGGCCTCAACGGCTCACGCGCCGAACGTGCGCCGGCCGCCGAGGAACTCTTCGCCAACGGCCCGCACATCGCCACCCAGGCCTTCGAGATCGGCGATGCCGACCTCACCACCGAACGCGCCTGGGGCCTTGAAGCCTATGCCCGTGGCAGCATCGGGGCGGGCACCTTCAACCTCACCGCCTATCGTCAGTGGTTCGATAACTACATCTTCCTTGAAGAAACCGGGGCCGAGGAAGACGATCTGCCGGTGTTCCAGTATCTCCAGCAGGATGCGGATTTCTGGGGCTTCGAGGCGGAACTCAACTACCCGATCATCGACAGCGACGGCTTCCGCCTGCTGACCGATCTGCGAGCCTCCTACACCGAGGCGGAGCTGGCCGATGGCACTGCCGTCCCGCGCATCCCGCCGCTGGCTCTGCTCGGCGCGCTGGAGGCTCAGACCGATGCCTTCGACCTGCGCGGCGAAGTGCAGTGGTTCGATGCGCAGGACCGCGTCACCGCCTTCGAAACGCCGACCGACAGCTTCACGCTGGTCAACGCGATGGCGGCGTGGCGGCCCTTTGCCGCCAACCGCAACGTCACCGTGCTGGTCGCGGCGGACAACATCTTCGACGTCAACGGCCGCCGCCATGCGAGCTTCACCAAGGACTTCGTGCCCCTGCTGGGTCGCAACTTCCGCGCGAGCGTACGCCTCAGCTTCTGAGCCACGCCCGCCCGGACAGGGTCGCAAAAGGGGGCTGCCGGCCAAGGCCGGCGGCCCCTTTTCACGTCAGGGGCGATAGTCCCGCCGCGCGCGCCACGATCCACACCTCGCCCGCCATGCTGAAGCCGAACACGGTGATCGCCGCGCTCACCGCCCGGAAACTCGCCAGCCGCCGCCCTTCGCCCGGCACCAGCGGGAGCACCGGGCGCAGCAGCAGCGCGACGTCACGGGCGTGCAGCACCAGCCACGCCGCCGACAGCAGCGAGGCGGCGGAGAGCAGGGCGATCAGCAATTGCATCTGGGGCAAAGTCACGGGAGTCAGCGCCTTTCGTCACAGCGACACCCCTCCGACAGCCCCAACGCCAGCCCCCGCCGGATGTTCCGCACCCGGTGCGGGATAAGGCCTATTCCTCAACCGCGAAGGTCAGTTCGGCATGTTCCTCCAGCCGCTTCACGAGGTCTTCGCCAAGGAACGCGCCCGGCGTGCCCACCCCGCCCGGCTTGGTGCAGCTGAGCAGCGCAATCCCCGTCTCGCTCAGCATCCGGCTGGTCGAGCCATAGCCCGGATCATAGCGGCCCTTGACCCCATATTGCAGTCGGCCGCCATCGGGCATGTCGGCGACGAAGACGACGTCATAAAAGCCGTTCTCGCGCTCCTCCTTGGTCGGGCCCTCGCCGGGCTTGGGGGGCTTGGCGCCGAAGGGGTTCTTCATGAACTCCACCGCCGCATTGGCCGCCGCCTTGCCGACATCGCCGGGGCTGGTCAGCATCATCTCGTCATACTGGAAGTCGGCGCCATAGGGGTGGCCGAGCAGGAAGTTGGTGCGGTGCACGTTCTTGGTGTTGATCGGCGCCATCACGAAGGGCGCGGACCACTTGCCGAGATCGTCCTCATACGAAGGGATCATGCCCGAGGGCTGGTCCGGGCCTTCAAAGCCCGGGGTGAGCGCAAAGGGATTGCGCAGCACCCCGATCACCGAGACATCCTTCGCCGCCGCCTTCATCGTCGCGCCGAGGCTCGCCGCCGTCCCGCCCGAGAAGGTGCCCTGCATCGCGCGGACGCGGCCACGGATGCGGGGGGCGGGCTTGCCGAACTTGGCCTCGCAGGCCTTCTGGGTCATCATCACGCCGAGATCGAAGGGGATCGAATCGAACCCGCTCGAGAAGCAGATGCGCGCGCCGCTGGCTTCGGCGGCCGCCTGATGCTCGGCGATCTTGGCGGCCATCCACGCAGGCTCGCCGCACAGGTCGGCATAGTCGGTGCCGGTCTTGACGCAGGCCGCGACCAGCTTGTCGCCATAGAGCTGGTAGGGGCCGACCGTGGTGAGGACGACGCGGGTGCGCTGGCACATGGCCTCAAGGTCAGCATCATCATCGGCATTGGCGACCACCAGCGGGGTATCGGCAGGCGCGCCGATCAAGTCGCGCACTTCCTCCAGCTTGGCAAGGCTGCGGCCCGCCATCGCCCACTTTGGGCCATCCGCGCGCGGGCCGTAATGGTGCGCGAGATATTCGGCGACGAGGCGCCCGGTGTAGCCGGTGGCGCCATAGACGATGATGTCGAATTCGCGGGTGGTCATGCATACTCTCCTTTGCGCGCCGTGATGCGCGAGGGAGCGCGGCAAGTCTAGAGCCGCAACCCTAAAGCCGCGGCAGCGTCACCCCGCGCTGGCCCATGTATTTGCCCGCGCGGTCCTTGTAGCTGGTCTCGCAGCGCTCGTTGCCTTGCAGGAACAGGAACTGGCACGCGCCTTCGTTGGCGTAGATCTTCGCAGGCAGCGGCGTGGTGTTGCTGAATTCCAGCGTCACATGCCCCTCCCAGCCCGGCTCCAAGGGCGTGACGTTCACGATGATCCCGCAGCGCGCATAGGTCGATTTGCCGAGGCAGATCACCAGCACGTCCTCCGGCACCCGGAAATATTCGACCGTGCGGGCGAGTGCGAAGGAATTGGGCGGAATGATGCAGACGTCGGTCTCGCGGTCGACGAAGCTCCTGGGATCGAACTGCTTGGGATCGACCACCGAGCTATCGACATTGGTGAAGATCTTGAATTCCGGCGCCACCCTTGCGTCATAGCCGTAGGACGACAGGCCATAGGAAATCACCCCGTCGCGCCGCTGGGCTTCGACGAAGGGCTCGATCATGCCATGTTCGAGCGCCTGGGTGCGGATCCATTTGTCGGAGAGAATCGCCATGCCGAAGTGATTCCCGACAGGGCCATTCGCAGCAAGGGGCGCGGGCGAATTATCCGGATGAGTCTGCCGCAGCCGCCCGCCTACAGCCCCCGCCAGATTGTTACCGGGGCGCTGTCCTTGGCCCCCCAACGCGACGGCGTGCAGCGCGCGGGGTGGAAGGTCTTGGCGTAGCACAGGCGGATTTCCTCCAGCCAGCCGCGTTCGTTCAGCTTCACCCCGATCGCTTCCTCGCGCCAGCCGGGGTTGGCGTCGGCAAAGGCGGCGCGGATGCGCCCGGCGGTGAGGCCGTCCTCGCGGCTGATGCGGTCGTAGTCGGGCAGGCGCAGCCCGCCGCGCAGGATGCCGATGACCTTGAGATATTGCGACGGGCGGCGGACCATGCAGCTGCCGTGCTTGGCCCATTGCCGCGCGACCAGCCGGGCGGACGGTATCAAGCACATGCTGCCGCGCACTTGCGCCGGGGTGAGCGCGGTCTTGGCCTCGCACCATTGCGGCCAGCTGGCGCCGCTCTCGGGCCACAGCCCGTGGACGACGAGGCCGAAGCTGCCATTCGCCCCGCCGCATTGCACCGCATGGGCGGGATCGGCGGCGCGGGTCTTGCAGAACTCCGGCGACCAGCTGAGCGCGAGGGTGTAGCCGGTGACAGGCAGCACCCGGCGCGGGCCATCGGGTGTGATCGCCGGGACGCGGGCGACCTGCGGGGCGCGGCACTGGTAGGCCTGCGCGTTGGCGGCGGCGGGGAGGGCCAGTGCGAGGGCGGCGATGAGGCTATTCGAACACCGCAGGGCCATCCTCCTCGGGCTCGGGCTGGCGGGCGAACCAGCGGGCGGCCTGGGGGGTGAGCAGGCTCGCCATCGCGACGGCGACCAGCACCGGCCCGGCCAGCGCCGCCGGATCGAGGAACACCAGCCGCAGCGCCCCGAAGCCCAGCACCAGCCAGCGCGCGAAGGGCGCTGCGAAAAGGTAGATCCATGTGAGCGGGATCAGCGCGATGGTGAATTCCGCCGACAGCGCCACGATCGTCCAGTCGCGGTCCCACGCGAACCACGGCGCGTGCACCGCCAGCACGGTCTCGGCCAGCGCGAGATCCTCCAGCCCGCGCACCAGCCGCAGCAGCGCGGCGGCGAGGAAGGCGGCGGCGAACACCCGGATCGCCAGCGGTCGCGGCCCCCGGATCGGCGTCATAGCGGCTTGAAATCCAGCCCGATATCCGCCGCTGGCGCGCTCTGGGTGAGGCGGCCGACCGAGATATAGTCGACCCCGCTGGCGGCCTTGGCGGCGATGGTCTGGAGGTTGACGCCCCCGCTCGCCTCGGTCGGGACGCGACCTGCGACCATGGCCACGGCCTCGGCCAGCGTGGCGGGGTCCATGTTGTCGAGCAGCAGGTGATGCGCGCCCGCCGCCAGCGCGGGTTCGATCTGGTCGAGGCGGTCGACTTCGCAGATGATCCGCGTCACCCCCGCTTCCCGCGCGCGGCGCACCGCCTCGCCGACAGAGCCAGCGACCGCGACGTGGTTGTCCTTGATCATCGCCGCGTCCCACAGCCCCATCCGGTGGTTCTGCGCGCCGCCCTGACGGGTGGCGTATTTTTCGAGGAAGCGCAGGCCGGGGATAGTCTTGCGGGTGTCGAGCAGGGTGCAGGCGGGGTTGCCATCAGGGCCGCGCATCGCGGTGACATAGGCGTGGGTCAGGGTGGCAATGCCCGAAAGGTGCTGGACGATATTGAGCGCGCTGCGCTCCGCCGTCAGCAGCGCCCGCGCGCGGCCTTCGATGCGCATGAGATCGGTTCCGGCGGGCACCTTGTCGCCATCATTGGCGAGGGTTTCGATGGCGCAACCGGGGTCGAGGTGCCGGAAGAACGCCTCGGCCAGCGGCAGCCCCGCGACGACGATCGCATCGCGGCTGTCCATCACGCCGGTAAAGCGCGCGTCGGCGGGGATGACGCTTTCGGAGGTCACATCGCGCCCGCCACCGGGCAGGCCCTCGCCCAAGTCTTCGGAGAGGGTCTCACGGATGAACTTGGCAAGGTCGAAGCCGGGGAGGGTGAAGGTGGTCATGGCATTTCCCTAGCCGGTCACACCCCCTTCGTCATCCCCGCGCAGGCGGGGATCCATCACGCGCCGAGTTCTGCACAGCGCAGCCCGGATGGGCCCCTGCCTGCGCAGGGGCGACGCTCCTTCGCATCAATGCACGAAGCGGGCGACCACATCCCGGTAAGAGCGCGACACCTTCACCTCGGCGCCGCTTTCCAGCACCAGGAAGCATTCGCCGTTGGTGTGGGGCTTCACCTGCCGCACCAGATCCAGGTTGACGATCGTCGAACGGTGGACGCGCTGGAACTTGCGGGGATCAAGGCGGCGTTCCAGATCCTTCATCGTCTCGCGCAGCACCAGCGAATTGTCGCCGGTGGAGATGATCATGTAGTCGCCCGCCGCCTCGATATGCTCGATCGTGTTGACCTCGACGCGGAAGATCTGGCCGCGGTCCTTCACATTGATCAGCTTTTCGAAGCGGTCTGCGCTTTCGGTGGTCGCCGCCGTGGTGGTCTCGACGAAATCCGCCGCGCGTTCGGGGGCGATTTCGGCCAGCACGTCGAGCAATTGCCCCGCGTCCTCGGCCGATTTCTTCTCGGCGAGGCGCTGGCGCACGCGTTCGATGGTGTCGGCGAGTTTCTGTTCGTCGACCGGCTTCATCAGGTAATTGACGGCGTTCGCTTCGAAGGCGCGGATCGCGTGTTCTTCATAGGCGGTGACGAAGACGAACAGCGGGGGTTCGATCTCCATCACGCCCTTCACGACGCTGAAACCGTCAAAGCCGGGCATCTGGATGTCGAGGAACACCAGATCGGGCTTTTCGGTCTTGATCTTGCGGATCGCCTCCCGCCCGTTGGCGCAGGTGTCGATGATCTCGACATCCTCGAACGGCTGGAGGCGCAGTTGCAGGCCCTGAATCGCGAGCTTCTCGTCATCGACGAGGATGGTTCTGATGGTCATAGCGGGCTTCCGATTGTGCGTTGGGGGGGATTGAGGGGGATGATGTTGTCCGCCCCCGCCACAGCGGCGCGGGGCGCGGCGGTGACGGGTTCGGGCACATCAGCCCGGGTGAAGGGGATTTCGATCAGCACGGTAAAGCCGCCCCCAGCTTCCGAACGGGTTTCGAACAGGTGATTGTCGCCATAGGCCTGGCCTAACCGGTTGCGGATGTTGGCAAGGCCGACGCCGGTCGAAACCGGGCGGCCGGGCACCATATCGCGCGAGGGCGGCGCATCGTCGGCCCCCGGCCCGGTATCCTCGACCGTCAGCCGTAGCCGATCCCCGATCACGCGGGCGGTGAGCGAGATCTGCGCGCCTTCCTCCTGCGGGCTGACGGCGTACTTGATCGCGTTTTCGACCAGCGGTGGCAGCAGCATCGCGGGCAGCTGGGCGGGCAGGGCGGCGTCCTCGATCTCGAACACGGGGCGCAGGCGTTCTTCAAAGCGCATGCGTTCGATGTCGAGATAGAGCTGCAAGGTCTCGATCTCCTGCGCCAGCGTCACCTGACTGCCGGGCTCGGCGATCAGGGTGTGGCGCAGGAAGCCCGACAGGCGGGTGAGCATCGCATTGGCAGGCTCGGTCTGCTT
>NZ_JBJTER010000177.1:0-1575 GCF_046093005.1 Aestuariivirga sp.
TGATCGCCTAGGCCCAACCGGCCGAGCGCGAGCGGGTCGGCACCATCTACGATCTCGCAAGCCGCCTCGGTCTGGAGCGCAGCCTGGCCGAAGATCTGGTCGGTCGCGGGGTCGCCATCGACGAAGCCCGCCGCGTCATTCTCGACAAGGTGGCGGATACCGCCGAGAAGACGCGGACCTTCCCGCATGTCTCGGTTCCGCTCGGCGGGCGAGACGAGCGGCTGACCCGTCGCGAGGCGGTCGCCAATGCGCTGCTGCATCGCTACAGCCCGACGCTGTTCGGCTTGAGCGATCCCGCGCGCGCTCGGCCGTCTGGGCATTGGCGATAAGCGCCTGCGTATCGGGCTGGGGATCGGCCGCACGGGTGATCGGCTCGGGCGTAGCCTGCGCCGGCGTGGGGGTCACATTGGTCTCTTCCATGGAAGTCCTCATCTGTTGGGAAGCGTCGTCCCGGTCCACGACGCAGGGGATCAGCGGGTCAACCGAACGGAAGCCGGCCGCCGGATCGGCCCCGACCGGGACCGCGGAAATCTCGAAAGGTGTCCAGTCGACCGCGCGCCAGATCTCCGGCGCATTGGCGGGTCGGCTGACCTCGAAGCGATGGACCTGATAGCCAATGGAGACAGCGCGCAGATGGCCCGCCCGCACATCGGCCCAGATCGGCTCGACATCCTCGCGCTCGCTGAAGCGGACCCGGGCAATGCCCCGACCGCTATCGATCCTGGCAGTCCCCGGCACGACGGAGCCGATGACGCTGTCGAGTGTGCGGAGATCATGAACCTTGAGCAGCGGCCCCCCGGCATTGAGCCGTTCGAGCCGCACGCTGCTCGGGTCCATGCTGAGTTCTTCGTCGAACGGTTCGCCGAATAGCGGCTGCCGCCGGACCCTTGCGCCCGTCGACCAGACCACCTCGATCGAGCGATCCTGCTCGTCGAGCGTGGCTGGCAACAGGTCGGCTGCGCGGCGCATCGCCGGCAGTTCGATCGTGCCATGCATGTTGTCGTCCTTACGGTGAAGTGAGCCCTGGATCAGGCTGCATCACGCCGGTCTTGGTGACCCGGCGCGGGTCGCTGTCGAAAATGAGTCCGAGCGCATCGATCTTCGCGTTCATCGCGGCGATCTCGGCCAGCACCGCATCGGGGTTGTGACCCTGCCGGGCGATGGCTTGCGCCAATGTCATGGTGCCGGACCGCATCGCCAGAAGGTCGGCCATGGCATCCTTCAACGGATCGACCGCTTCAAAACGCGGCGGCGACCATTCGACCGGGATGCGCGGCTGCGGGAGCTTGCCGGCCGCCCAGGCCTGTTCGGTGAACCAGTCCCAAGTGGGCTGGCAGAGCATCGGAATGACGATCTGCCACTGGACCGCATCGATCAGCCGGCGGAACTCGACGAGCCCCGCCCGGATCGACGAATAGTTGACCTGACTGAGATCGCCGGTCAGCAGCTCGTAAGGCAACCGAACACCCGCCGCCACGATGTGCAGCTGGGCGCGCAGCCACTCCGCCACACCGGCCGTCGTTGCCGGCTGGTTGAAGCGGATATCCTTGCCACCGCGCGCATAGGCGATGAGGC
>NZ_JBJTER010000178.1:0-5927 GCF_046093005.1 Aestuariivirga sp.
CGCTCCGGCAGCTCGGCGCCGAGCTGGTCGAAGTGCCGGCCGTTCCCTACAAGAACCCCAACAATTACGTGAAGTATTCGGGCCGCCTCGCCAGGGCCATGGGTGCGCTGTGGGCCAACCAGTTCGACAATGTGGCCAACCGCCGGGCCCATATCGAGACCACGGCGCCCGAAATCTGGGCGCAAACCGATGGCAAGGTCGATGGCTTCGTGGCCGCGGTGGGCTCCGGCGGCACGCTGGCGGGGGTCTCCATGGGCCTCAAGGACCGGAACCCGAAGGTGAGGATCGCGCTCGCCGATCCGATGGGCGCCGCGCTCTACAACTGGTACAAGCATGGCGAGCTCAAGGCCGAGGGCTCGTCGATCACCGAAGGCATCGGCCAGGGCCGCATCACCGCCAATCTCGAGGGCGCTGTCGTCGATGATGCCTTCCAGATCCCGGATGCGGAAGCTATTCCCATCGCCTTTGATCTTCTCCAGCATGAGGGCCTGTGCATGGGTGGCTCGACGGGGGTCAATGTGGGCGGCGCCATGAGGCTCGCCCGGCAGCTGGGTCCGGGCCACACCATCGTGACCATCCTCTGCGATTATGGCACCCGCTATGCCTCCAAGCTGTTCAACCCGGCCTTCCTGCGCGAGAAGAACCTGCCCGTTCCGGCCTGGCTCGAGAAGGTTCCGCAAGTACCCGACGTGACCGAGGCGGTGCCGGCGTGAGCGCCGCGCTGCTGTTCCGCGACGATGCCTTCCTGAAGGAATGCGCGGCCACCGTCACCGGCATCAATGAGCAGGGCGGCATCCGGCTCGACCGCACGGTGTTCTACGCCACCGCCGGCGGCCAGCCGGGCGACCGGGGTGTGATCCGCTGGGATGGCGGCCAGGCGGAAATCGCCACCACCGTCTATGACGAGGCCAAGGACGTGGTGCATGTGCCGCGCGAAGGCCAGGCCCTGCCGCCCATCGGCGCCGGGGTGACGGCGGCGCTCGACTGGGCGAGCCGCTACCGCAACATGCGGGCCCACACGCTGATGCATCTCCTCTGCGCCGCCGTCCCCTTCCCCGTCACCGGCGGGGCGATCGGCGAGGATGGCGGGCGCATCGATTTCGATATCCCGGAAGGCCAGATCCCGGACAAGGCAACGCTTGGCGAAACGCTGAACCGGCTCGTCGCGGAGGATCATCCCGTGTCGTTCCGCTGGATTTCGGATGAGGAGATGGCCGCCAACCAGCACCTGATCCGCACCATGTCGGTGAAGCCGCCGGTGGGCACCGGCCGGGTGCGCCTCGTGATGATCGGCGCGGACGGCAAGGTCGACCTTCAGCCCTGCGGCGGCACGCATGTTTCTTCCACCGCCGCCATCGGCCCTGTGGCGGTGGCGAGGATCGAGAACAAGGGCAAGATCAACCGGCGCATCCGCGTGGTGTTCCAATGACCGGCGATGTCGTTTCGACGGCGTGGCTGGCCGCGCATCTCTCATCGCCGGACATCGCCATCCTCGATGCGTCCTGGCACCTTCCTGCCGCGGGGCGCGATGCCAGGCAGGAATTCCTCGACGGCCACATTCCGGGCGCGCGCTTCTTCGACATCGACGAGCTGTCCGACACGTCGTCTCCCCTGCCGCACATGCTGCCGGCGCCGGAGAAATTCGCCTCGCGCATGCGCAAGATGGGGGTGGGCGACGGCAAGCGGGTGATCGCCTATGATTCGGTGGGCCTGTTCTCCGCCGCGCGCTGCTGGTGGATGTTCAAGGTGATGGGCCATGACGATGTGGCGGTGCTCGACGGCGGCCTGCGCAAGTGGAAGGCCGAGGGCCACCCGCTGGAAGACGGCGCGCCGCCCCCCGCACAGGAGCGGCATTTCACCGCCCGCTTCCGCGGCATGATGGTGAAGGACATGGCCAGCGTTGCCGCGGCACTGGAGTCGGGCGCCGCCCAGGTGGCTGACGCGCGCTCGGGCACGCGCTTCCGCGGCGAGGAGATGGAGCCCCGGCTAGGCGTGCGCCCCGGCCACATGCCGGGCGCCAGGAATGTGCATTACGCCAGCCTGCTCAACCCGGACGGCACGCTCAAATCACCCGCCGAAATCGAGGCCCTGTTCAGGGCGGCCGGCATCGATGTGGCCAGGCCGGTGATCACCTCCTGCGGCTCGGGCGTTACCGCGGCAATTCTCACCCTGGCGCTCACGCTCATCGGCGCCAGGGACCACGCGCTCTATGACGGCTCCTGGGCGGAATGGGGCGGCACGCCGGGGGCGCCTGTGGCAATGGGAGACTGAGCTCTACCGCAACGGCGGCGCATACAGCAGGCCGCCCTGGCTCCACAGCGCATTGAGGCCGCGGTTGATGGCCAGCGGCGTCTCCGGCCCGAGGTTGCGCGCGAAAATCTCGCCGTAGTTGCCGGTGGCCGAAAGCATGCGCAACGCCCAATCCGCATCGAGGCCCATGTCGGGGCCGAAGCTTCCCTCGGCGCCCAGCAGGCGGCGCACGGCGGGGTTCCTGGAATCTGACTTGAGCGCCGCGGCATTGCCTTGAGTCACCTCAAGTTCCTCGGCGTTGATGAGCGCGAACAGCACCCAGCGCACGATCGTGAACCATTGCTCATCGCCCTGGCGCACGGCGGGGCCCAGCGGCTCCTTCGAGATCACGTCCGGCAGCACCAGGGCGTCATCGGGATTGCCGAGCCTGAGGCGCACCGCATAGAGTTGCGAGACATCCGCCGTGTAGGTGTCGCATTTGCCGGCATCGAAACCGGCGACCAGCTCATCGAGGCTGGCATAGGTCACCGGCGTATAGGCCATGTCTTTCTCGCGGAAGAAATCCGCGACATTGGCCTCGGTCGTCGTACCGCTCAGGAAACAGATCGCGGCCCCCGACATCTGCAGCGCCGAGGTGACGCCCAGAAGCTTCTTCACGATGAAGCCCTGGCCATCATGATAGGACACGCCCACGAAGCGCAGCGGAAGCTTCGTCTCGCGCTCCATGGTCCAGGTGGTGTTGCGGGCGAGGACGTCGATCGCGCCGGAGGCAAGCTTGTCAAACCGGTCCTGCGTGCCGACGGGCACGAAACTGACCTTCGCGGCATCGCCCAGCACCGCGGCGGCAAGCGCCCGGCAGAAATCCACGTCGAAGCCCGCCCACGCGCCGTCGCTGCCCCTGGCCGCGAAACCGGCGAGACCCTGATTGACCCCGCAATTAAGCGTGCCGCGGGCCTTCACATCGGCAAGCGTTGCGGCGCGCGCGCCTTCTTGCGCCAGCCCCGGAAGCAGGGCCGCCGCAACGGCCAGCGCCGTCAGAAGCCGTTTCACGGGCGCTTCCGCCAGGCCTCAGCGCACCGGCGGCGCGTATTGCAGGCCGCCATCGCTCCACAGCGCGTTCTTGCCGCGCGCGATCTTGAGCGGCGAATTGGCGCCCACATTGCGCTCGAAAATCTCGCCGTAATTGCCAACCGCCTTGATTGCGTTCTCGGCCCAGCTCTCTTCGAGGCCGATGCCGGTGCCGAAGCCCGCCGAGGTGCCGTCCTCCCCCGGCACGCCCAGCAGGCGCTTGACCTGCGGGTCCTTGGAGGTGGTCTTGATCTGCTCGACATTCTGCGAGGTGATGCCCAGTTCCTCGGCGTTGACGAGCGCGAAATAGGTCCATTTGACAATGTTGAACCAGGCATCGTCGCCCTGCCGAACCACCGGGCCCAAGGGCTCCTTGGAAATGATCTCCGGCAGCACGATGTGGTCATCGGGGTTGGTGAACTTCAGGCGCTGCGCATAAAGGCCGGACTGGTCCGTCGAATAGGCGTCGCAGCGGCCGTCCTGATAGGCGGCCAGCGCATCATCGTTCTTTTCATAGGTGACGAGCTTGTATTCCATGTTGTTCGACGAGAAGAAGTCCGCGAGATTGAGCTCGGTCGTCGTGCCGGACTGGGTGCAGACCGTGGCCCCGGCGAGATCCATCGCGGATTTGACGTTGGGCAGCTTGGTCTTGTTGATCATGAAACCCTGGCCGTCATAATACATGATGCCGGCGAACTTGAGGCCAGACGACGTATCGCGGCTCATCGTCCAGGTGGTGTTGCGCGACAGGATGTCGATGTCGCCCGACTGCAGCGCGGTGAAACGCTCCTTGGCCGAGAGCGGCGTGAACTTTACTTTCGAGGCATCGCCGAGCACCGCGGCGGCGACGGCGCGGCAGAAATCAACGTCCATGCCGGTCCAGTTGTTTTGGGAGTCAGGCACCGAGAATCCGGGGAGGCCCGTGCTGACCCCGCACAGCACCGCATCGCGCTGGCGCACCTCGTCCAGCGTTCCGGCCGAGGCCGCGCCCGCCGCAACCAGGCTTACAGCCGCGCCAAACAGGAAGGAAAGAAGCTTGTTGGTCATCGCATATCCTCGTTTTAACAGCGCCGCCCCGGCATTGCCCGGCGGGTCTAGCATGATTTGGAGACAAACGGAAATGGGCGGCAAGTCAAGGACAAAGCAGCCGTTCCACAGCCGCGGCAAGGGCCTCCGCCGTCACCGCCGTCGCGGTTTCGGGCTTGTGCGGACGGGCGATCATGATGACCGGAATGCGCAAGGCCCGCGCCGCCAGCAGCTTGGCGGCCAGCGGCGCACCGCCGGCGTTCTTGCTCACCACATGGCTGATCGCCGCGCCGCGAATCAGGTGCATCTCCGCTTCGAGGCTGAAGGGCGGCCGCTCGCGCAGCAGCCGCCAGCCGGGCGGCACGGCGGCATCGGGCGGCTCGATGCAGCGGATGACGCCGGAAAGGCCGGGCCGCTCGAAGAACGGCGCGAGCTGCCGGCGTCCGATGGTGAGCAGCACCCGCGCGCCATCGGCAAGCGCCGCGGCAGCCGCCGCGGCATCGGTGACGGTGGTCCAGTTGTCCTCCGCCGAGGGCTGCCAGGCCGGGCGCTCCAGCCGCAACAGCGGCAGTCCCAGTGTTTCGCAGGCGGCATGGGCGTGGCCTGAGATACGCGCCGCGAAGGGGTGTGTGGCATCGATGACGACGGCGACCGGCTGGCGCGCCAGGTAGTCGCCGAGGCCAGCGGCGCCGCCAAAACCGCCGCGCCGGATTTCTCCCGGCGGCAGCACCGGATCGGTGGTGACGCCGGCGAGCGAGGTGATGACCTTGTAGCCGCGCGTGGTGAGCAGCCCGGCCAGTTCGCGCGCGTCACGGGTGCCGCCGAGGATCAGCACAGCCTCACGCGGCATGGGCGATGATCTCTCCCTGGCGCGAGACCACGATCACATCGGCCGTGACCGGTGCGGCCCCGAGTGCGTGGCGCACCGTGGCGAGACCCGCTTCCGCCACGCGCTGGGCGAGCCCGGTTCCCGCCGCCATCTCGAGGACCGCGAGCGCGCTGTTGGCGGCCAGCACATCGGCGCGCGGCAGGTCCGGGGCCAGATCCGCCAGCCATGCGAAGTCGACCTGCGAGCGCCCGGAATGGAGATCGAGCGCCCCCTGCCCCAGCTTGACGATCTTGCCGAAGCCGCCGCCGATCGTCAGGCGCGGCACCGGATGGGTGCGCAGATACTTGATCAGTCCGCCCGCGAAATCGCCCATGTCGAGCATGGCCTCGAGCGGCAGGTCATAGCGCCGCCGCACCGCCGCCTCGGAGGTCGAGCCGGTGCAGCCCGCCACATGGCCGAGCCCCATGGCGCGGGCCACGTCGATGCCGCGGTAGATGGAGGCAATCCAGGCCGCGCAGGAAAACGGATTGACGATGCCGGTGGTGCCGAGAATGGAGAGCCCGCCCAGAATGCCGAGCCGCGGGTTCCAGGTCTTCTCCGCCAGCGCCTCGCCGCCGGGAATGGAAATCTCGATTTCGGCGGCCGTGCCGCCCAGTTCGGCGATCGCCGCCGCCATCATCTGGCGCGGTACCGGGTTGATGGCGGGTTCGCCCGGCGCGATGGGAAGCCCGGCGCGGGTGACCGTTCCCACCCC
>NZ_JBJTER010000179.1:0-10848 GCF_046093005.1 Aestuariivirga sp.
AGCTGGCGGAGGCTGGATACCGGCTGAGAAATTGTACCTGGTTCAGTCAAGCAAACACCACTCCCAGAGCTTTGTGCAGTCAACGGAATGCACCCGCCTTCGTCCTCTCCCGCAAAGCGGGAGAGGAAGGGGCCCCAACGATGTTGGGCCAGGTGCGGGCAAGGCATGGGCATCAGGAACAATTTCCCCTCATCCCCCCGTTGCGGGCCGCAACGGGTCCCTTCTTCTCCCGCTGTAGGAGCGGGAGAAGACAGAACCGCGGCTTCACTTTACCGTCCACCGTTCTAACCCGCCTTGAGCATGCGCCGGGCCAGGGTCTGCCCCCGCCCGGCGCATCGCTTGTCCGGTCAGTTCATCCAGGTCTTCCAGGTGGCTTCGTTGTCGGCAATCCACTTCGTGGCGGCCTCCTCCGGCGTCATGCCGTCGACGTCCACCATGGCCGCGGCAGTGGCAATCTGCGGATTGCTGAAGTCCACCTTCTTCAGGAAGGCGGCGGCCGCCGGCCACTTCTCTCCCAGCGTCTTGGAGCCCGCCTTCTTGAGATAGCCCGAGGCCGGCGCGCCGCAATCATAGACGGCGTCCGGGTTCTGGCCCCACTTGGGATCGCTGAGGCAGGCGGGCTCATATTTGGGGAACTCGACGAACTCGCCATCGAACTTGGCTTCGATGAAGTTCGGCGTCCAGTTGAAGATCACCACCGGCTCCTTGCGGTCATAGGCGGCCTGCAGCTCCGCCCACAGCGTGGCGGCCTGGCCCACGGGCACTTCCTGGAAGTTCATGCCCAGCGCCTGGATGCGCTCCGAATAATGCTTGCCCCAGTCAGCCGGCGGGCCGACGAAGCGGCCCTTGCCGCCGGTTTCGGCGGTGGCGAGCTTGGCGGCACAGGCATCGAGCGCCTTCCAGTCCGGCAGGCCCGGGCACATCTCGTTCATGTATTTCGGATACCACCAGTCCTCGCGGGTCACGGCATTGTGCGCGCCGTAGTCAACAGCGCCGGCCGCCAGTGACTTGTCGAAGGACTCGGCCATCGAGCCTTCCCACACCTCAACCTGGAAATCCATGTCGCCCGCGGCCAGCGCCGTGAACTGCAGCTGGGTGTCAGACGACTTGTACTCGACGTTGTAGCCCATCTTCTGGAGAAGCTGGCCCACCACGTTGGCCAGCACCACCTGGCTGGTCCAGTTGTTGGTGACGATGCGGATCGGATCGGTCGACTCCGGCGCCGCGGCCTGGGCCGTGAAGCTCAGCGCCGAGCTTGCCAGCAGAGCGGCGGCGGCCACGCCAAGAAAGTGAATTTTCATTTTGTATTCCTCCCGATATGTTTTTGCCGAATTGCGGCAGGGGCGATCGCACCCGCCGTTTACGCACTACGCCACAAACGAAGAGGCCCGGCAATATGCCGGGCCTTTGTCTTGTCAGAACTTGCGGTAAGCCTTGTTGAGCTGCACCATCGGATGCTTGGGGCTCATCTGGAATTTGATGAGCAGCTCCCGCGCCATCATGTCCCGGTCCTGCTGGTTGTCCGGGAGCTTGATGTTTCGAGGTATTCGCACCCAGCCATTGACGTTGCGGTCGAAGATGGCGGGTTCGCCCTCCTCGTAGCCCATGTGCACGTCTTCCAGCCAGTTGAGGTCCTCCCAGCCCATGAACTCCATGTAGCCCTTGAGGAACGGGGTGATGCGCTTGTAGTCGGGGATCAGGTTCACATCATAGCGGTAGCCGATGTGCTGGCCAATCTCCTTCTCGCGGCTCGACGACAGCCCCTTCGCATCCTTGATGAACTGGTTGACGTCCTTGATCTCGGAGCCCTTGTAGCTTGTACCTGCCATTTTCTCCTCCGGGTCAGTAGCGGTGATAGTTGCCGCCGGCGTCGGTGAGCGCCTCGTGGCCAACCACATAGTTGGTGCCGGCCAGCGGCACCTTGCACATGGCCGAGGCTTCCATCGTCAGGGCCGCGAGATCCTCGGGCTCCAGCGAATGGATGTTGGTCTTGCCGCAGGCGCGCGCCAGGAGCTGGGCTTCCATGGTGAGCGTATGCAGGAAGTTGTAGACGCGCTCGGCCGCCTTGTCCGGGTCCAGGCGCTTGCGCAGCACCGGATCCTGGGTGGCGACACCCACCGGGCAACGGCCGGTGTGGCAGTGATAGCAGAAGCCCGCCTCGACGCCGATCTCGTTGGGGAAATCGGTGACGCCGTCGATGTGCTTGTTGCAGTTCAGCGCCATCATCACCGAGTGGCCGATGGCGATCGCGTCAGCGCCCAGCGCCAGGGCTTTCGCCACGTCGCCGCCGTTGCGGATGCCGCCGGCATAGACGAGCGAGATCTGGCCCTTCTTGCCAAGCTCGTCGATGGCGCGCCTGGCCTCGCGGATGGCCGCGATGCCGGGAATGCCGGTATCCTCGGTGGCGATGTGCGGGCCAGCGCCGGTGCCGCCTTCCATCGAGTCGATGTAGATCGAATCCGGATCGCACTTCACCGCCATGCGCACGTCGTCATAGACGCGCGCCGCGCCGAGCTTCAGCTGGATCGGGATCTCGTGGTTGGTGGCCTCGCGGATTTCCTGGATCTTGAGGGCAAGATCGTCAGGCCCCAGCCAATCCGGGTGGCGGGCCGGCGAGCGCTGGTCGATGCCGGCTGGCAGCGAGCGCATTTCAGCGACCTGGTCCGTCACCTTCTGGCCCATGAGATGGCCGCCGAGGCCAACCTTACAGCCCTGGCCGATGAAGAACTCGCAGGCGTCCGCGAGCCGCAGGTGATGCGGGTTGAAGCCATAGCGCGACTGGATGCACTGGTAGAGCCAGCGCTCCGAATAGCGCCGCTCGTCCGGGATCATGCCGCCCTCGCCGGAGCAGGTGGCCGAGCCCGCCATGGTGGCGCCGCGGGCCAGCGCGATCTTCGCCTCGAAGGACAGAGCGCCGAACGACATGCCGGTCACGTAGATCGGGATGTCGAGCGTGATCGGCCGCTTGGCGCGCGGGCCGATCACCGTCTTGGTTTCGCACTTCTCGCGGTAGCCTTCGATCACGAAACGGGTGAGCGTGCCGGGCAGGAAGGTGAGATCGTCCCAGTGCGGGATTTTCTTGAACAGGGAGAAACCGCGCATGCGGTAGCGGCCCAGCTCCGACTTGATGTGGATGTCGTTGATCACCTCAGGCGTGAAGATCTTCGACGAACCAAGAATGTATTTCTTGGTTTCGGCCGGCGCGCGGGCCGCAAGCCCGGCCATGCCGGTGGCGGTGCGGGCCGCGGTCTTCTTGCGGGTGGAGGCGGGAAGCGTCTTCTTGGCCTTCACCGGAGCCGAACGCTTCACCGCCAGCGCCTTCTTGGCGGCGGCGGCGCGGGCGGGCTTCTTCTTCTTGCTTGCCGTGGTCTTCTTCTTTGCCATGTGTCTGTTCCCCATCACAATACGAGCTTCTTTTCGCCCGGTTCGAGGTTGTCGTAGTTCCACAGCGCCTTGCCAGCCACGATCTTCTTGATGTGGTTGATGCCCTGCTTCGGATAGAGATCGTACATCTTGAGCTTGCGGGTGAGCCACTGGCGGTCGAGATCGGTCATCTCGCCCGGCACCGCGTCAACGCCCAGCGAGCGGGCTTCGCCGCCGAGGTAGATGGTGCCGTCATACATCGAGTCGCCCAGGTTCTTGCCGGCGTTGCCGAGGATGACCATGCGGCCGCGCTGCATCATGAAGCCGGAGAATGAACCCGTGTCGCCGCCGACGATGATGTTGCCGCCCTTCTGGTCAATGCCGGTGCGCGCGCCGACCGAGCCCTTGCAGACCAGGTCGCCGCCGCGCAGCGCGGCGCCGAACTGCGAGCCGGCGTTCTTCTCGATGACGATGGTGCCGGCCAGCATGTTCTCGCCGCAGGCCCAGCCGACGCGGCCCTTGATGCGGATGTTCGGGCCATCGGTGAGGCCGCAGGCAAAGTAACCGCAGGAGCCCTCGATATAGAGGTTGAGGCGGTTGAGGATGCCCACCGCGATCGAGTGCTTGGAACCGGGGTTCTTCAGCACGATGGTGCCGACGCCGTGGCGGATCAGCTCGCGCAGCTGCGAATTGATCTGCCGGGTTTCCAGGTTCTCGCAGTCGATCTCGGCGCGCTTGTTGAAGTCCACGTCCGGCGCGTCCGGATAGCCGTAGCCCACGCGCTCTTCGGCGATGTCGAAGAAACGCTGCTGGGTGCGGCCCACGAGGCCTTCCGTGTGCATGCCCATCTCATGGCTGAGATGCTCTTTCTTGGCCGTCGTTACGCCCGCCATACGCGAACCTCCTCATCATAGGGATCCCAGGTGTCAATCTCGTGGTGCACGACCGAACGGATCGCCACCTCTTCCGAGGCGAGCGCCACGAGGTCGTCGCTTTCGAACAGCACCATGGGCTTTGCCGCCATGGTGTCCTTGGCCATGCCCAGCGCATCCTTGGTGGACACCAGATAGGTGAACACGCCGTCGATGTCCTGGATCGACTGGCGGAGCGAGTCCTCCAGGCTGGCGCCGTGCTCGAGATTGTAGGCGGTGTAGACCGCCAGCAATTCCGAGTCGCAGTTGGACATGAAGCGGTGGCCGCGGCGCTCGAACTCGCGCCGCATCATCCAGTAGTTGGTGATCTGGCCGTTATGGACGACCGCGATGTCGTTGTAGGGATAGGCCCAGTAGGGATGCGCCGAGCGGATATCGACATCCGACTCGGTGGCCATCCGCGTGTGGCCGATGCCATGCGTGCCGCGGAAGCTGCTCAGCGCATACTGGCCGGCAACGCGGGCGGCATCGCCCAGGTCCTTGATGAGCTCGAGCGAATTGCCCATCGACAGGATTTCGGTTCCCTCCACGTCCTCGACGAAATCGGCGAGTTTCTTCATGTCGCCGTCGAAGTGGATGCGGTAGCGGTAGGCATATTCGGTGGCGTCCTCGCGGTCGATCACCTGAACGCCGAGCTGGGCCAGGCGCTCCTCGACCTTGGCGCGGCGGCGCTTCACCTCGTCATGAATGTCGAAGCCCTTCGACATGTCTTCCTGTTCGGCCACCTTGAAGCGCATCACATATTCGTTGCGCCCCGGGGTTCCGTAAATCGCGTAACCGGTCGAATCCGGCCCGCGGTGCTTCAGCGACTGCAGCATGGCGGTCATCTCCTGACCGATGTTGCCGGCGCCGTTGCGATGGATCAGTCCTGCGATACCGCACATGGCTGTCGTCCGTCTCCTTTATGGCAGGCAGTTGAGATAGTTTTCGAGGTCCCACTCCGTCGAGGTGTGGAGGAAGCGCTCCCATTCGTCGCGCTTGTACTCGTCGTAGAGGCGGTGCATCTCGCCGGGCATGGCCGACTTGACGACCTCGTCCTTCTTCAGGGCCTCGAGCGCGTCGCCCAGCGTCATCGGCAGCTTCCTCACCTGCTTGCCGGCTTCCATGGCGGCGTAGATGTTGCGCTCTTCCGGCTGGCCGGGATCGATCTTGTTGCGGATGCCGTCATCGGCGGCCCGGAGGATGGCGGCGGCCATGATGTAGGGGTTCACCATCGAGTCGACCGCGCGGTATTCGAAGCGGCCCGGCGCCGAGACGCGAAGGCCCGTGGTGCGGTTCTGGAAGCCCCAGTCGGCGAACACCGGCGCCCAGAAGCCCGTATCCCACAGGCGGCGGTAGGAGTTGACGGTCGAGCAGCCGATGGCGGTCAGCGCCGAGAGATGCTTGACGATGCCGCCGATGGTGTAAAGCCCGATCTTGCCCGGCATGCGCGGGTCCTTGCCTTCGGGCATGAAGGTGTTGGTGCCGCCGCGCCGGTACATATAGTTGTATTCGAAGCCGGGCAGCTTCTTCGGGTCGTTGCCGAGCGCCTTGAACTCGTCCTTGCCGCCCGTCCACAGCGAGATGTTGTGGTGGCAGCCGTTGGCCGAGACGCCCATGAAGGGCTTGCACATGAAGCAGGCGATGATGTCGAACTCGCGCGCCACCTGGGCGCAGATCTGCCGGAAGGTGGTGAGACGGTCGGCGGTGCGCAGCGCGTCGTCATAGTTGAAGTTGAGCTCGATCTGGCCCGGCGCGTCCTCATGGTCGCCCTGGATCATGTCGAGGCCCATCTTGCGGCCATATTCGATGACCTTCATGTAGACCGGGCGCAGGCTTTCGAACTGGTCGATGTGATAGCAGTAGGGGCGCGAGAAGCCGCCGTTGGGGTTGCCCTTCTCGTCCTTCCGGAGCCACATCATTTCCGGCTCGGTGCCGTGCCGCATGCGCATGCGGTGGTCTTTCTCGAACTGGTCGTGGATGCGGCGGAGATTGCCGCGGCAATCGGCGGTGAGATAGGCGCCGGGCGCCTCGCGCTCCTCGCGGTTGCGGAACAGGGTGCAGAACATGCGCGCCACGCGGGGGTCCCAGGGCAGCTGCATGAAGGTCTCGGGCTCGGGCACGCCGACCAGCTCGGCGGCCTCCGGTCCATAGCCCAGATATTCGCCGCGGCGGTTCATGAACAAATTGACGGTGGAGCCATAGACCAGCTGGAAACCGCCATTGGCGATGTTCTCCCAGTGGTCGGCCGGAATGCCCTTGCCCATGATGCGGCCGGTCACCGACACGAACTGGAGATAGAGATACTGGATGCCGAGCGCGTCAATCTTCTTGCGCACCTGTTTGATCAGGTCGTCGCGGCCCGGGGTCTTGATGAATTTCTCATAGTCCGTCATCGGCGTTTCCTCTGGTCTGGGGCGGGGCTTGCTGCCCGCTTCGCATCAAGCGGCTTGACGCGCGCGCCGAGCCACGGCTTATTGATCCACAATCCGGGGCCAATTGCAAACCAAATGTAGCCAATCTCAACCAATTGCCCGGAATTGGTTGAGATGCCGCGCCAATGAATCGCCAAGGGACTGCATTGGACAGGGACATTCAGGAATCGACCGCGGCGCCGGCCCGTACCACCCGGGTGATCATGGCGCGGCTCGAGCACGCGATTGAAACCGGCGTCTATGCCGACGGCGACCAGTTGCCGGCCGAGCGGCAGCTGGCGATCACCTTCGGCACCGCCCGGTCAACCATTCGCAAGGTCCTGGACGAGCTGGAAAAAAGAGACCTGGTGGTGCGCCGGGTGGGAAGCGGCACCTTCGTCAATTACGCCGGACCGCGCCACCAGGGGCTGGAGGACGTGGCCGATCTGGTGAGCCCGCTGCAACTGATCGAGACGCGCTTCGCCGTCGAGCCTTACATGACCCGGCTCGCCACCATTCACGCCACGAAATCCGACCTTGACCGCATCGCCGATGTGCTGCGGCGGCTGGAGGCGCCCGGCATCGACGAGAACCTGTTCACCCAGCTCGATTCGGAGTTCCATCTTGAGCTGGCGCGCTGCTCGCGCAACCCACTCATCGTGCGTGTCTACCAGGAAGTGAACATGGTGCGCCTGCACGCCCAGTGGGACCGCATGAAGAAGCTGATCCTGCTGCCGGAGAAAATCGCCAGCTACAACCGCCAGCACCGGGCGATCTTCGAAGCCCTCGAGCGGCGTGACGGCCAGGCGGCGGCGGATCTCATTTCCCGCCACCTCGAGGAAGCCCGCCAGGACCTGATCGGCGCCGGCGGATGACCCCGGCATGACGGGTTGGCGCGGGCAGGGCGGCTATCCGTTGTCAGGCAGCCGGTTGCCGAGCCGGGCGCGGCGCGCCAGCATGGCCTGGTGGGCTTCTGGCGAGCCGTCGTGGAAG
Organism: Aestuariivirga sp.; assembly: GCF_046093005.1. Classification (GTDB taxonomy): domain Bacteria; phylum Pseudomonadota; class Alphaproteobacteria; order Rhizobiales; family Aestuariivirgaceae; genus Aestuariivirga. The sequence goes on from NZ_JBJTER010000179.1 coordinate 7,682, forward strand.
GAGCCGAACCATTTATCCAGCGGCACCATGCCGTCGGAATAATTCACCTCGAAATATTTGTGGTGCAGGTAATGGGCGTAATAGGACACGTCCATCGCCTTATCCCCGCCCAGTTCCAGGCGGTCGAAGCCGGTGTGGCCCTGGGCCGGCGCCAGGCCCAGCCGCGAGGCGAGGTTGATCATATGTACCGGATGGGCCGGAATGAGGAAGAACACCAGCACGGAGGAGAAATAGATCGCGTGCTCGATCGGGTGCATCGACAGGCCGGACCACGGGCCGGGGTTGACGTTGCGGTGGTGCAGATGATGCGCCCATTTATAGAGCGCCGGCGTGTGCACCAGCCGGTGGGCGAAATAAAAGCCGATCTCGTGGATGAACGGCACGACCAGAAACACCGCCAGGAACCAAATGGGGTGGCTCTCGAAGCTGATCATCGGCGCATAGCCATTGGCATAGGCCCACAGCAGCAGCACCTCATAGGCGGTCCAGATGGGAACGCCGCTCGCCAGCGTGTGGAACATGTTGTCCCACACCTGGTTGCCGAACAGGAAGCCCGGCGCGCGTTCGCGCGGCCATTGCCGGTTGTATTTGAAGCGCGTGCCCTGCCGCTTCCAGCGGTAGAGCCACAGATGCCAGCCGCCGAACACCAGAACCGCGAGACCGAAGTTGCGCGCGAGGATCAGCAGCACCCAGCCAGGCGCCAGATCGCGCATGGTGTCCAGCGACGGCGTCAGCCACTGCCAGATGACGAAGGCGAGCAGCGCATAGCCCACCGTCCACGGCAGCAGAAAGCCGGGAAAGCCGAACACCCATCTGAGCACCGCTTTCGCATCCCACGGAAAGGCCAGCAAAGGGCCATAGGAAATGGGCTGTCTGGGCGCCCAATGCCCGCGCTGCTCAGTGCCGGTGTCCTGCTCTTTCATGCCGCGCGCCTCCCCTGAGAACATCCTGAATTCTTATCGAATCCTGCCGCTTTCCTCAACCGTCATGCCGGCGCAGGCCGGCATCCAGCTTCCTTATGTCAAAGCTGGACCCCGGCCTTCGCCGGGGTGACGCCGCGCTAACGCCCAGTGACCGCGCGCCTCAGTGCTGCCGTCCTGTTCTTTCATGCCGCACGCTGCCAAACCGATTGTGGACCGCGAGACTATCCGGGCGAGAGTGGCGGAGGAATGAAGGGGAGTTGTATACCGCTGCCAAACCTGAGCAGGAACAAAAAGAGAGAGTAGAGCCCCGGAAACCCGGTTAACGACTCGCCGCCTGATCCGCGTTAGCGGCCGGCAACTGTCAGGTGATTACTGTTCTTGTACACACCGCCGCATAGAAATGCCGTCGACTCGATTCGACAAGCGTATCCTTGATGGACTTTAAGCCTATACCCAGACTGAGCAGAACTGCCTGGTGCCGCTTGCGTGACTCGAACACGCGACCCCATCATTACGAATAAAGTGTTCTATCAATTAAAGGCAATAAAATATGGGATTTTACAAAATGTAGCATAGACGTGTAGCATATTCTGGCAGTAACACATTGTCAAAAATGGGAAAAGTCCAGAGTAATGCTGAGTTGCTATGATGTGATCTGTGCACAAAAATGGGAAGCACTTTCAGCTTCCCATTGAGTTGTGCAATTATGCAGCCTTCTTTCCCACCAAACGCTGCTTGGCAATGCTGTTAATGTAGCCATCAAATTCACCAGCTTCCACAGCAGCAATAAGCTTTGGGATGAGAACAAGCAGATCATCGCGACTTTTTACAACGATTGCAGCTTTGCCCTTTTCAAATTCGATTGGCTTGCTACCATATCGAACTGTGAGCAGAACAGTGCCATTGGGCTGTGTGCTGTACCAAGCCTTTAGACGCTTTCCGACCTCAACGGAAACTTTTGTTCCATCCTCATTGCGAAGCCACTTACGCTTGTTAACTGTGTATGCCTTTCCTTCAACCTCAGCGCGAACCATTTCCAGCTGTTCTTGCAGATGTGCAATAAGCTTATTCCTGCGCTGCACTTCTGCGCTGAGCCTATCAGGACGAGTATATGCAGCGAAATTCAGCCCCTTAAGTGCGCTCATTTTCATCTCCTGTGTTTAAGTGAGCATGAAACAAGCTTGTTGTCGGCAATGTGTAAGAACAACCTAAAAGACGTCGAAAACTAAAATATCTGATAAAATCGTGCAGATAGGCATTGAATAATTTTGTGGGTGGATAAGGATTTGCACTACGAATTGTTATCCAGCCTGCTAACGCATAAAAACGTCGATACATGCTGTTTACGGGTTTAAGCTACGCATGTAGCGGGCAGGGTAGGGGAGGGGATTACAGCGGCTTCGTAGGGGCTTTTACTTTACGGAGTTTCTGCTGAGCTTGCTGTGCTTTAACGCTTGCTTTTCGCACCTTAACAGCCTTTTCCTGCGCCTTTATGCGATCCAACTCCGCGTTATGTGGATCATCAATTATCTCTTTGATTTTCATGCTGTTAACAGTTCCTGCTCACGCAGCCTGCATTTCTCCTGTACTACAGCGTTCACGATGTTAAGTGCCATTCTTAATCTTGCTCTCTCACGCACATCTGCTGTGGTGTTCATGCGATCAGCTATACGTGCAGCCATCAGTGTTAAACTACCAATGTGCAGTCCATATCCGCGACATCTCATGGAGCTGAAGTAGCTGCGCTCTTTTCCGCACCACATGCTTAAATCTTGTTCTGCACGGATAAAGCCGATGCTCTTCAATTCGTCTGCAAGTCTCTTGTCCAGGCTGAGATTGTAATGTTTGGCGTTGTTCATCATGTTGTATTTAGCATTGATGCTTAAATGCAATCAGCGTGTTTTCGTTCTACGCTGCTAAATACAATATGAAATATCACCATAGAGTTCAAACAAGGGACGGAATTGTAAAGCAAATCGAAGAAGTTAATGGCGCATTTCAATACATGATTACGCTTCAGACGAAGCTTCGGCCAGCAGAAAAGAAGGTATTACAGGAATATCAGGTGATGAACCTATCAGCGGAGTTTCGACACGTCTCAAATAGGCTTAACTGCGAGCTTTTTGGCATCAGGTTTACACGTAAGCCCAAAACGTTCTGTGTTTTGTCAGTTCCCATTATCGAGGGATTTGACAAGAGCGCACATGGATTTCATACGGCAGTGTCCAGATTCTTTCGCACATT
>NZ_JBJTER010000180.1:0-4724 GCF_046093005.1 Aestuariivirga sp.
GGCCTACCCTACTGCGGGCACAGCGTCTGCGGCGCCTGGCACGTTGGACAAAGCGCCTTGCCCGGCAGTTCGCCATCATTCAGCAGCGCCGCCAGCCATGCGGTGAAGGCCATGCCGCCCGACTGTTCGGAGAAGAACAGCGGGGCGCGCAGGATGGTGTGCGTCTTGCCCTCCGCCACATAGGAGCGGAAATTGGGCGAGGCCTGGCGGGCGGCCAGCTCGCTCGACATCTTGTTCGTCCAGGCGTTGCAATCCGGCGACTTGGTCATCTGCTCGTAGAAGGCGGTTTGCGTCGCGTCATGAATGGAGGTGAACTGCGCGAACCGGTCCTTCGGGAAATAGGCCGCGAGCTTGGCGACCACTTCGGTGTCCGGCGTATTCCGCGCGCCAGGGCCAAAGACGGCCGTGGGCAGCTGGTAATTCCAGTTCTTGTTGCGGGCTTCCTCGAAGCCGGGCGCGGTCACGCCCTGGCCGCTGTCGCCGAGGAACACGGCGCGCGAGTCCGGATACATCTCCCGCAGCGATGTGAAATGCGTGGCTGCGCCATAGGCGCCGGCGCTCGATCCCGCCACCAGCAGATGCTTGGGCTGCGGCACGTTGCTCTGCATCCAGTGCATGATCACCTGCATATTGTCCCAGCCGCGATGCTCGATCGTGAAGGGTTTGCCCGTGTCGGGGAACTTGTACTGCGCCGTGTTGGAGCCTGAATGCACATCACCCGTGCAATAGGGAACGAAAATCATGCTCCAGTCATGAACCGGATTCTGGGGGTTGTCGCGGTCGAGAAGGCCAGTCATCTTCGCCGGGCCGTCGCCGGGCAGCAGCTCGGACTTGTAGACGCCGGAGGCATCCTCATCATCCTTGCCTGAGAACGACGCCTTGTCGCCAGCAAGGCGCGGCTTGGAGCAGGTGAAGTCATTCCAGCAGGCGCCGCCGCCATTGAAGAACACTGCAAGGCCATCGCCGGCGCCCTTGCGGTAGAAATAAGAGAAGGTGGAGGTGGAGGTGCCCGGCGCGGCCGAACAGGTGGGGGTGAAGAGCCTGCCATCGATGGTGACTGGTTCCGGTACGATCTTCACCCAGCCGTTGGCTTCATCGGGGGATGCGGATGTGCTTTCCTGAGCCACTGCGAAACTTGGCATCGCCAGGAATGCCGCCGCCATCATCCCATATCTCAGGAACTGCATTTCCGGTCCTCCAGTTCTGATGTTTTGTCCGCGAAAACGGCGCGGTTGTGCGCCCGATTGCAGCATTTTTCAACTTAAATTTGAATGCGATGCTGCCCGCGCCAGCGCAGGAGTTCCGGACGGGATAGAGACTGTGACCAGCCCTCAAAAACTATCCGCGATCCACCTTCCCATGCGGCGGACATAGCCGGCCTGGGCGCGGCGCACTTCCTCGGCCTTGGCCTTGGGCAGATCGTAATGCCGGTCGGGGGCCAGCGCGTAGTTCAAGAGCCCCGCGCACACCGCGAAGCCCGGTGAGTGGGCACTCTCCGGCATGCCGCTGACATGGGCGGGCGCCCCCATGCGCACCTGGCGGTCCAGCCACTGGCCTGCCACATCGCGCACGCCGGTGAGCTGGCTGGCGCCGCCGGTACTGACCAGGCGGCGGCCCGCGAGATGCGCCGTGCCCGAGGTCTCCAGCTTGTGGCGCAAGAGTTCGAAGATTTCCTCAAGCCGCGGCCGGATGATGCCGGTGAGCATGGATTTGGGCACCTGCTGCACGGTGTCGACCCCGCGCTCGCCCAGGAGCGGCACCGAAATCATCTCGCGCTCATCCACCGTGCTGGCGAGCGCCGAGCCCCACAGCGTCTTCATGCGCTCGGCATGGGCGATCGAGGTGCAAAGGCCCCTCGCGATGTCATTGGTGATGTGCTGGCCTCCCAGCGGCACCACATCGGCGTGCACGAGGCGGCCGTCATGAAATACCGCGAAACTGGTGACGGCGCCGCCCATGTCGACCAGCGTGACGCCAAGCGTGCGCTCATCCTCGGCCAATACGCTGCGGGAGGCCGCATAGGGCGCGATGACGAAGCCCGCGATGCTCAGATGCGCCCGCTCCACCGCCATGGTGAGGTTCTTCAGATGCGACGACTCGACGGTGACGACGCCGAGATCGAGGCTCAGCTGCTCGCCGAACAGGCCCAGAGGATCGGCAATGCCGCGCGCGTCATCCAGCTGGTACTGCAGGGGCGACAGATGCAGGATGGCGCGGCGGCCCGGATCGACGGATTCAAGCGCCGCTTCCAGCGCACGTTCCATGTCCCTGCCCGTCACCTGTCCAGCCTGGGTGGCAACGCTGCCAGCGTGAAGGCGGGATTGCGGCCGGCCTCCCGATACATTCACGTAGATGTCGCTGATGCTGCGCTGGGCCATGCGCTCGGCCGCGTCAACGGCGAGCCTGATGGCGCGTTCCGCCTCGTCGATGTTTACGATGGCGCCGCTTCTCACGCCGCGCGACAGCTGATGGCCGACACCCAGAACCTTGAGGCTGTGGCGCTCGTCGCTGTCAGGAATGCGATGGCGGGCCGGCACTGCCTCGGCAATCAGACAGCTGATCTTGGTGGACCCGATATCGAGCGCCGCCACCAGCCCGCCCTTCGCCAAGCCACCGCCCTTGCCCGCGGGCTTGCCCTGAAACTGCACCACCGTCATCGACGCCTACCCCTCAAAACCCACGCAACCAAACCCGGGCGTCAGTTGCCGCCCGCAACCTTCTTCTTCTCCGCGGTCTCCGCATCCGGGTCCGCGGCCTCGGCCACCTCGACGTTCACCCGCCCCGGCACCCGCAGATCCAGCGAGCGGATGCCGCGCGACAGGATGCGCTGTGTCTTGTTCAGCTCGTCAGCGAGCGCGATGGCCTCACGCCATTCCTTTTCCGGCAGCTGCACGGTGATCCCGCTATCGAGATAGAGGGTCCAGCGCCGCTGCCCGACGCGAGCCGCCGCCTTCATCTGCAACATTATGTCCGGATAGGCTGAAACTTGGTTAATGAGTTCCGCCGCCGCCGTATTGGCGCCCTCGCCGGTGACCAGCGGCAGGCTGGCGAGGCCGCCCGCGGCCAGTCCGCTCATCGCCGCGCCGGAAGCATCGATCACGTAATAGGATTGGCCGCGCTGCCAGACGGCGAAAGGCTCGCGCTCCTTCACCTCGATCGCCAGCTGGTTGGGGAACACGCGCTGCACCTTGGCGCGCTCCACCCAATCGAGATTCTCCAGAATGTTGCGGGCCTGGATGGCGTCGAAGCCGATCAGCGAACCGCCGGGCGACACGCCGATGGCGGCCAGCAGGGTTTCCGGCTGGTGATGCTCAAGCCCGGTGATGGTGATGTCTTCGGCGGCCATGCCGGCGATCCCCGCGGCGCGGCCGGGAAGCAGCAGCCAGGGGCTTCCTTCGTAATCGAGATAGCCGCCCTTGATCAGCCCGGCCGCCACCACCGCGCCGAGGAAGAGAACCGCCGAGGCGCGCGTGGCAAAGCGCAGCCGCAGCGATTGCCCGTTGTCGAGCCAGGATTGGCGGCGCCGCCGCCGCGGCATGTCAGGGTCGTCGCTGCTCATCTGTCCACCGATGCGTCATTGACCATCCAGGTCACCAGATCCTCGTAGCTCCAGCCGGCATGGGCGGCGAGTTCGGGCACCAGCGAAGTGCCGGTCATGCCGGGCTGGGTGTTGACCTCGAGCAGGATCAGCTCCTCATGCCCCGGCCGGTCGTCGTAGCGGAAATCGGCGCGTGATACCCCGCGGCAGCCCAGCGCCTGATGCGCCACCAGCGCATAGTCCTGGCAGCGCCGGTAGACACTGGCGGGGATCTGCGCTGGCAGGATATGCTGTGACCCGCCGGGCGCATATTTGGCCTTGTAGTCATACCAGCTCGAGCTTTTCGACACGATGTCGATGACGCCCAGCGGCCGGTCGCCGACCACCGCGCAGGTGAGTTCCTTGCCCGGCACAAAACGCTCGACCATGGCGTGGCTGCCGAAAATGGCGCGCTCATCCAGCACGGCGCGCACCGGGCCGTTGGCGTTTTCGAGCACGATATGAACGCCCACGCTCGAGCCCTCGGCCACCGGCTTCACCACATAAGGGAGCGCCATCGGGTGGCGCTCGGCCACGTCCTCGAGCGGCACCAGCAGGCTTTCGGCGACAGGAAGCCCCGCGGCGCGGAAGATTGCCTTGGACTTCTCCTTGTGCATGGCGAGCGAGGAGGCCAGCACGCCGGAATGCGTATAGGGAATGCCAAGCGTTTCCAGGATCGCGGCGCAGCAGCCATCCTCACCCCATTTGCCGTGCAGCGCATTGAAGGCCACGTCTGGCTTCAGCTGCTGCAACAAGGCCACGACGGTGTCGCGCTGCACGTCGACCGGCGTCACCCGGAAACCGGCGCGCTTCAGGGCGCCGGCGCAGGCCGTGCCTGATGACAGGCTCACCTCGCGCTCAGCCGACCAGCCGCCCATCAGCACGGCAACCGCGGTGTTGGCGGGACTGCGAGTCATGCGGCGTCCCGGGGCAGGCCGATGCGCTTGATCTCCCAGTCGAGGTCAACGCCCGAACTGGCCTTGACGCGGGCGCGCACGGTTTCGCCCAGCGCCTCGATCTGCGCGGCGGTGGCGCCGCCCTCGTTGATGAGAAAGTTGCAATGCAGCTCGGACACTCTTGCAGGCCCGATGGCGAAGCCGCGCATGCCGGCCTGGTCGATGAGCTGCCATGATTTCTGGCCCGGCGG
>NZ_JBJTER010000181.1:0-1392 GCF_046093005.1 Aestuariivirga sp.
AAGAGGCAGAGTGTACCGTCTGGCCTGACCAGCCGGACAGAAAAGACGAGCCACCAGTCGGGGAACTGGTGGCTCTTCAAATCAGGGCCGCTGGGTGGTTTGACAGCCCTGATCGATGGTCGAACCCGAATGGCTAACGAATCGTTAATTCCTCCGGTCACGGCCGGGAGATGCCATCCACGCAGCGTTGAACAACCGGCGTATGGCATAGCTGCGAATCAGGGATACGCCGACGAAGAAGCAACCGATGAGCAGATTCTCGCTCAGCGAGGCATACAAGCCGAAGAGCGGGAACACGATCATCTGCGTCAGCACGGCGAGGGCATAGCCCACCACGATGTTGGTGACCGCCTCCACGAATGATAGCCAGCGTGTCTGCATCACGCGGCATCCTTGGACTTGAGCTTCCTTGCGATCTTCAGGTCGTTGAAGGTCTGGTCTTCGCCGTCGAGCACAGCCTTGTTGCCGGTGTAATCCTGCCAGCGCTGGACGATGACATCGACATACCTGGGGTCGAGTTCCATCAGACGTGCCGAGCGGCCGGTGCGTTCAGCGGCAATGAGGGTGGTACCGGAGCCGCCGAAGAGGTCCAGCACGATGTCCCGGCTCTTGGAAGAGTTTGTGATGGCGCGCTCAATGAGTTCCACCGGCTTCATGGTGGGGTGGAGATCGTTGACGCGGGGCTTATCAACGAACCAGACGTCACCCTGGTCGCGGGCGCCGCACCAGTAGTGCTGGCTGCCGTCCTTCCAGCCGTAGAGGATCGGTTCGTACTGGCGCTGGTAGTCGGCGCGGCCGAGGGTGAAGGTGTTCTTCGCCCAGATGATGAAGGTAGACCACTTGCCGCCGGCATCAGTGAATGCCTTTTGAAGCGTGTGAAGCTCCGAGGAGCTCATGCAGATGTAGGAGGCTCCCTTCGTCACCATCAGCAGGTTGACGCAGCTGTCGTAGAGGAACGGGTAGAATCCTTCGCCGAGGTCATCGTTCAGGATGCGGCGGTCCTTTCCGCGCATCTTGTCCTTCGCCGAGTTCCCGTAATCCACGTTGTATGGTGGATCGAGCATGGCCATGTCCGCGAGCTGGCCGCCCATCAGCTTCTCGACATCCGTCATGACGGTGGAGTCGCCACAGAGCACGCGGTGGTCACCGAGGACCCAGAGGTCGCCCGACTTGCTGACGGCTTCGGCGGGAACCCCGGGTGCCTCATCGGGGTCAGTGAGCCCCTCGATCTGCTCCGCGCCCAGGAGCTTGTCGAGTTCCCCGGACGCGAAGCCGGTCAGCGCAAGGTCGAAATCGTCGAGCTTCAGGTCGCCGAATTCCAGCCGGAGAAGCTCATCGTCCCACTCGGCGTTTTCGTGCGAGCGGTTGTCCATGATGCGGTAGGCCTTGGCC
>NZ_JBJTER010000182.1:0-22844 GCF_046093005.1 Aestuariivirga sp.
AGCTGGCGGAGGCTGGATACCGGCTGAGAAATTGTACCTGGTTCAGTCAAGCAAACACCACTCCCAGAGCTTTGTGCAGTCAACGGAATGCACCCGCCTTCGTCCTCTCCCGCAAAGCGGGAGAGGAAGGGGCCCCAACGAAGTTGGGGCAGGTGAGGGCAAGGCATGGGCATCAGGAACAATTTCCCCTCATCTCCCCGTTGCGTGCCGCAACGGGTCCCTTCTTCTCCCGCAAGCGGGAGAAGACTTCGATTTACCGCGGTGAACGCGAATTTCTTCTCAATCAGCGCCCTCAGCCGACGCTGATCACCTGTCCGGTCAGCCCGCCCTCGACGCTCTTGGCATAGGCCAGCCCGACGCGGGCTGAGGATACCGTCTCGTGGCCCGGGAAGAAGCCATCGTATTTCTGTGCCGACTCTTCCAGGAGGCCTGGGCTCACCGCATTGATGCGGATGCCGCGCGGCATGTCGATTGCCGCACCCCTGACGAAGCCGCCGATGGCGCCGTTGACCGCCGCGGCATTGGCGCCGGCCCGCACCGGATCGCGGTCGAGAATGCCGCTGGTCAAGGTGAAGGAGCCGCCGTCCTTCACATGCTGAAGGCCGATCAGCACGAGGTTGATCTGGCCCATCAGCTTGTCGTCGAGGCCCTTCCTGAACTGTGCCGGGGTCATGCCGGCAAGCGGCCCGAAATGCACGTGTCCGGCGCAGGCGACCACGGCATCGAGCATGCCGAGCCTCTCGAACATCGCCTTGACCGCGTCTTCCTTCATCACGTCGACCGTCACATCGCCGGAGGAGCGGCCAGCCCTGATCACCTCATGGCGGCGCGACAATTCACCCACCGCCGCGCGGCCCACGGTTCCGGATGCGCCAACCACCAGAATGCGCATGGCGCTCACTCCTCGTCGCCGCGCTTCAGCGACTTCAGCTTGGCGAACACCGAGTCCGCGTCATACTCGGGCTGAACCTCCTTGGCCGCCGGTTCGGACGGCGCGAAGGTGGGCTGCGGTTCCGCCGCCTGGGCCGCCGCGTGAGCCGCCGTGCCTTCGACCTCGGCCGCCGGGATCAGCGTGCGCACCGGCGCCTGTTCGGCGGCCGGGCGTCCGGCCTTGCGGGCAGCCTTCTGCACCGCGAAGTCGAGTGCCAGCTGCGAGCAGATGCCGAGCGAAACCGGGTCCACCGGCTTGATATTGGAGGCGTTCCAGTGGCTGCGGTCACGCACCGCGGCAATCGTCGACTTGGTGGTGCCGACCAGCTTCATGATCGCCGAGTCGGGAAGTTCCGGATGGTAGCGGATCAGCCAGGCGATGGCGTCCGGCCGGTCGCCGCGCCGCGAGACCGGCGTATAGCGCGGCCCGGAGGTGGACTTCTGCACCTGGATGTTGACCTTTGATTCGAGGATCTTCAGCCGGTACTCCGGGTCCTTCTCGCCCTTCTCGATCTCCTCGCGCGTGATCTGCCCGCCGGTGACCGGATCGAGGCCCTTGATGCCGGCCGCCACATCGCCGTCGGCAATGCCTTTCACCTCGAGTTCGTGCAGATGGCAGAAATCGGCGATCTGCCGGAAGGAGAGTCCGGTATTCTCGACCAGCCAGACGGCGGTGGCCTTGGGCATCAGCGGTGGGCGGGACATGATCTTTTGCTCCTTGAGAACCGGACTGGGGTTCCCTGTCTTTGCGACAGCTTGTTTGGAATAACGCCCATATAACGGCGGGGCGGGCGCCGCGCAATGCTTGATTTGCGCGCCCTGCTAGCCGGTGGTCAGCACGATCTTGCCGATGTGTTCGCTCGATTCCATCAAGGCATGGGCCGCCGCCGCCTCAGCCAGCGGGAAGGTCCGGAAGATGATGGGCTTGACCCGCCCGGCGGCCATCAGCGGCCAGACTTGGCTTTCCAGCGCACGGGCGATCTCGGCCTTTTCGGCAACACTGCGCGGCCTTAGCGTGGATCCCGTGAAGGTCAGCCGCTTCAGCATCAGCGGCATCCAGTCGGCCTCGAAGCGTGATCCCTTCTGGAATGCGATCATCACAATGCGGCCATGCGGGGCTGCCGCCTTGAGGTTGCGGGACACATAGTCGCCCCCCACCATGTCGAGGATCACGTCAGGCCTGATGGCCTTTTCGGCCAGCACCGCCGCGAAATCCGCGGTGCGGTAGTTGATCGCCAGATCGGCCCCGAGCTCAATGCAGGCGGCGCATTTCTCCTCCGAGCCCGCCGTGACCACCACGCGGGCGCCAAATGCCTTGCCCAGCATGATGGCGGTGGTGCCGATGCCGCTCGAGCCGCCATGCACCAGCAGCGTTTCGCCTTTCTGCAAGTGGCCGCGGTCGAACACATTGGTCCACACCGTGAAGAAGGTTTCGGGGATGGCGGCAGCCTCGGCCAGCGACAGTCCCGGTGGCACGGGCAGCGCATTATCCTCATGCACCACGGCATATTCGGCATAGCCGCCGCCCGGCACCAGGGCGCAGACCAGGTTGCCCGGCTCGTAGCGCTTGACGCCGTCGCCGCGCCCCACCACCTCGCCGGCGATCTCCAGTCCGGGGGTTTCGGGTGCGCCGGGCGGCGGCGGGTAGGCGCCCTGGCGCTGCAGCGCATCGGGCCGGTTGACGCCCGCCGCCCTGACCCGCACCAGCAGCTCCCCGGGTTTCGGCTGCGGAATGGCCAGGCGCACCGGCTTCAGCACCTCCGGCCCGCCGGGGGCGGTGATGGCGATGGCGGTCATCTCCTGCATGTCTTGGTTTCTCCTTGATGCTGACAGTTTGAGTTGAAGAGAAGGCCCCGGCAATGACAAAATGGCCCTCCCGAACAGGAGCCGCTGCCATGAGTTTCGAAGACCTGCCCCGCAAGCCCGCCGGTGTCACCCTTGGCGAGAATCTCGATCTCCTGTCGCTGTCCGAATTGGAACAGCGAATCGCGCTCCTGGAGGCGGAAATCAGCCGGGTCAAGGCGATGATCACCTCGAAACAGGCCTCCAAATCGGCCGCCGATGCCTTCTTCCGGTCCTGACGAACGTGGATGGGCGTCTGAAATCGGCCATTCCGGCACAGATCAGGACGGCGAACGGCAATTTGTTAAGCTTTGGTTAAGGTACTTGATTTACAACTCAATCTTGTAATCCTTGACCGGATTGTGCCGAGTGGCCCCGGCCACTCTGTTTGACGCCTCCCTGTTTGAAACTTCAAAGCCGCGCTTTCACGCGCGGCTTTTTTCTATGTTCTGGCATCATTCTTGCTTGGCGCCATCAGGCGACGCGGCGCCTGGCAAGCATTGACCTGACCTTCAGGCAAGGTCATGATTGCGTTCCGGCTCCGCGCGATCGCTCAGTCTGCCGAAGGGAATTCACACATGGCGTCCGCCGAAACATCTCCCGTCACCGTCGATTTCATGGTCCGTTTCGCGGCCTCGGAACAGTTTGACAAGGTGTTCCGCGAAGGCATGGGCCTGGTCGAGGAAACCGCCAATTATCTCGACGGTCCGGGCCGCCAGGACGCGCGCCTGCTCGACCGCCATGGCGCGGTGGCCTATGCCGCCGAAAGCATGCGGCTGACCACCCGCCTGATGCAGCTCGCGTCCTGGCTCTTGCTGCAGCGGGCGATCGGCGCGGGTGAGATGAAGCCCGAGGAGGTGCGGCGGGAGCGCCACCGGATCAGCCTCGCCGAACTGGGCCCCGGCAACACCCTGAACGGCACAGACCAGCTGCCGAAGGCGCTGCTGGACATCATCGCGCGCTCGCTGGCCCTGCACCAGCGGGTGTTGAAATTCGACGCCATGCTGAAAATGCAGGACAAGGCCAGCCTGGCCGCCAATGAAAGTCCGGTCAACAATCAGATCGACCGCATCGCTTCCGCCTTCGGCCCGCGCTCATAGCGCAACCGCTCTGAGAACCCGCGCCACCAGCGGCAAGTGATTATCCCAGCTGGGCTTCAAGCCACTGGTTTTCAAGCGCCTCAAGATCGGCGGCAAGCCTGGCGCGGAGCCTGGTGAAGTCAGCGGCCTTGCGCGGCTCCTCGCTGTAGATGGCGGCGTCTGACAAGGCCTGATCCAGGATCGCGATCTTGCCGCGCAGTTCCTCCATGCGGCGGTCGAGCTTCTCGACAGTCTTCTGGGTGGCGGCTGGCGATGGCCGCGGCGCCGGGCGGGCGTCCGTGGGCTCGGCCCTCGCGTTTGCGGCACGCTCCGCCCGGCGGCTTTCGCGCGCGCCGTCAAGGACCAGCCGGGTGTAATCCTCCATGTCACCGTCGAAAGCTTTGACGGCGCCGTCCTTCACCAGCCACAGCGTATCCACGCAGGTTTCGATGATGTGACGGTCATGGCTGATCAGGATCACCGCGCCTTCGAATTCATTGATCGCCATGATCAGCGCCTCGCGGCTGTCGACGTCGAGGTGGTTGGTGGGCTCGTCCAGCACCAGCACATGCGGGGCATGAAAGGCGGCGAGCGCGAACAGGAGCCGCGCCTTCTCGCCGCCCGAGAGCGTATCGCAGCGGGAATCGGCCAGCGCCGCGCCGAAGCCATAGGCGCCGAGCTTGGCCCGGCGCCGCGATTCCGGTTCGTCCGGCATGAGTTCGGCGAAATAGGAATAGGGCGTGCGGCCCGATGACAGTTCGTCAAGCTGATGCTGCGCGAAGTAACCCGTGGTGAGCCGGGCCGGCGCCGTCATCTCGCCGGACATCGGCTTCAGCTTGCCGCACAAGAGCTTGGCGAAGGTGGACTTGCCATTGCCATTGGCGCCAAGAAGCGCGATCCGGTCATCGGGATCGAGCCTGAGGGTGATGTTGCGCAGCACCGGCCTCTCAGCCGCATAACCGACGCTGACCTTGTCCCACTTGATCAAGGGCGGCGCGATGGCTTTCTCGGGATTTGGGAAGAAGAACGGCGCCACCCGCTCTTCGACGAGTTCGGCGATGGGCTCAAGCTTGGCCAGCGCCTTGAGGCGGCTTTGCGCCTGCCTCGCCTTGGACGCCTTGTAGCGGAAGCGGTCGACGAAGGCCATCATGTGGCGGCGCTGCTCGTCCTGCTTCTTCATGAGCTTCTGGGACAGCGCCTGCTTCTCCCGCCGCTGCCGCTCGAAGCTGTCGTAATTGCCCTGATAGAGGGTGAGCTTGCCGCGGTCGAGATGCAGGATATGGCTCACGGCTTCGTTGAGAAGATCGCGGTCATGGCTGATCAGCACCACGGTGTGCGGATAGTCGCGGATGAAGCTCTTGAGCCAGATGGCGCCTTCCAGATCGAGATAGTTTGTTGGCTCGTCGAGCAGCAGCACATCTGGCCTTGCGAACAGTGCCGCCGCCAGCGCGACGCGCATGCGCCAGCCGCCCGAGAGCGCCGAACAGGGGCCCGCCTGGCGCTCATCACTGAAGCCAAGCCCGCTCAGGATGGTGGCGGCGCGCGACCTGGCGGCATGAGCGTCGATATCGGCAAGCCGGGTCTGGACCTCGGCGATGCGGTGCGGGTCGGCCGCCGTCTCGGCCTCGGCCAGCAATGCTGAAAGCTCGGCGTCGCCCGCCATGACAGTATCGATCAGGCTCCCGGCGCCGCCCGGCGCCTCCTGCGCAACGGTGCCAATGCGGGCGTTGCGCGGGAGGGTGATGCTCCCCGCCTCCGATGGAATCTCGCCCAGGATCAGCCGGAACAGCGTGGATTTGCCCGCCCCGTTGCGGCCGACGATGCCGATCTTGTGGCCCTCCGGGACGGCGACCGAGGCATCCTCGAGCAGCAGCCGGCCACCGATCCGGTAAGTCAGTCCGTTGATGTGCAGCATGGGAGCGGTTTCTAGCGAAGGGGCACGGGGCTGTCATGCGCGAAGCGCTGTCGTCCAAAACGGTATTGACACATTTTCTGCTGCACCGCACAAGACATGCGGGATTTGAGGAGCGCCCATCAGGTGACCAACGTGACCATGGCAAGACCGGCCGCCGGACCGGCCGATGCCGCCTATCTCGACGAAATCACCATGATGCTGCGCGACCTGCTGCGGCAGGTGATCCGGGTGCGCGAGCCCCGGGTGCTGACGGTCATCGACGAACCGGCCAACGCCCGCCAGCTGCCACCCGAGCTGATCGAACATGCCCTCCAGGTCATCGGCATCTGGCTGCAGCTGTTGAACATCGCCGAGGAAAACGCCGCGATGCGCAACCGCCGCCAGATGGAAACCCGCAGCGGGCCAGACCAGGTGCCGGGCTCCTTCTCGCATGCCTTCGCCACGGTGGCCGCCGCCAATGTGCCGCCCGAGGCGGTGCAGAAGGCGCTGGACACCATTGACGTGCAGCCGACGATCACCGCCCACCCCACAGAAGCCAAGCGGGTGACGGTGCTGGAGATCCACCGCCGCATCTACCTGAAGCTCTATGAGCTCGAGAGCCCGCGCTGGACGCCGCGCGAACGCACAGGCCTGCTGAAGGCGCTGCGCAACGAGATCGACCTGTTGTGGCTCACCGGCGAAATCCGCCTCGAAAAACCCACCGTGGAGCAGGAAATCCACTGGGGCTTGCATTTCTTCCGCGAGACGCTGTTCGACCGCACCGCCAGCCTGTGTGACCTGATCGAAGCGGCGCTGCAGCGCCATTACCCCGAAACGCCCAGCCGGGTGCGGCCGCCGTTGCGCTATGCCTCGTGGATCGGCGGCGACCGCGACGGCAACCCCTTCGTCACCGTCGATCTCACGCGCTATGCGCTGGCCGAAAACCGCAACGCCATTCTCGCCCGCCTCGACCAGCGTTTGACGGACCTGGCGCAGCTCGTGTCGTTGAGTTCCCAGGAAATCGCCATGCCGCAGGACTTCCTGGACCGCGTCGCGCGGCAGACGGAGTTGTCAGGCGATGCCAAGATGATCGCGTCCCGCAACGCCCATGAACCGTTCCGGCGCTTCTTCACCGCGCTGCGGGCGCGCCTCGCCGCCACCTTCGATCCTGACGCCACCGCCACCGGCTTTACCAGCACGGATGAACTGATCGGGGAATTGCGGGCCGCCGAGGAAGCGCTGGCGCAAGTGCAGTCGGTGTCGATCGCCGCGAGCCTGGTGCGGCCGGTGCGCTGGGAAGTCGAGACCTTTGGCTTCCGGTCAGTGAGCCTCGATCTCCGGCAGAACACCACGGTGATCAACCGCGTGCTCCGCGAAATCTGGCGCAAGCTGAACCCGCTTGCCGATAGCGATGGCCCGGCGCACGGCACACCGGAATGGCAGCAATGGATCGAAGCCGAACTGGCCAAGCCCCTTGGCTTCCTGCCGCGGTTCCGCGGCATGTCGGATGAGGCGCAGGAACTGCTGGGGCTGCTTGACCTGGTGCGCGAGACCATCGACGGGCCTGACCCGCAGGCGATCGGCGCCTTCATCCTGTCGATGACCGAGAGCGCCAGCGACGTGCTGGGTCTCTATCTGCTCGCCAAGTTCTGCGGCCTGTTCGCCGACGAGACGGCGCGCGAAGTCTGCCGCATCCGCGTGGTGCCGCTGTTCGAAACCATCGACGACTTGCGCGCCGCGCCGCGCATCATGAGTGAACTCCTGGCGCATCCGCTGGTGCGCTCCTCCGTGGCGGCCCAGGGCGGACGCCAGGAAGTGATGCTGGGCTATTCCGACTCCAACAAGGACGGCGGCTTTTTCTGCGCCAGCTTCGAACTGTTCGAGGCGCAGCGCCGTCTCATCAGGGTGGGGCGCGAGGCGGGCGTCGCCATCAGCTTCTTCCACGGCCGCGGCGGCTCCGTGAGCCGCGGGGGGGCGCCCACCGGCCGGGCTATCGCCGCGCAGCCCGCCGGCAGCATCGGCGGGCGCATGCGCGTCACCGAGCAGGGCGAGGTGGTATCCTCGAAATTTGCCAATCGCGGCACGGCGCAGCACAATCTTGAGATTCTCGCCGCGGCGGTTTTCGTGCATTCGCTGAAATCGATCGAAGAGCCGGAGCTGAAGGTGAACCCGGAACACCAGAATGCGGTGGAATGGATCGCCCAGGCCTCGTTCCGGCATTACCGCAAGCTCGCCGAGGACCCCGCCCTGCTCGACTATTTCCACCAGGCCTCGCCGGTGGAGGAACTGGCCAATCTGAAGCTCGGCTCGCGCCCGGCGCGCCGCTTCGGGGCGAGAGGCATTGGCGACCTGCGCGCCATTCCGTGGGTCTTCGCGTGGAGCCAGAACCGCCACCTGCTCACCGGCTGGTATGGGCTGGGCTATGCGCTCGATGATTTTCTGGTGCCGCGCGGCGAGGAAGGCATGAAGCTGCTGCGCGATATGTATAACCGCTCCCGCGGCTTCAGGCTGGCCATCGATGAAGTGGAGAAATCGCTCTACCTCGCCGACATGGATGTGGCCGAGCAATATGCCGCCCTGGTGAACGAACGCACATCGGCCGAACGGCTTTATGCCCTCATCCGGCATGAGCACAGCCGCACGGCCCGCGCCATCCTCGAACTCACCGGAGAGAAGCGGCTGTGCGAGCGCTTCGAAGGCCTGCAGCGCCGCTTCGAGCGGGTGCGGCCGATGGTCGACCAGGCAAACCGCTGGCAGGTTCAGCTTCTCAAGGAATCCCGCCGCGGCGCCGCCGGCGAACCCCCGATGATGCCGCTGCTGATGACCATGAACTGCGTGGCCGCTGGTCTCGGCTGGACCGGCTGACGGCCGGGTTTCCGCTGGGTTAACGGCAAGTCACTTGCCCTTTTTCCAGTTTTACCGTCTAGTTAGCGTTGCCTTTTTTGTCGACAACAGGGAGAAGACATCATGGCACTATCGAAACGCGTGTTCATCGCCGCCGCCGCAATTATGGCCTTCAGCCTGCCGGCATCGGCGGCCAACATGATTGGCAATTGCGAGGTGGCGGGCGAGAAGGGCTCGATCCCCATCGCCAGCCCGGCCAAGGCCGGCCAGCTCACCGTCGAGGTTTCGCTGCCGGCGCCTATCTGGTGGAATGGCGACGATCCGGCGGCGATCAAGGACGGCATGGAGTATTGCATGGCCGCCGAAATCGCCTGGCGGGCGGGCTATGACAAGCTGGAAGTCGTAAACGTGGGCTGGGATGCGCTGATCGCCGGCCAGACCGAAGGCTTCGATCTCGCCATGTCGCAGATCTCGATCACCGATGAGCGCAAGAAGGTGCATGATTTCTCGGTGCCTTATTTCAGCTCCGACATCGGCGTCTTGGCGCGCACCGACGCGCCGGTGGACGAAAAGTCGATCAAGTCCGCCAAGGTTGGCGTGCAGCAGGCCACCACGGGTGCTGCCTTCGCGCAGGACAAGCTTGGCCTTGCCGATGTGCAGGTCTATCCGGATCAGGGTGACATGTTCACCGCACTGCGCGCCGGCCAGATCGACGCGGCGATGACCGACACCTCGATCGTGCTCGCCGAGGAAGTCGCCAACCCCGGCAAGGTGGCGGTGGTGGGCCAATACAAGACCGGCGAAACCTATGGCGCGATCTATCCCAAGGGCAACGCCAACAATGCCACGCTCGACAAGATCATCCAGTCGATGATCGACGACGGCACGGTGGCCAAGCTGGCCGCCAAATATCTGGCGGCGGCCTGGGGCAAGGATCCCGCCACGGTTCCCTACTTCAATCCCTGACCGTGACGTCCCCGCCGCTCGCGGCGGCGGGGACACCATCTCCGCTTGAGAAACGCCCACGCCCCGCTGCCGCAACGCGCCGACGGCCTCGCCCTTGCGGCCTTGCTGTTCGCGGCACTGTGCACCCTCGCGGCCTACGGCGCCACCGGGCTAATTGGAAAGGCACTCGTCCATCTTGAGGCGATGAACGGCGGGTGGCAGGTGCTGTTCTGGCTGGTCATCGCCGCGACCGCGCTGCTGTTCCTGCCGGCGTTCCGGGCCTTCGCGGAATCGCGGCGGGCGGCGACGGCGCTCGCGGCAGGCGATCTTGTCACCGCGCGCATCGAAACCGCCGCCGCGCGCGAGAATGGATGGGTCACCTTCGGCTGGGGCGCCTTCGCGCTGATCATCCTCGGCTTCGCCAGCTTCGTGATGATGAACGACGCGGCGGTGGGCCACACCTTCTTCTATCTGCCGCTGATTCAGGAAAAGTGGTGGCTGGTAACCCGCCAGTTCCTGATCAACAACATCTTCATCTTCGTGGTGGCGGAAATCCTGGTGCTGATCTGGGGCCTCATCGTGGCGCTGGCGCGCCTGATGCCCGGCAAGGCCGGCCAGCCGATCCGCGCGCTGGCTATTCTCTATTGCGACATTTTCCGCGGTCTTCCCGCCATCGTGACGCTCTACCTGATCGGCTTTGGCATTCCCACCTCGGGGCTTCCAGACCTCATCGTGCCCCATATCGTGGGGCTGTTCACCGATCTTTCGGCCATGACGGTGGCGGAGCAGCGCGCCGCCACGCGCATTCCGGTGACCTGGTGGTGCATTCTGGCGCTCACCCTCACCTATGGCGCCTATGTCGCCGAGGTCTACCGCGCCGGCATCGAAAGCATTCACTGGAGCCAGGTGTCAGCGGCCCGCTCGCTCGGCCTCTCCTACATGCAGACCATGCGCTATGTGGTGGTGCCGCAGGCGGTGCGCCGCATCATGGCGCCGCTGCTCAATGATTTCATCGGCCTGCAGAAGGACACCGCCCTTGTCCAGGTGGTGGGCGTGATCGACGCCTTCAACCAGTCGCGCATCATCGCGTCCAACGCCTTCAACCTGTCGGCCGTGACCATCGTGGCGATCCTGTTCGTGGTGATCACCATTCCACAGGCGCGTTTCGTGGACCGGCTGATCGAGCGCGACAACGCGCGCATGCGGGCCGGGGGTTGATTGCATGGCGTTTCTCGAAATCCGCAATGTCGAGAAGGAATTCGGGCCCGTGCGTGTGCTGCGCGGCGTCAATCTCAGCGTCGATGAGCATCAGGTGGTCTGCCTGATCGGGCCGTCGGGCTGCGGCAAGTCCACGCTTCTGCGCTGCATCAACGGGCTCGAGAAAATCCAGGGCGGCGAAATCCGCCTGATGAACGACCGCGTCTCGGGGCCGGGGGTTGATGTCAACCGGCTGCGCCGCGATGTCGGCATCGTGTTCCAGAGTTTCAACCTGTTCCCGCACATGAGCGTGCTTGAAAACGTCACGCTGGCGCCGACCAAGGTTCTGAAGCTGCCGCGCGAAGAGGCGGAGGCCAGGGCCATGGCGCTCCTGAAGCGCATCGGGCTTGAAGCAAAGTCAGGAGAGTATCCCGACCGGCTCTCGGGCGGCCAGCAGCAGCGCGTGGCCATCGTCCGGGCGCTGGCCATGGAACCCAAGGTGATGCTGCTCGACGAGATCACCTCGGCGCTTGATCCGGAACTCGTGTCGGAAGTGCTGAACATCGTGCGCGACCTGGCGCATCAGGGCATGACCATGCTGCTCGCCACCCATGAAATGGGCTTTGCCCGCGAAGTGGCCTCCAAGGTCTGCTTTCTCTATGAGGGCGTCGTGCACGAAGAAGGCCCGCCCGCCCAGATCTTCGGGAGCCCGCGGGAAGAAAGAACCCGCGCCTTCCTCAAGCGCATCATCGAGGCGGGCCGGCTTTAGCTCCAGGCCGGCGCTTGCCAGCCGCACGGCGCGCGGCTATACCGCCGCCCATTCCGCAACAGACTGAAACAACGGGGATATTCATGGCCATTGAACGCACATTTTCGATCATCAAGCCGGATGCCACGCGCCGCAACCTGACCGGCGCCATCAACGCCAAGATCGAGGCGGCGGGCCTGCGCATCGTCGGCCAGAAGCGGCTGCGCTGGACCAAGGCGGACGCCGAGGCCTTCTACGCCGTCCACAAGGAGCGGCCCTTCTTCAAGGACCTCGTGGCCTTCATGATTTCCGGCCCCATCGTGGTGCAGGTACTGGAAGGCGACAACGCGGTCGCCAAGTACCGTGAAGTGATGGGCGCCACCAACCCGGCCAATGCCGCGCCCGGCACCATCCGCAAGGAATTTGCCGAGTCGATCGAGGCCAATTCGGTCCATGGCTCGGATTCGCCAGACAACGCCCGGATCGAGATCGCCCAGGTGTTCAAGCCCGAGGAAATCACCGGCTAGGCCGGCCCATGTGGGTTGCCCTCTATACTGCGGCGATTGTCGCCGTGAACTGGATGTTCACGGCGATTGCCCCATGGCAGACGCCGCTGGGCGACCTTTATCTGGCCAATATCGTGGTCGGCTTCGTGTTTGTGCTGCGTGATTACGCGCAGCGTGACCTCGGCCACTCCGTCTTGCTTGCCACGGCGGCGGCGGGCGTGCTCACCTGGTTCATGGTCGACCCCGCCATCGCCGTGGCCTCGATCACCGCGTTTACGCTTTCTGAAACCGCCGACTGGGCGGTCTATTCCTGGCTGCGCCGGCCACTCTCCCAGCGCATCCTGATGTCCAGCGTGATCGCCGTGCCGCTCGACACCTTTGCGTTTCAGTATCTGGCGGGCTACCTCACGCCTGCCGCCTTCATGACGGAGGTGGCGAGCAAGGCTTTGGGCGTCGTCATCGTCTGGTATCTGCTGCGCGCCCGCGACCGCCGCCGCGCCATCACGGCCTGAAGCGCCGGGCTCGTGCATCCAGCCAGATGGCTGATAGCCAGCACGGCCTTACCGTGGCAGAGGAGGCTGGAGAATGCCCAACCGCGAGGAACCCCCATGCGCATCGACGCCATTTCGACCGGCAAGAACCCGCCCAAGGAAGTGAATGTCATCGTCGAGGTGCCGGTGGGCGGCGAACCGATCAAATACGAGATGGACAAGGCGGCGGGCACGCTGATCGTCGATCGCTTCCTCTATACGTCCATGCGCTATCCCGGCAACTATGGCTTCATCCCGCACACGCTCTCCGATGACGGCGACCCGATCGATGTGCTGATCGCCAATCAGCGCGGCATCATTCCGGGCGCCGTCGTGGCAGTGCGTCCGGTGGGCGTTCTCAAGATGCAGGACGAGGCGGGGCATGATGAAAAAATCGTGGCGGTGCCCACGCCGAAGCTCACGCGGCGCTATGAGAATGTGCACAACTACACAGACCTGCCGGAGATCACGCTGAAACAGATCGAGCACTTCTTCGAGCACTACAAGGACCTGGAACCCGGCAAATGGGTGAAGGTGACGGGCTGGGGCGACTCAGCGGAGGCGGAACGGATGATCGTCGAAGCGATGGAACGCGCGAAAGCCGTGAAGAGCTGACGCGCTACATGGCCGGCTGCGGAATGCCTCTGGCGGCGCAGGCCGCCTTCACCGTGTTGTAGAGCAGGCAGGCGATGGTCATCGGGCCGACGCCGCCGGGTACGGGCGTGATGGCGCCCGCCACCTTCTCGCAGGAGACATAGTCGCAGTCGCCGACGAGCTTGCCCTTGCCGTCGCGCTCGATGCGGTTGATGCCGACGTCGATTACCGTGGCGCCCGGCTTGATCCAGTCGCCCTTCACCATCTCCGGCCGGCCGACGGCGGCGATGACGAGGTCGGCCCGGCGCACCACGCCCGGCAGATCCCTGGTCCTGGAATGGGCGATGGTCACCGTGCAGTTCTCGGCCAGCAGCAATTGCGCCACCGGCTTGCCGACGATGTTGGACCGGCCGATCACCACCGCTTCCAGCCCGTCAAGCTTGCCCAGCACATCCTTGGCCAGCATGACGGAGCCCACGGGCGTGCAGGGCACCAGCGAGTCCTGCCCCGTCGAGAGCTTGCCCACATTCACCACATGGAAGCCGTCCACGTCCTTGGCCGGCGAAATCGCGCTCAGCACCTTGGTGGCATCGATGTGCTTGGGCAGCGGCAGCTGGACCAGAATGCCATGCACCGCCGGGTCGGCGTTGAGCTTCTCCACCATCGCCAGCAGCTCGGCCTCCGGCGTTTCGGCGGGGAGCCTGTGCTCCCAGGAGTTCATGCCGACCTCGACTGTCTGCTTGGCCTTGTTGGCCACATAGACCTTGGAGGCCGGGTCCTCGCCCACCAGAACCACGGCAAGGCCGGGCGTGAAACCATGTGCCGCCTTGAGCGCGGCCACCGCCGTGGCGATCCGCCCCCGAAGGCCTTCAGCGAAGGCTTTGCCATCAATGATTTTCGCCATGGTCAACTTTCCTTCCCGGCATTCACGATTCTGGCCATCCATGCCCTAAAGCGGGCCAGATTTCCAGTGACCAGAACGCTCTTTCGCCCGCCCGCCGCGCCCCGGGCGCAGAGGCGATGTCACGCCCAACCGAGGCTCATGAACAGCCAGGTCACCACCATGCCCAGGAATTGCAGGCCGATGAGCAGGATGATAGGCGAAATGTCGATGCCGCCCAGATCCGGCAGAAACCGGCGGATCGGCCGCAGCAAGGGCTCGGTCAGCCGCTCGAGTGTCATCCCCAGCTGGCGCACAAACGGGTTTGACCGGTTGATGATATTGAAAGCCACCAGCCAGCTCAGGATGACGCTGGCCAGGATGATCCAGAAATAGATGTTGATGACGGTGTGGATCAGCCAGAGCAACGGGTTCATCGACATCATCATGGCAGCAGGTCTTTCGGTTGTTCTCCCGTCGCATGTAGGCGCGCGGAGCCCGGCAAGCAAGCTTGACGCTCGCCCGGGCAGGGACTAAAAGCCCTTGCACCTGTGGACCGGGGCGGTAGCTCAGTTGGGAGAGCGCGGCGTTCGCAATGCCGAGGTCAGGGGTTCGATCCCCCTTCGCTCCACCAGACCTCATTTTTTTGCCACGTCCGCCACGGCGGCGCCCGAGACCTCGACAAGCCTGGCAAAGCCGATCTCGAACACAGCACTCGCCGTGCCGCCCGCCGCCCACAGGGTTGGATAGGCCTTGAGGTCCTCATCGAGAAACACCGTGCAGGGCCTGGCATGCCCGAGCGGCGGGACACCACCCACCTCGAACCCGGTCATCTCCTTCACGAATTCCGGGCTGGCGCGTTCGACCTTCTCGCCCAGAAGTGCGCGGATTTTCTTCTCATCCACCCTGTTGACGCCCGAGGCGATGACCAGAACCGCCTTGCCGCTCTGGCTTCTGAAGATGATCGACTTGGCGATCTGCGCCAGCGCGCAGCCGATGGCGTCGGCGGCCTCCTGCGCGGTGTGGGTGCTCTGGCCGAATGCGACGATGCGGAAGCCCGGCCCCAGCGCCTGCTGGACCCGCAAGGCCTGTGGATCCTCCGCCGGACGCATGGCGTCAGGACCGCATGCGCTTTCCTTCCGGGTCGAAGGGCGGTTCGGTGATGATGGTGGCCTTGCGGTTCTCGCCGATGATCTCGATCTCGAAGGCGCCGGCCGCCGTGTCGCCCGCGAGGTCCTTCGGCACATAGCCCTGCGCCATCGATTTGTTCACATAATGCGCGAAGCAGCCGGAGGTGACCCAGCCCACCACCTTGCCCTTGTGCCAGATCGGCTCGTCGCCCAGCACATCGGCGTCGCCCGCATCGACGAAGAAGGAAACCCGCCGCAGCGTGCCGCCCGTGCGCTTTTCTTCCATAGCTGCCGCGCGGCCCACGAAATCATTCTTGGTGAGGTCGATGAAGCGGTCGAGCCCCGCTTCGAACCCGCCATAGATGGGGCGGAGCTCGCGGTACCAGGTGGGGAAGTTCTTTTCGAGCCGCATCGAAAGCAGCGCCCGC
Source organism: Aestuariivirga sp. (assembly GCF_046093005.1). GTDB lineage: Bacteria > Pseudomonadota > Alphaproteobacteria > Rhizobiales > Aestuariivirgaceae > Aestuariivirga. The sequence continues at coordinate 15,548 of NZ_JBJTER010000182.1, forward strand.
ATGCCGAAATTGACGATGCCGTGTGCCGCACCCGCCTTCATGATCTCCTGGTAGAGCCGGCGCTGGTATTCCGGCGCCACCCAGATTTCATAGCCGAGGTCGCCCGTATAGGTGACGCGGTTGATGAGTGCGGGACAATGGGCAATGTCCATGGCGCGGTGGTCCATGAATTTGAACGCGGCGTTCGAGACATCCTCGTCGGTCAGCTGCCGCAGCACCTCGCGGGATTTCGGCCCGGCGATTGAAAGCCCCACCAGGCCCATGTCATAGCGGTGGATCTTCACCGCGCCATCGGCGGGCAGATGCTGCTCGAACCATCGCATGTGATATTTCTGCGCCTGGCTGGAGCCCCACATGTAGAAACAGTCGTCCGCCGCCTTGGCGATGGTGAAGTCGCCGATCAGCATGCCGGCCGGATTGAGCATCGGGGTCAGGATGATGCGGCCGGTCTTCGGCATCTTGTTGGTCATCAACCGCGAGAGGAAGGACTCAGCCCCCGGCCCGGTGAAGCGGTACTTGGCGAAATTGGCGATCTCGGTCACGCCCACGCCGTTGCGCGTGCCCAGCACCTCCGCCTTGACATGCGGGAAATCATTGGAGCGGCGGAACGAGACGATGTCCTTCGGCTCCACGCCCCTGGGCGCGAACCACAGCGGTGTCTCAAGACCCCAGCTGTCGCCCATCACGGCGCCCTGGGCGAGCATGATGTCATAGAGCGCTGTCGTCTGCTGCGGCCTGGCGGCGGGCAGCTCCTCGTTGGGAAAGCGGATCGAGAAGCGGCGGGAATAGTTCTCACGCACCTTCTCGTTGGTGTAGCTGCGCGTCGCCCATTCCCCGAAGCGGGCGCAGTCCATGGCCCACACGTCGAAGCCGGGATCGCCATTCACCATCCATTGCGACAGCGCCAGGCCCACGCCGCCGCCCTGGCTGAAGCCAGCCATCACGCCGCAGGCGAGCCAGAAATTCCTCAGGCCCTGCACCGGCCCGACGATCGGGTTGCCGTCCGGCGTGAAGGTGAAAGGCCCGTTGATGACGCGCTTGATGCCCGCCGTGGCCAGCGCCGGAAAATGCTTGTAGCCGAGCTCGAGATTGGGCGCGATCCGGTCAAGGTCCGGCTGCAGCAGTTCGCGGCCGAAGGTCCAGGGCGTCTGGCGCGGGCTCCATGGCACGCAGGCCCGCTCATAGGTGCCGAGCACGAGGCCGGAGCGCTCCTGGCGCATGTAGATTTCGGACTTGAAGTCGATGATGTGCGGAAGCTCGTGGCCACGCGCCTTGTTGTAGGCGACGACCTCCGGCATCTCGTCGGTGACCAGATACATGTGCTCCATGGCGAGCACCGGAAGCTCGAGGCCCACCATGCGGCCCACCTCGCGGGCCCACAGCCCGCCGCAGTTCACCACATGCTCGGCATGGATCGTACCCTTGGCGGTGACCACGTCCCAGCTGCCGTCCTTGCGCGGCGTCAGCGCCTCGACGCGGGTGTCCTGATAGATTTCCGCGCCGTTGATGCGCGCCGACTTGGCATAGGCGTGAGTGGTGCCCTCGGGGTCGAGGTTGCCGTCGGCGGCGTCGATCATGGCGCCCACGAAGTGCTTCTCTTCCAGCAGCGGGTGCATCTTCTTGGCCTCGGCCATGGAGATGATCTCGGTCTCGAGGCCGAGGTAGCGCGCCCGCGCATGGGCCATCTTCAGCCATTCCATGCGCTCCGGCGTGTCGGCGAGGATGAGCCCGCCCGAGCGGTGCAGGCCGCAGGCCTGGCCGGAAATCTTTTCCAGCTCATTGTAGAGCGCGATCGTATAGCCCTGCAGTTTCGCGACATTGGGGTCGCCGTTGAGCGTGTGGAAGCCGCCGGCCGCATGCCAGGTGGAGCCCGAGGTGAGAATGTCGCGCTCGACCAGCACCACATCCTTCCAGCCCGCCTTGGTGAGATGATAAAGCACCGAACAGCCGACGACTCCGCCGCCGATCACCACCACACGCGCCTGGGTTTTCATGGCATATCCTTGCAAATATGAAGCTTTGCGGGCGTTTTAGCGGGGACGCCCGATGGCCGCAATCGGCCCTGGCGGTGAAAAGAATTCATCCGCAAAAGCAAAGGGCCCCGCCTCCCGGGGAGGCAGAGCCCTCACAATTCCGAAACGGACTGATCTCAGATCGCGTCCTTGACTTCCTTGGCGGCGCGGAAGGCGAGCTTCTTCGACGCCTTGATCTTGATCTGCTCGCCGGTGGCCGGGTTGCGGCCCATGCGGGCGGGGCGCTTGCGCACCTGGAAGATGCCAAGACCGGTGACGCGCACCTTGTGGCCCTTCTTGAGGTTCTTGACGGTGAGGTCGACAAAGGCGCCGAGGAATTCGGCCGCGGCCTTCTTCGACATCTCGTGCTTCTCGGCCAGCTCGGCCGCGAGTTTCGAGAGCGGAATCGTCTGGATCTTGTCGTCAGCCATGTTTGTCTCCTCTTTGGGTTGGCTGGCCGCGAGCGATAACAAAGCTTTCGATTCGGGAAAACCCTTATTTTTCGCGGCTTTTTTTCTGCGCCGTTGCCAAAACGCTTGTGAATCCGGCATCAGTGGCTTCACACTGAATCGTGAACCAAGAAAATACAATTAAAACAATATCTTAATTGGGCGTTCTTCAGCCGGGCGGTTTGCCCGGCGCGCCGCTGGCGATGTCGAGATGGTTCTTCAGCGGAATTGGCGGCAGCCCATGTTTTGTGGAGAACCGGTCGAGATTCAGCCGCCGCTGTGCCTCGAGTGATTCGCCCGACATGTTGCGCGCATGGACGCGGATCGCCACTGCCGGCTTCGCGAGATGGGTGAGCGGGTGGCCGGCGCGGGCGATGCGCAGATACCAGTCCCAATCCCAGTAATAAGGCAGCGTCTCGTCGAAACGCCCGAGTTCGGCATGCAGGCTGCGCCGGTACACGACCCCCGAAATCAGGATGGTGTTGTCGCGCGTGAGGGTCCCGGCATCGGCGTGAAATGCGAAGGCGAGGTCCGGCCGCCCGTCCTCGAAGACGAGGCGGCCATCGGTGTAGCAGAAGACCGCGCCATTCCCGCAGGCTTGCGCCGCGGCGGCGAGATAGTCGTCGTCGATGAACCAGTCGTCATCGTCGAGAAAGCAGATCAGTTCACCTTTCGCCTCGGCAACGCCGAGGTTGCGTGCCGGCACGGGGCCGCGCTCGTGGTTGTCGAGCACGCGGACCGTGGGATGCATGTGGCCGGCCGCCTCCCGCGCGCCAACGCCATCGTCGATCACCAGGATTTCGGCGGGTGCATGGCTCTGGTCCAGGACGCTGGCGATCGCCTGCCGCAGGAAATGATGACGGCCGCGGGTGGGGATGATGACGGAAATGCTGTTCATGCGCAGAATACCGGTGACGACCTCGAAACCTCCGGCTGCTATAGCATGAATCGATGATCGCCGCGCTGCAGATGTATGACTGGCCCGAAATCCGCGAGGCCACCGACCGGTTCTGGGCAGGCCTCGCGCAACGGCTCGGTGTGGACATCAGCCTTTCGCGGCCTGATGACTTCACGGGCCCATGGTTCCGCGATGACCTGCTGTTCGCCCAAACCTGCGGCTATCCCTTCACCCATGCGTTGAAGGGCCAGGTGAAGATCGTCGCCACGCCGCACTATGCGGCGGACGGCTGCGAGGGGCCTGACTATCGCAGCATCGTCTTCGCGCGCGAGGCCCGGCCGCTTCCTGATTTCTTTGGCGCCAGCGCGGCCGTGAACACGCCGGACTCGATGTCCGGCATGCTGGCCCTGAAGCTCGTCTTCGCGCCGCATGCGCGGCAGGGCCGGTTCTTCGGACAGGTGATGTGGTCCGGCAGCCATCTGGCCTCGCTGGCCGCGGTGCGCGAGGGCCGCGCCGATGTCTGCGCCATCGACTGCGTCTGTGTGGAACTGGCCCGCCGCCACCGCCCGCGGGATCTCGAAGGGCTTGTCGAGGTGGCGCGCTCGCCGGCCGTGCCGGGCCTTCCCTGGATCACCCGGGCGGGCGACCCGCAACGCCTCCGCGCGGCATTGCGCGCGGTCTTCGCCGACCCCACGCTCGCGGATGCCCGTGCGGCGCTGCTGCTCTCGGGTTTTTCAGCTCTTGATGAAATGGCCTATGACCGCATCACTAACCTTGAGACGGCCATGGAACGCGAGACGCGGATTCAGTAACCGCGCGCGCGGTCTACCAGGTTGTCGAGTTTCTCGCCGCGCTGGTGGCGGCGGATGTTGCCCGCCACATAGGCGCAGATCGTCTCGGGGTCGCTGTCGGCCGCGCAATGCGGCGTGACGGTCACCCTGGGGTGGGTCCACAACGGGCTGTCCGGCGGCAAGGGCTCGGTGGCGAACACGTCAAGCGTCGCCGCCAGAAGCTCGCCCGCATCGAGCGCCGCGATGATGTCAGCGTCCACCTGCTGGCGGCCGCGGCCGGCATTGATGATCACCGGGGCGCCCAGCGGCCCGTTGCGCGCCAGCTTGCGGATTGCCGCGCGGTTGATGATGCCGTCGGTGTCAGGCGTTGCCGGCAGGAGCGAGACCAGCACGTCGGTGCGCGCCAGGAAGGCATCGAACTCCTCCGCGCCCGCGAAGCTCTCGACGCCGGGAATGGACTTGCGGCCGCGGCTCCAGCCGGCCACCGGAAAGCCGATATCGCGCAGCTTGAGGGCGGAGTCCGTCCCCATCACGCCCATGCCCATGATGCCCACGCGGAGGTCCTTTGCCGCATGGGTGGGGAAGGAATCCCAGACTTTCCGCTTCTGGTTCGCGTCGATGCGGCGTTGCTGGCGGTGATGCATCAGCACATGCAGCACGATGTATTCGGTCATGCGGCCGGTGAGATCCGGGTCGTTGACGCGCACGATGGGAATGTCGGTTGGCAGCGTCGGGTCCTTCAGGATGGCGTCGACGCCCGCCCCCAGCGACATGATCACCTTGAGGTTGGGCAGGCTTTTCACCACGCCAGGCGGCGGCAGCCAGGCGGCGCAATATTCGATATCGGCCACATTGCCCATGCGGTCCGGCCAGACCCGCACATCGAGGTCCGGCGCCACCTTCTTCATGGCCGCCGTCCAGACGTCCACGGGCCAGGTCGGGAGAATGAACAGAAAGGCCATTATTGTTTCACCACATCTTCGGGCGCCGCCTTGAGGTTCAGCGCCGCCGCAATCAGCGCCTTGGTATAATCCGTCCTGGGGTTGGAGAAAACCTCCGCCGTTGGCCCGCTTTCGACGGTGAGGCCGTTGCGCATCACGATCACCTCATTGGCCAGCGCGCGCACCACGCGGAGATCATGGCTGATGAACAGATAGGCGAGGTTGTGCTTCGCTTGCAGCGATCGCAGGAGATCGACGATCTGCGCCTGCACCGACATGTCGAGCGCTGATGTCGGTTCGTCCAGCATGATGAACTTCGGCTCCAGCGCCAGGGCGCGGGCGATGGCGATGCGCTGGCGCTGGCCGCCGGAGAATTCATGCGGGTAGCGGTCCATGGTGGCGGGGTCGAGGCCAACTTCAGACAATGCGCGCGCCACGATGGCGCGCCGCTGCTCATAATCATGGTCGCGCCCCAGCACGGTGAGGCCTTCCTCGACGATCTGCTGGATGGAGAGCCGCGGCGACAGCGACCCGAACGGATCCTGGAACACGATCTGCATGTGCTTGCGCAATGGCCGCATCGCCGCCGAATTATAGGCGTCGATCCGCTGGCCCATGAACACGATGGGCCCTTCGGAGCGGATGAGACGCATCAGCGCCAGGCCGAGCGTCGTCTTGCCGGAGCCCGACTCGCCGACCACGCCCAGCGTCTGGCCCTGCCGCACCACCGCATCGACGCCGTCCACCGCCTTGATGTGGCCCACCGTGCGGCGGAAGAAGCCGCGCTTGATCGGAAACCATACCTTGAGCTGGCTCGTTTCCACCACCGCCGGGGCGGACGCATCGCTGGGCGGCGGCGCGCCCTTGGGTTCGGCGGTGAGCAGCAGCTTCGTATAGGGGTGCTGCGGCGCGGCGAACAGTTGCTTGGCGTCGCCTTGCTCCACCGCCTTGCCGCGCTGCATGACCACCACCTTGTCCGCCATCTGCCGGACGATTCCGAGGTCATGGGTGATGAGCAGCATGGCCATGCCGAATTCTGCCTGCAGGTCCTTCAGCAGCTTCAGGATCTGCGCCTGCACGGTGACGTCGAGCGCGGTGGTGGGCTCGTCGGCGATCAGCAGGTCCGGGTTGTTGGCGAGCGCCATGGCGATCATCACGCGCTGGCGCTGGCCGCCCGACAGCTGGTGCGGATAATCGAGGAGCCTCGTCTCAGGATCGCGGATGCCCACCTTGCCAAGGAGCTCGACGATGCGGGCGCGCGCCGCCTCGCCCTTCAGGTTCTGGTGCAGCTCGAGAATTTCGCCGATCTGCCGCTCCACCGTGTGCAGCGGATTGAGCGAGGTCATCGGCTCCTGGAAGATCATGGTGATGTTGTTGCCGCGCACCCGCCGCAGGTCGCCTTCGTCGGCGTCGAGCAGTTCCTCGCCCCGGAACTGGATGGAGCCGGACGGATGCGAGGCGGCCGGGTAGGGCAGCAGCTTCAGGATGGAAAGCGCGGTGACCGATTTGCCCGAACCCGACTCGCCCACCAGCGCCAGCGTCTCGCCCTTGGCGATACTGAATGACACCTTGTCCACCGCGAGCGTGGTCTGGCCGCCTTGCGTGAAGGCGACCGAAAGATCCCTGACCTCGAGAAGGGCGGCGCTCATGCGAAGGTCTTCCGCGGATCGAGCGCGTCGCGCACCGCCTCGCCGATGAACACCAGAAGCGACAGCATGATGGAGACGACGAAGAAGCCCGTGAGCCCCAGCCACGGCGCCTGCAGGTTGTTCTTGCCCTGGGCGATCAGCTCGCCCAGCGAAGCTGAGCCGGGCGGCAGGCCGAAGCCGAGGAAATCGAGCGAGGTGAGCACGGTGACCGAGCCGGCCAGGATGAAGGGCATGAAGGTGACGGTGGAGACCACCGCATTGGGCAGCAGATGCTTGAACATGATGCGCGTGTCGGACAGCCCCAGTGCCCGGGCGGCGCGCACATATTCGAAATTCCGGGCCCGGAGGAATTCGGCGCGCACCAGCCCCACAATCGCCGTCCACGAGAACAGGATCTGGATGAACAGCAGGATCCAGAAGGTCGGCGTGATGAAGGCGGCAAGGATGATCAGCAGGTAGAGGCCGGGCATGGCCGTCCAGATTTCGATAAAGCGCTGAAAGATCAGGTCCGTCCAGCCGCCGAAATAGCCCTGCACGGCGCCCGCCGCCATGCCGAT
>NZ_JBJTER010000183.1:0-52662 GCF_046093005.1 Aestuariivirga sp.
CCTTACAAAGAATCGGGATCATACTAGAGTTGTTCCAACGACAATATTGCTCAAACTACTTCAGAGACGCAGGATATGTTGACGTCTTATAGAAAAATGCTCTAGCCATTTCCGTCAATTGATGCAGGGCTGGTCACAGCCATTTAAGAACAGCGCCAACACCTCTATTTGCAGAATGCACGGGACTCTTGCGTCCAGTTTCCAAATCCTGTGACGACAAGGTTTCGGATAACGGCGCAAATATAACGTTTCTGCGCCGGATCGTTGTCGGGACCCGCATGATAGCGCGCAACCGCCATCGTCCAGCTTCCTTCCCGCGCTTTCAACTGCTTCAAGAAACGCGCCGCATAGCGGACATTGGCCTGAGGATCGAGCATCGCGGAAACCGATTCGAACTCTCCGCCATGATAAAAATGATTGATCTGCATACAGCCAAGATCAATCAGTTTTTTCCCAGACGCTCTCGCTTTGATGAATTCAGCGACCGCCTGCCGCCGCGATGACGCGAAGACCGGCCGCCCCTCGATATTCAGGGCATATGGACTTAAGGCGCCGTTGCGGCCTGTTTCAGTGAGTCCGACCGCATACAGAACACCCAGCGGTACGTTTTCGGAATTGGCGGCCGACGCCATCTCCCGCTCGCAGACATTCGCCGCCGACTCTCCGGCGCAAGCCGCGTAACTAAACCACGAGGCCGGTATCACGATTGCCAGTGCGGCCAGCTTCTTTATCATCATCGCTCTTTTCCGGAGCAAAAAGATGCTCGTTCGTTCCCGGCGGCGGCCTGCGGTCCGAGCCAGGTTCGCCGCCGCTTGGTGCGGCAAAACCGCTGCTCTGCCCGGAACCCGCCATCGGCTGATTTGGCGTCTGCGCAGGTTGATCGCGCACCGAAATCTGAACCGCGGCGACAGCCTCTCCGGAGAGAGCCAGACCAAGCCGGTCTTGCAAGAGAGCGACATCCTGTTGCAGCGTCCTGGCTGTCTCCTCCGAATTGACGGAGATATGAACAACAACGTCAGTGGACCGCCGCCTCAATGTGACTTCAACATCCCCGAGAGTTTCCGGCTGAAGACGAAGCCTGAGAACCGTCATACCGGTTCTACCGCCAGGACCCGCGTCCGCCAGAAACCCGGCGCCGCTGTGGTGCGTCTTCCCCGTCAATCCTGGAGCCTCACCGGACACATGCGATAGGATTTGCTCCGCTGGCGCCAGCAAAACCGCCGGGGAAGGAGCGGCATTCGCGGCCCCCGGCCGCGTCTCAGCGCGGGCCAAGAGCACATCCTCAAGCTTGGACGGCGTGGAGACTTTTCCGCCGCCGGTGACCGACGCCGGAACCGCGGCGGGCTGGACGCCGAGTTCGCTGGCCTTCTCCGCTGTTCTCGCCGCCTGCCTCGGCGTGGTCAGGCGGCCAGACTGCTTGCCTGCATCTCCACCCCGGTCCTGCACAGTGAATGGAAACCGTTGCGGCGGCGACGCCGGATCCGCGGCCGGCCGGCGGTCCTGAGCGTCAAGCGCCGCAACCTGTGCCAGGAGCTTGGCGGCGGGCCGGGCGGCATCAGCCGCGCCAGCAGGCCCCAATAGGGGAGGATTTCCAGGTACTTCAATGAGCTTACCGGCCTCACCGCCTGGCTTGCTGACCGCGGCCTTGGTGCTGGTGGTGCTGGCATCTTGCGCTCTGCCAAGGGCTCTGGCGTCAGAGACTACGGGTGCAGGCATAGCGCGATGGATCAGGCTGAGCCTGTCTCCAACAACCACGCTCTCCTTCGCCGGTAACGCCGGTTGCAGCGGTTTCAGTTCAATGAAGCGATCTGCCTTCACCTCAGCGTTGGCAGGAGGGACCCCATAACGGCCGTCGCCGGTCTCCCGCCCGAGGGTTATGGGTTTGTCAGTCAACAAGACGAGAGGCTCAGAACTGGACAAAGGTTGCAGGATCTCGGTAGGCGAAGGAACCTGGACTTGCCGGTCGCGGCCCAGAGGAGAGTCCACAGCGGCCGGCATTGCCGCGCTCAGCGCCAGCGGCTGTGGCGCGGGTGGCAGGATAACTTCGCCCGTCACTGCCGGGATAGGGGCCATTACCTTAGGGGCCGACGCCGGAAGCTCGCTGTTTCCGGCCCTGGTCACTCCGGCATCCTGGGCGGCAGGGTGTTTGAAGACCTGCAAGCTCCCGGCTCCGGCCGACGCTTGCTCCCGCCCAAAATTGTCGCCTACCAGCATCTCAGCTATCCAGCACCCTTCAGGGCGCGCTATCGCAACCGGCGGCGGCGGGGCTGCTGAAGCTGCCTCAACATCATCGCCGGCTCCGTCCGCCGGAATCTCCAGCGGCCCCGTCCCGCCAGCGGCCTCGTTTGCCGGAGACGCCGTGGCGGCATCGGGGAGTAATTGCCTCTCCACAAGATATCCAACGCCATTCAAGGGCGTGGGGAGCTGATCCGCCCTGCCGGATTCATCTGGCTCCGGCCCGGCTGAGGCCGTTGTCTCTTCGCCGGACGCCAGCACTGCGTCAAATCCAGCCGCATTCCCGGTTTGGGCCCGGGGCGAGGCTGGCTTAGGCATTCTTTCCGAGCCACCAGCATCGGCCGGCTGCACTACTCCAATGTTCATGACCGCGCCTGATCCAGCAAGCCGCTTGCCTCTCTCAGAAGAGCATCGCCCCTCTCGAGCAGCGGCACCGGTTCCTGTTGCTCACTGTTGCCACCGTTCGCTTTCGACAGCGGCGCGTTCAGACTGCGACCGATCGTCGTGGCTGCCATCAGCAGGGATTTCTCGACAGGATCAAGTTTGTCCTGGACGATCTGACTGAGCGCCTCCAGCCTGCGCCCGTCATCAGCGGTTGCGACGGCATAGAGGTTCGCGTAGAGCTGCGCCGTTTGATATTCGGAGCTGCCCGGATCCGCCAAGATCCGCAATTCTCCCGCCGCTGCCTGCGTCAGCTGTTGTTGCCCCGCCAAGGCAGCTTTCCGTGCCAAACCAAGATAGACGGCGCTGCGCCTGTCCTCCGGGAGCTTGCGCACGCAGGATTTCAATCGCTCCAGCCGCGGCAAAGGATCCTTGAACTCCCAGGCGGCGAAGGCGCCGGTAATGTCTTCCCAGAACGGCTCGCCGTAAAGTGAGTTCGGAAATCTGCGGCAATAGCGGTCAAGCCGCGTGAAGAAAGGCTCTTCCTTCCTCGCCTGAGCGAAGCCGAGTGCAGACCGGCGCAAGGCGGACTCCTCGACAAGCGTGCCAGGCATTGCAGCGATTGCGTATTGAAGGTCCCGCTGCTGAAGCGATTGGTCGTCCGCCAGGGTTACGGCGCGCGCGAGGGCAATCCGGCCAGACAAGAACGCAGGTAACGAACTGATAGCCACGGCCGAAAAGATGCTCAGAGCCGCGTCTCTGTCGCCACGCATGTAGGCCGCACAGGCTTCGAGCAATCTCCTCTTGCCGCCGGTGAGAGCCGCCGAGGCCAAGAACCGGTCAACCACCTCCGGGTTCCCGCCGCTCAGCGCATAGCCGGCGATGTGAAATGCAAGATCGTCAGCATCTTCGACTTCGGCTTCAAGGAGCTGCTTGCCAATTTCTGTAAGGAGGTCCTTTTGCCTGGGCAGGGATTGCGCCACGCCCATCGCGCTCTCGTCCTGAAGGCGGAATAGAGTTTCGATGAGCAGCTGCGAAGCGAGCACCGCCTCGCTCCGCGGAGGTGCAGAAGATACCGTCTCGGGGAGCGGCATCGCAGGAGAGTTTTCGGGCTCCTCGGCCTGCGTTGGCCCGCACAACAGCGGCAGAAAGGCAAGCGCCATTACGCGAAACACAATCCTCATGGCTTCGGCATCTGAATGAAGAACTGAATGCGCCGGTTCTCCGCCGCCAGCGGATTGCCGGCGTTCAAAGGCTCCCTGTCTGCGACACCTTCAACACGAAGAATACGGCCATCTTCAAGGCCGCCGCGCAGCAACATGTAGCGGGCAACCTGCGCCCGGGCCGCCGAGAGCTGCCAGTTATCATAGTACCTGTTTCGAAAAGGTCGCGCATCGGTGTGTCCGCGCACAAAAATTCCGCCAGGGACGGTCTGGATGGCCTTCGCAATTGCGGCAACAAGCCTTAACGTCTCAGGCTCGGGCTCAGCGGAGCCAGCCTTGAACATTTCGAACTTTTCGCTTTCTGTCAGACTTATCACCAGCCCGTCACCGGTTGTCTTGACGTCAACAGAGCCGCCGAGTTCTTTCTCTGGCCGGCCAAGCGCCGCGGCAATGTCGGCAAGCAGCTTCTGGGCCTGGTCAAGCCCCGCGGCATCCCTGGCGTCCACCTGCGGCTCTGCCGGTTTTTCCGCCGGGCTGGACGACGCCTCAACAGACTCTGAGGCGCTCAACTTGCCCGAACTTGCTGCCTGCTCATTCTGCTGACGCTTTATAGCGCTATCCTCGACGGCGGGGGCAACGGGAACCGCTTCCTTCTGCCAGCTCTTTGGATCAAAGGGGTCGCCGATACCAGGGTTCGACTTGTCGGTGACTGCCGCCGGCGCAGGGTCCTCGACATCGCCCGCCCGGGAGCCAACGTCCCTGCCGCCAGCGCTCTTACGTTCTATGGCATCCAGCGCGACGGGCGGATTGGACAGAAGAGCGGCGTCTTCCGCAACATCCGTGGCCACTCCTGGCGGCTGGCCGTTTCTTCTGTCAGTTTTCTTCTTGGAGTCTTCGACATCGGCGGTGTCGATAACGCTGCGGGCGCCCGTCGTCGAATCCGTCAGCTTGATAGGATTGAAGTAGTTGGCAACCTGGGTCTTTACCTCCTCGTTTGAGGCGTTAATCAACCACATGACGAGGAAGAAAGCCATCATGGCCGTGACGAAATCAGCATAGGCGATCTTCCAGCTGCCGCCCTTGCCGCCAGCGCCGTCATCCGGCGGCTTGCGTCTCACAATCACAATTTCCGGCGGGTTGCCGCCCGCGGTTTCGCTCATCGGCCGCAGTCCATGACTGAGGCCAGCCACGTCGCCGACAGCTCCTCAAAGCGGGAGCGCAGCGGGCCGCAAACAAGCGCTATCTCGGCAGAATCCCGGAGTTCCGCGGGGATTCCGCGCGCGGCGAGACCCTCGGCAAGAGGGCCATGGAGCTCCCCGGGAGCGTGGATGACAAGCCCCAGATCGCCCGGGTTGGACGCCGCTGTTTCAATAAGCTTAACGAGCTCATCAATCGCCGACCGCCTTATCTCCGCGCTGATGAACGGCGCCAGCGCATCCATCAACGCGCATTCAACATCGGACTTGATCTCCGAGGTCATGCGCGCCAGGCCCTCAGCCAGCGCCTGGACGGCAGCGGCTGCGGCGCATTCGATCAGCTCGCGCTCCCTTTCCCGGAATTCGTTCCGTTCCCGCTCCGCTTGTTCCCTGGCGTGCCGGAGAGCATCCTCAAGTTCCGCCAGTTGCTGTGCGGTAGCGCCGCTTGCGTCCGTCGCGGCGGGCGCCGCCGGCTCTGGCTCCGCGGGCGCGCAGTCAAGCGCGTCATCGCCGCTCATTAACGCAAACGCAGGGGCGGGTGGCGCCTCAGCGCCGCCCTCAAGCCAACGGGCGAGCGGAATCATGCGGCGCGCCCGGCCGGCTCATCGAGCCACTGCTTCAGAACTTCCACGGCCCGGTCAGGATCGAGTTCCACGATCTTCGCGAGACGGTCCTTGGGACTGTTTGATACCTCTCGCGCGAGACTGTCCAGCACGGGATCGGCTTCCGCACCCTGAAGCTGGGGCATGGCAAAGTTGTCAAGGGCCGAGGTGGACAGCGACATGTCGGCTATAGGCATGCCGGCCGAATCGCCCGGGAGTCCGGGAGGAGAAGCCAGCTGCAGCCCGCCCTGCGGCTGATCGTTCATGATCATCTTGAGCGCCGGGCGAAGCCCGAGCAGAAGGACCAGCACCGTGATCAGCAGCAAGACTCCCGTATTGATCAGCAGCGGCAAGTGGCTTCCCAGCCAAGCTACCAACCCCTCGCTGTCTTCCGGCAGCCCGCCGCCCAGGTCGTCGAGGAAATCCACTGTCGTGACGGTGATCGTATCGCCACGGCTTTCGACGAAACCCGCCGCCGATGTCGCCAGCCCCCTAATCTCATCGATCTTGGCGGAGACCGCCGCCTCATCAGGGCTGTCGCCCAAGCCGCGCGTCAGAACCGACCTATTGACGACGACCGCCACGGACAGCCGTTCGATAGAGTAGCCGTCCGATGTCGTTGAGGTCGACCGCGAGTTAATCTCATAGTTCGTGAGTTCTTCCTTGCGGTCCTTGCGTTCGCTTGACGTGTCTCCGGCCGGATTCGCGGCCTGCTCGACCGGAATGTTCTGTTCTACGGTAACTCCTTCGGCGTTTGCCGCATTCTGCGCCTCGCCGCTCTCCTTGATCGTCCGCATCGACCGCTCAACCCGGGAATTTGGATCGAATGTCGTTTCGTTGATCTGCCGCCGGTCGGTGTTCAACTTGGCGCTAACGCTTACGCGCAAATTGCCCAATCCAACGTAAGGCAACAGGGTGCGGCCAATTCTTGATTCTAGATCAGCGGAAATTGAGCGCTCCAGTCCGATTTGTTTTTCGGGCGCGGCTGACGCCGGATCATCAGTCGATAGCAGCAGCGTTCCATCGGCGCTCATTACAGTTACCAGATTGGGCGCCAAGCCTGGAATTGCGGCAGCCACGAGGTGGCGGATTGCAGAAGCCGCCTGCGCGCCCATGTCGCCATCGGCGCGGATGATTACGGATGCGGAGGCCTGGTCGTTTCCGCCCCGGAAACTGCCCTCGCTGCGCAATGCAAGATGAACGCGCGCGGCTTTCACGCCGTCAATCAGTCTGATCGTCCTCGCAAGCTCGCCTTCGAGCGCTCTCACCTTGGTGACTTGCTGCATGAACGTTGTCAGGCCAAGGGAGCCCAGCTTATCGAACAGCTCATAACCGGCGCTGTCGCTCTTCGGCAGACCTTTCTGAGCAAGCAGCATCCGGGCTTTCGCGGCTTGCCCGAACTCGACGAGAACAGCGTCTCCAGCGGCGCTGACATCGAACGGAATACCCGCATCATCGAGCGCGGCGCCAATTCGCGTGATATCTTGGCTTTCGAGACCCGAATAGAGAACCTCTTGCTGCGGGCGGCTCAGATAGTAGCCGCTAACTCCAACCAGAATGAACACTGTCAAACCGGTGAGGCCAAGAGCGATCAGCCGCTTTCCGCCAAGCGCGCGAAGACCTTCCAAGAGCCTCTTCAACGTCTCAAGAACGTTCTTCAAGCCTACCTCTGCCGCCGCCGAACATACAGATCAATCCTGCCATCAAACCGATGGCGTGGCTGTTTCACCCGGGGCTTTTGGTTAACCCTTGAAGAGCGCGAGAATATTCTGGCTGTTCTGGTTTGCGATGCTGAGTGACTGGATGCCGAGCTGCTGCTGCACCTGCAACGCCTGAAGCCTGGTGGATTCTTCGTTCATGTCTGCATCCACAAGAGTGCCCACGCCGCGGGTAATCGCATCCATCAAGGACGAGACGAAGTCCTGCTGGAGGGTTACACGCTGCTTGACGGCGCCAAGGCTGGCGGCAGAATCTGTCATCTTCGAGACTGCCCCATCAACCCATGCAATCATCTGCTCAAGATCCTCGATATCAGCTTGGGAGTTTGTCAGCGCCGCTATATTGAGGGTTGCAACTGAGTATTCGACGCCGCCATTCGTGGCCGTATCCTTAAGATCGAGAATTCCAGACTGATCTGCGGCGTCGTAGAGCTTCATGGTCTGGATGCTTACTGTGATGGTGCCGATCGCGATTTCGCCATTCGAGCGGGAAAAGGACGCCACGATTGTCTTTGTATCGCTGTAGCCGGCCTGGGACGAATCAACGGAGATCCAGTTCTCACCGCTGAATACCGACGTGCTGCCGATACTGACCAGCTGACGCTGCAGCTCGGTGATTTCAGACTGGATCTTGTCGCGATCAACGCCAGGTTGCCGGGCCGCGACAAGCTTGTTCTTGATTTCCTTGACGGCCTCGATAGCGCTGTTCATACCGGTATAGGCGACATCAATTGTCGCGGAGCCCAGTCCAAGGGCGTCCTTTACGGTTGACAGCGCGCCGGTATCCGAGCGCATCGTGGTGGCGATTGACCAATAGGCGGCGTTATCCTCGGCTTTTCCAACACGAAGGCCAGAAGAAATCCGGGTCTGGGTTTCATCCAGCTTTCGAATCGTAGCCGTGAGGTTCTGTAACGCGGTCATTGCAGACCCGTTGGTCAATAAACTGGCCATTTCGGATGCCCCTGAGGATATTCGGTTGGGAAACACATCCCGGATCAAGGCCGGCCGGCGGTATTGGCATCATGCCAAGGCGCGCTCCTGAAGCGGCACCGCCACGGATTTGTTAATACGGTTATGGTTAGCGATTGGTTAAAATTCCAAACATCAGAAAAATCGGCAAAAAAATAGCGTCCATCCCGGTCAGGGAGGGACGCTTGTTCGCAGGCCTTAGCCGCGGAAGAGCGAGAGGATCTGCTGGGTATTCTGATTCGCGATGCTCAGCGCCTGCACGCCCAGCTGCTGCTGAACCTGCAGCGCCTGGAGACGGGTAGACTCATCGTTCATGTCGGCATCCACGAGCGTGCCGACGCCCCGGGAGATCACATCCATCAACGCGACGATAAACTCTTTTTGCATGTTTGTCCGCTGCTTCACCGCGCCAAGATTACTGGCCGCAGTCGTCATGTCCAGAAGCCCATCGTCAACCCATGCGATCATTTGCTCAAGGTCTTCGAGGTCTTCGTCGGTATCCATCACGCTGGAGATATCGAGTGTCAGAACTGAGTATGTGACGCCGCCATTAGCCGTTGTGTCTTCCTTATCAAGGATACCAGACTTGTCCGCCGTATCGATCAGTTCACTCGTCGTAAGATCAATGGAAATGGTGCCGATGGAGACCTCGCCGCCACTTCTTGAAAACGACGCGACGATCGATTTTGACGAATTGTACCCGGTTGCCGACGAGTCGACGGAAAGCCAGTTTTCACCAGAAAAGACGGATGTTTCGGCGATGCTGAGCAGCTGATTCTGCAGCTCGTCGATTTCCGCTTGAACCTTTTCCCGGTCGATGCCCGGCTGGCGGGCGGCTACCAGCTTGTTCTTGATCTCCTTGGTGACCTCGATGGCCTTGTTCATACCGGTATAGGCAACATCCAGCATCGCGCCACCAAGGCCAAGAGCATCCTTTACGGTCGATAAGGCGCCATTATCAGAACGCATGGTCGTTGCGATCGACCAGTACGCGGCGTTGTTCTCCGCTTCCGCCACACGGTAGCCCGTCGAGATGCGGGCCTGGGTGATGGACAGCTGCTTGTTCGTCTGGTTGAGACTCTGCAATGCCGTCATTGCAGAGGTGTTTGTCATGATACTAGCCATGAGGCTGTTGTCCCTTGGAACACGATACTGACGGGGACATCCGGGATACGCGTCCGGCGAGGCGGTGGCGGCATCATGCCTGAGCGGAGTCTTTCCGCTTCCGCCTCAAACCGGTAAGGTAAAGCGATAACCTTGCCAATCGATTAATCAAAAAAGACGGCGGCCCAGGAAAGGGCCGCCGGAGAAAACAATGGAAACGGGTGTCAGCGGAACAGCGACAAGACCATCTGGCTGTTCTGATTGGCGATGCTCAGCGCCTGGATGCCAAGCTGCTGCTGAACTTGGAGCGCCTGAAGCTTGGTGGACTCTTCGTTCATATCGGCGTCGACCAGAGCTCCGACGCCCTTGTCAATGGCCGTCATGAGCGCCGAAACGAACTCTCCCTGGAGCTTCGTTCGCTGCTTGATGGCGCCAAGATTGCTTGCAGCCGTCGTCATCCCGCCGATTGTTTCGTCAACGTAGGCGATCATCTGCTCCAGGTCTTCGAGATCATCGTCAGTGTCGGTGAAGGAGGAGATATCAAGATTGGACACAGAGTATTCGAGACTGCCATTGGCAGTCGTGTCTTCAGCATCCAAAAGCCCGGACTGATCATTCGCATCGAAAAGCTTTACCGCGCCGATATCGATCGAAATCGTGCCGATTGATACTTCGCCACCACTGCGGGAGAAGGACGCAATCATGGTCTTTGTCGCGTTGAAGCCCGTGGCGCTCGAATCCACTGACAGCCAGTTCTCACCCGAGAAGACGGAGGACTCTGCGATACTCTGGAGCTGGTTCTGAAGCTCGGCAATCTCGGCCTGTACCTTTTCACGGTCAATGCCAGGCTGCCGCGCAGCCACCAGCTTGTTCTTGATTTCCTTGGTCACGTCTATGGCGCTGTTCATGCCGGTGTAGGCCACGTCAATCGTCGCCGAACCCAGCCCGAGAGCGTCCTTGATAGTCGAAAGTGCGCCGCGGTCCGACCGCATAGTTGTCGCTATCGACCAATATGCAGCGTTGTCTTCCGCGCTCCCGACCCGGTAGCCGGTGGAAATCCGGGACTGCGTTTGACTGAGGTTCCGGTTGGTGGTCGTCAGGCTCTGCAATGCCGTCATTGCAGACTGGTTGGTGATAATGCTGGTCATAAGCCAATAGTCCCCTTACCCTTACGCGACAAACTTCTTGCAATTCCGGTCTGTGACCGGCGGGACGAGACTGCCTCATGCGAAAGGAACACTCCTCCTCGTCGACGCCAAGACTAGCGGCGATTCTGCTACTATGCGCCTAAGGGAAGGGGTTAAGGGACGATGAAGGAAGCAACCAGGCTTCCGGCGAGAAGACTCCAACCATCGATGAGGACGAAAAAGAGCACTTTGAAGGGCAGTGATATTACCGTTGGCGGAAGCATCATCATGCCCATGGACATGGTTAACATCGCCACGATGAGATCGATCACAAGGAATGGAAGCGCAATAAGAAAGCCAATCTCAAAGCCTCTCCTAAGCTCCGAGATCATAAAGGCTGGAACCAGGATGCGAAGATCGACTTCTCCTTCGTCTTGCACGGCGATGTTCCGGTCCTTGGCCAGCTGCTCAAACATCGCAAGGTCCTTCTCGCGGACATTCTTGAGCATGAAGGCGCGGAATGGAGCCGTGATGCGGCCGTAAGCTTCCTTCTCGCTGATTTGGGAAGCCATGTAGGGGTCAAGGCCTTCGGTCTTTGCCTTTTGAAAGACAGGCGCCATGATAAAAAAGGTCAAAAACAGGGCTAAGGAAACCATAACAAGATTTGCGGGTGTGCTCTGAAGCCCCAGTCCGGACCGCAGGAATGAAAAGGCAATGACGATTCGGGTGAAGCTCGTCACCATGATGAGCAGACCCGGCGCGATGGACAGCACGGTAATCAGGGCCACGTACTGAATGATGCGGCCCGCCACCGTGGGATCGCCCTGCGGCAGCAATGTGCTTAGGTCCACCTGCTGCGCTCCAGCTTGGCCGGTTGAGATTAACAGCAAGAACAGAAAGAGCGCGAGAAGCTTCATTCGACCACAAGTCCATGAATGAGAACGCCCTGCACCTCGCCGCTGGACAGGGCTTTCAAGGTTTCGTTCAGGTCATGCCGCAGGGAGAGAAACCCGGATGGGCCTTCGATGTGGGCGAGATTGACGGTTCTCAGATAGGCGAGGATCTGTTCGCCGGCGCGCTCCGCAAGCTGCTCCACGGGAACCTGCGATTCGGCCTTAACGAGAATCGCGCCCTCCAAACGGATCCATTTTTCCCTCGGGCTGCCGAGGGTTGTAAGAACAGGCGAAAAGGGCACCACGGTGACGTCCTTTGGCGCCGGCTGGTCTTCATCTTCAGGCGGTTCTCCGTCGCCTTCCGCCTTGGTTTCGTGAGTGGCGCCAGACCCATGCGCGTCCGCCGCCGCTGTTTCGGTGGCGGTGTCTGACTGCTTGCCGCTTGCCGCCTCCTGCGCCGGCGTGGAGTCGGAGGGCGCCATGGCCTGGCCGCTGTTCGCCGGCGGCTTCAACAGCACGCCCACGGCGAAGCCAACGCCCGCTCCCATTAAGGTCAGGAGAAGGATGACGACGAGTGTCGTCAGAAGTGTTTTGTTCTTCCCTGAGGCGTCATCCGCCACTGCGAAAACTCCGCGCTAGAAAGGAGAGACCCGGTCCCAGAGCTGTTGGCCCCAGCCAGGCTGCTGCACCTCGCTTATGCGGCCCTTGCCACCATAAGAGATCCTGGCCTCGGCGATGCGCTCATAGGAAATTGAGTTGTCCGGCGAGATGTCAACGGGCCTCACAAGACCGGAGACATGCAAGACCCGCTGTTCAAAATTGACCTCGATCTCCTGACTCCCTTCAATAAGAAGATAGCCGTTCGGCATCACGCGCGTGACCATTGCGGCCACAGAAAGTTCGATCTGCTCGGAGCGGGCCGTGGTGCCCTGCCCCGCGCTGCTGGTATTCGAGTTGCCTTTGGCACGTCCATTGAAGTCCGCTTCGGCAACTCCAAAAATGTCGTATCCGAATTCGACTTTTCCGTCGGCAGACGACTTGCGACTCCGGTTTGACGTGCTGTTGAGCGTGGCCTGGTCATCAACGGCGATTCTGATGGTCAGCAGGTCGCCCCGCTGGCTGGCGCGGGCATCCCGGAAGAAGTCGGCGTTTCCGCCAATCCAGCTTCTTGGCGGCTCGGCCAGCGCTTCGACTTCCGCAATGGCCGGCTGATCCGCGGTCGCGCCGATATTCTTGCCAACTGGCGAGAGCTTTGGCGCAACATTGAAATCCTCGATATCAGCGGCGCATGCCGAAAGCAGAGCCGCGCTCGCGAGAACAAAGATAGCCCTGATGCTGTCGCTCAATTCGCGGTCTCTCCGGCGGGTGCGGCAGCGGCGATCTCGCGCACGAGGCGCGCAGCCAGTTCCGGCCGCATTTCGTCTAGTATGGCGCTGGCCTGCCTCGGCTTCAGCTGCCTTAGGACTGACGACGCCAGCCGCGGGTCGACCTTGTCCATTTGGGCCGCGGCGGCGGCGGGGTCCATGCCCGCGTAGATCTCCACCAACTCCGCTCTGGCGAGGTTGCGGAGTGCTTCGCGCCGGTCGATCTGCGCCTGAAGCTCGGCCTTCGCATTCTCGAGATCCTCAAGCCGCTTCTCGACATTAGTCTGAAGCTCGCTGAGCGCTTGCATCTGCCTGGCGATGCGCTGTTCTCCCGCGAGATCGGACACCGCGGTGCAGTATTCTTCTATGATCGCTTCCATAGATTTGTCTTCGGAAGCGGCTGCATCGTCGCGCGCGCCAACGCCTTGCGCCGCGCACAGCAGCAGCGCCAAGGCAGCAGGAGCTGAGATTGCGTTGCGGCAGGCGGTCATTGGATCACCAGATCGGCCTGAAGCGCGCCGGCGGTCTTGATCGCCTGCAAGATCGCGATGATGCCGCTCGGCTTCAATCCAATGCGGTTGAGGCCATGGACAAGGCGTTCGAGGCTCGGCCCTTCCAGTTTCGCAACCTTATCGCCAGCCTGCTCGATGGCAATTTCAGTCGAAGGCTGCACGGCCGTCTCGCCATCGGAAAACGGCAAAGGCTGGATCACTTCCGGCGTCTCGGTCACCCTGATCGTGATGTTGCCATGCGCGATGGCAACAGGAGAGACTCGGACTTTTGCGCCGATCACGATCGTACCGGTTTTTTCGTCGATCACGACGCGGGCGGGCGAATCCGGTTCGACATTCAGGTTTCCGACCGCCGCCATGAGCCGCGAGGCGGAAATCTTCTTCGGCCGCTTGACGGATACGGTTCTGAAATCCTCCGCCTGGGCGATCGGTGCGCCAAAAGCCTTGGCTGAGTATCTGTTAATGACATCGGCGATTTTCGCGGCGGTCGAAAAATCGGGGTTGCGGATTTTAAGCGAAAGCTCCGCTACCTGGTTGAAATCAGCGGCCAGTTCGCGTTCGATGAGCGCGCCGCCGGGAATCCGCCCGCCGGTCGGCACGCCCTCGGTCAGTTGTTCTGCCGCTCCCTGCGCGGCAAGGCCGGAAACCGAGATGGCGCCTTGGGCGACTGCATAGGCGTTTCCGTCAGCGGCAGAAAGCGGCGTCATGACCAGCGTGCCGCCGCGCAGGGAAGTGGCGTCTCCCAGCGACGAAACGCTGACGTCAATCCGCTCGCCGGCGGAGACAAATGGCGGCAGCTTGGCGGTCACTACGACGGCGGCGATGTTTCGGGCGCGCACCGCGTTCTGCGGCACGGCCACGCCAAAGCGCAGCAGCATCGACCGCGTGGACTGTTCCGTGAACGGCGAATTCCGCATGGTATCGCCGGTGCCCGCGAGCCCGATGACGAGGCCGTATCCGACGAGCTGGTTCTCACGGATTCCGTTGACGTCGCTGATATCCTTGATACGCGAAGACGCATATGCCGTCTGGCACAGGCAACACAACGCAACGGCAAACAGCAAAAGCCGGGTCATTCCGCGAGGACCGCCAACTCGCCGTTGGATTTTACTTCAACCTGTATGACCGAACCATTGGCGGTAGCCCTGACATCAATAACATCGCCGGACGCGCCGTCTTCGAGCGCGATGACCGGCGTCGAAATGGAGAAGCCGTCCTCGCGGTAGAAGGCGACGCCGGACTCGCCGCGTTTGATCGCGGCTGGCTTGGTCAGCGCCGCCAGGGAAATCGGGCGGCCGGCAATCAGCCGCCGTCTCGTTTCTTTTCCCAATATCTGCTCGCCATCCACGGCAATGCCACTCAGCGACTGCGGCGTCGTCTGAAATCTGCGCGAGGTAAGATGGTCCGCTTCAATGACCTGGCCCGGATAGATTGTCACCGTTGGAACAGGCAGGCTGCGGATTGAGCCCGTTTCGGCCAGGGCGTCGCTTGGCCCGGCGAGACAGGCCGGGACGCAGGCAAGGAAGATGGCCATCCAGATCCGGCTCATGGCTTAACGGATGCCCTTGCTGACCACGCCGGCCATGTCGTCGGCTGCCTGGATCACCTTGGAGTTCATCTCATATGCCCGCTGAGCTGATATCAACTCGGTGATGTCCCGGATCGGATCGACATTGGAGTTCTCAAGATAGCCTTGCCGGATGTTGCCGAAGGATATGGTTCCGGGAACGCCATTGACAGCGGGCCCAGAGGCCTCGGTGGCCTGAAAGAGGTTTCCTCCCAGCGCATTGAGGCCGGCCGAATTGGTGAAGGATGACAGGGTTATCTGGCCAACGGCCACGAGGTCTGCCTGGCCCTCGAGCTTCGCAAAGACCTCGCCGGTCTCCGTGATCTCGATGCCGGTCGTGCCCGCGGGCACGGTCAGCGCCGGTTCGACTGGATAGCCGTCGCTGGTGACGATCTGGCCTGCCGCATCGGTGTTAAACGCGCCGGATCTCGTGTACAGGATCTCGCCTTCAGGTCCTAAGACCTGAAACCATCCGGGGCCGTTGATCGCAAGGTCGAGCTGATTGCCGGTTTCGGCCAGCGGCCCCTGCACGTTGATAAGCCGTATGGCCGACAGCCTTGTTCCGAGACCGAGTTGAGCGCCTTCCGGCACGATGTCATCGGGCGACTGGGCGGGAATGCCCTGCATGCGCTCCACCTGGTAAAGCAGATCGGTGAACTCCGCGCGCGAGCGCTTGTAGCCAGTTGTGTTGATGTTCGCGATGTTGTTGGCGATCACCTCAACGTTAAGCTGCTGAGCCGACATGCCAGTCGCGGCGATGGAAAGAGCGCGCATGGTATACTCCTAGATCTGCATCCGGCTGATTTCGAGATAAGAACTCACGGCCTTATCGCGGACGGCAAGGGCCGCCTGGAGGGTGCGTTCGGCGGCCATGACTTTTTCGACGACGCTCTGCAGCGGCAGCGCGCCCTGCATGCCGGCAGCTGTCGCGGCCTCGCCCTCGCGCACGGCGGTTGCGGTTTCTGAGGCCAGGCGGCCCAAGGTATCGAGAAAGCTGGGGCCGCCTGGCTGCGATTCCGGGGACTGCGCGGCGAACGTCTGGGACGTCCGCATCGTCAGTTCCGGCAGGCTTGATATGCCGGGGAACGTGATCATGTTTTTCAGGAGCCTTTCAGCAGATCGACCATCATCGAGGTCATCTCGCGGGCCTGCCGGACCATCTGCAGATTCGCCTCATATGACCGGGACGCCTCGCGCATATCGGCCATTTCGATCATCATCTCCACATTCGGCCGCTTGACGTAGCCCTGGGCGTCGGCGGCGGGATGATTAGGTGCATATTCCTTCTTGAACGGCGCCTGATCCCGGATGATCTTGTCCACGGTCACGGTTCCCGCGCCCGTCACCTCGTCGAGCGACTGCGCGAAGGTGACCATTTTCCGTTGGTAGGGGGCCGCGCCGGGCGTCAATCCCGTCGAATCCATATTGGCCAGATTCTCGGAGACGATTTTCAGCCGCATCGACTGGCTTTGCAGCCCGGAAGATGCAGTCCGCATGATCGAGAGAAGGGGATCGTTCATCCTAGACCTTCACGCTCGACATGAGCATCCGGTGAAAGGACTTCACCGCCGCTGAATCCATGTTCATCATCCGGCTGCTCGAGCTCGCGGTCATCAGCTCGCTTTCGATCGAGACATTGTTGCCAGAGTGAGAAGAGGCCCAGCTGGCGCCGGACGTAATCTCGACGGGACGTGCTTCGCCCGGCGGAAGGCTCATGTGGCCTGGCGCCGTCGCTGCGAGCTGCAGAACCGGTCCTTCGAGATAAGACGAGAAAGACTGAACGCTCCTGGCGCGGTAACCGGGCGTGTCGGCATTGGCGATGTTCGACGCAGTCACCGCCTGGCGTTCGGCGAGCCACGTCATGTGGCGTGATGCAAGCTCAAAGAGATACACCGCTCTGGCTCCGTAAATGGATCGCTAATCAATAGAAATCCAAGCTTGCTCCGGCCTTGCAGGCCTCAGTTCAGGCGGGCGTGTTCCGGAAGCCGCCCGGTCTTGTTGAGGTAGTGAATGATCTCCGCCACCGCCCGGTAGAACTCAGGGGGAATCTGGGCATCGACTTCGACTTGTTCGTAAAGCCCCCGCGCCAGCGGCTTGTTTTCGACAAGGGGAACCCGATGCTGGGTGGCAATCTCGCGAATCTTCATTGCCAGGTGATCGACACCCTTGGCCACCACCATGGGAGCGCCGCCATCCTCGCGGGAGTAATGCAGCGCCACGGCGTAGTGAGTGGGATTGGTGATGACCATGCTGGCGGTCGGCAGCTTTTCAAGCATGCGCCGGGACGCCCGCTGGCGGCCAATGCTCCGGATCCTGGCCTTGATGTAAGGATCGCCTTCCGCCTCCTTCATCTCTTCCTTGATCTCATGATGGGTCATCCGCAGGTCGCGCCGCCAGCGGAACCGCGACCAGACCAGATCGATCAGGGCCAGTAACAGGGCGAATCCCAACAGCGGCATGATGACGCTGGAGGCCATGTCCAGCAATTTTTGCGGCAAGGCGCCGGGCTCCGCTGCCAGCGCCGACACGAATTGCGGCATATCCCGCTTGAAGAGATACCAGAGAATGACTGTCACACCCAGGATCTTGATGGTGGATTTCGCGAATTCCACCAGCCCGGCCTTCCCGAACAGGCGGCTCCAGCCCGAAAGCAACGAAACCCGCGACAGCTTGGGCTCGATCCTGTCACCCGCCATGGATGGAGAGTGCTGCGCGATGGATGCAATCAGAGACGCGGCTGCCAGAAGCGCCAGAACGGGCAGGAGCGGAATGGCGATTTCGGCGAGCAATGCCGTCAAGAAAGACGCTGCCGCCTCGCGATCTTCAATGCGCATTGCGCCAGCCGCGCCGAGCGCGGTCTTGAGGCTGCTCATCAGCTGAGCCGACGACCAGCTGGCGAGCAGGAGCATTGTGCCCAGCAGGCCTATCAGGGAGCCGAAGAGCGTGACATCGCGCGCCATCGAAAAGGGCAACGTCCCGATGGCGTCGGCAATGCGCTTTTCTGTAGGCTCTTCGGTTTTGCTTTCTTTATCCTGATCCTCGGCCATGCGCCGCTAGACCGTTCTCAGAGCGCCGCCGAATCGTCGGACGGCAATTCAATGTCGCCGCGCTGCGCCATGGCGAGGATTTGCGCAACGATGGCGGCGCGGGCCGCGTCGCCTTCCTTGGTTTTGATGCCTTTGTCGTTGGCCAGTTCCGCTTCCACCATACGGCGCGCCCGCGCGCCGAGCGAGGAGAGCGCCACCTCCTTGATAGCGCCATCCATGCCGCGGAGCGCCACAACGACCTGATCGGTCTGGAGTTTGTCGAATACCGCCAGCCGCGCCTCCTGCGAAAGCTTTCCGATATCCTCAAAGGAGAAGATGAGGCGTTTCAGCTTCGCTGCCTCATCCGGCTTCCAGGCGGCGACGCCGGCGATGATCTCGCCGGATTTCTCGCGGTCGATCTTGTTGAGCATCGCCGCCAGCCGGCTGCGGCTCTCGTTTTCGAGCCCAATGTCAGATTTGGCGAGGAGGTCTTGTTCGATGACCGCCTCAACGAGCGTTTCAACCACTTTTTCGACGGGCTGCACCTTTAGCAGCCGCTTCGCCACAGTGATGCGGAAATCGCCTGGAAGCATGGACAGGCAACGCGCCGCGAATTCCGAATCTAGCTTCGAGAGGATGAAGGCGATGGTCTGGGGGTGCTCGTCCAGGAGATAAGGCACGAGAGAGTTCTCCATGCCATTCTCGAATTTTCTCCACGCCGGCTCACCCGTATGCATGATCTGTGAGCCGAACATTTTCGAAAGTTCATTCGCGGAAAACGCCCGTTCGACGAGGTTTTTTACGTCATCGAAGTCGGTGCCGATGCCCAGGGCCCGCGCAAAGTGCGCCGCAAAATCGTCGACGATGACATCGAGGTCCTGCTTATCAACACGGCCGATGGAGGCGGCCGAGTTCATGATTGCCTTTACCTCAGAGGCATCGAATTTCTGCAGGAGCTGCGTGCCGAGGCGCTCGCCCAAGGCGAGAAGCAGAATCGCGACCTTCTCCTGCCCTCGTCGCGCGGGTGCTGGAAAGGGAACCTGCAACGGCGGCAACTCCACGCCAGATACTCAGTTGTCCGAATCGGTTCTGGCGACTTCCTTGATCGTCAGGCCAAGGCGTCCTTCGGGGCCTTCAAGGACGAAGAGCTCTCCGCGCGCCACTTCCCTTCCATTGACCAGCATACGCGCCGGCGCACCGAGTTTTTCGTCAAGGGTGAGCGTCGCCCCTGGCGCCAGCTGTGTGACCTGGGACAATGGCAGGCGCGCCGTGCCGATCACCACCTGCACGGAGACAGGAATTCGGAGCAAGGCGCTGGGCAGCCCGGCCGTGCCTCTCGCTTCATTCTCAGAGGCCCCGCCATCGGGAGAGACGTCGGGCAGTTGATCGCCGAATTGCGCAGTCATGATATCATCTTGGCCCACACTTGCCTCACTCATTTAGGCAGTCGCAGCTTGCCGGAAGGTTGTCATGACATGACTGTCGAAATCGCCACGGCCAGACGGTCGCCGTTGCGGGCCAGCCGTCCCTGAAAGGCCGCCACCCCGCCGCTCCACACAGTGACGGAGGCGGAAACAGTTGACGAGAGTTCGATGAGCCGCCCGGGCCTGAGGCCGGAGATATCTTCAAGCGAAAGGATTTCGGTTCCCAACGTCACGGTGAGCCCGATATCGGATTTGTTGACCTCTGTCTGGAGCTGTTGCTGCTGAACGGCATCGATCTCTTCGGAAAGCCGCGCCTCAGCGGACTTCAACTGCTTTTCCAACTCGCTTGCTGGAAATGTCAGCCTGATTTCACCGCTGTAGCCGAAGATATTGATCAGGTAGCGGAATTGAATCAGCTCGCCTGATGCGGCGGTGATCCCAGGCTGCTCCTCCGCGTCAAAGAGGCCGACATCCATGCAGAGATGGGAGGAAACGGCGGCGGCGATTTCCTTGGCGAGAGTGGTTTCGAGATGCGCGATCAGCCCCTTCTCGATCTTTGACAGCGGCCGGTCATTCATGTTGAACGCGGGTTCGGCCCCGGTGCCGCCCATGGCCGCCTCAATGACCGCCGAAACCGCCGCCCGGTCAAGAAACAGATTGAGGGTAAGGGACCCGAATTCGGATTCGAGCCGCACATGCTTGCCCCCGCCCTCAGCCGGAAGCTGGGCGCCGCCGTCGATGGCCTCGAGCGAGCTCTGCCATGGCACATTGCGGAACTTTTCAAGCGCTTTGCGGCAGGAAGCATCAAGCAGTTTCGCGAGCTTTGCGGCGCCGGAGGAATTCGAAAGCGCCGTCCGTTCACGTGTCTTGAAATGTGAAGCTTCAAGGGGTTTAGACATGTCAGGCGGCCTTGGATTCGCCGCCGCTGTTCATGGTCTCCTGTTCGACCTCGGAGATGCTGGGCCGCTCATAGGCGGAGATAGTCTTGCGGCCATGTTCGAGCGCCACTTGCGGCATGGCGCCATTCATGAAGGCGAGCAGGGTCTGCTTGATGATGACATAGAGCCGGACCTTCTTCTCACGGACCGTTTTCACCTTGGTGGCCAGGGGTCCAAACACGCCGTATGAAAACAGAATTCCGGCAAAGGTGCCGACCAGCGCTGCTCCGATCAGGTGCCCCAGAACTTCCGGCGGCTCGTTGAGCGACCCCATCGCCTTGATCACGCCCAGCACGGCCGCCACGATGCCAAGCGCCGGCAGGGCGTCGGCGACGGCCGAGAGCGCCAGATAGACCTTGAGCTTGTCGCGCTGGATCGTCTGGATCTCTTCATCCATCAGCGCTTCGATCTCGTGGGTGCGGGCGTTGCCAATGATGATCAGCCGGCAGAAATCACAGATGAAGTTGGTCAGGTCCTTATCGCCGAGGATTTTCGGAAAGGCCTTGAAGATTTCCGACTCCGCGGGGTTGTCGACATGCACTTCCATTTCAGTTCGGGTCTTGGTGCGCAATTCGCGCATCAGCGCGTAGAGGATCGCCAGCGTGTCGAGATAGTCGCGGGGTTTCGGCGCGGCTTCCTTGATAGCTTCCATGATCCCCTTGAAGGTATCCTTCACCACCTTCATGGGATTGGCGACGAAGAACGTTCCGATCGCCGAACCGAGGATGATCACATATTCGAAGGGCTGCCAAAGAACGCCGATATGGCCGCCCATCGCCGCGAAGCCGCCTAACAGGCTGCCGAACACGATGACCATGCCGATAACAAAGGTCATTTTGAAACGCTCCCCGGCGGTAATTCTGAAAAGCTGATAGAGAGAACGGCTTGCGCGGGCCTGTCGCGGGGGATTCAGGCCCGGGCAAGGGAGAGGCCGCAGAGTAGCATGCGCAAGGAGCCAAGAAATGCTCGGCACAGTCGCCAAATATCAGCAGATCGTCAGGAACATCGACAGGAGTATCGGGACGATCTCACAGCGTCCCGAAATCAAGCGCGAAGCCGACTATTATATGGCTAACATCCGCAACGTGAAGTCGGTTGACGATTTCATGAAGAACGACAGGCTGTTCAACTTTGCCATGACGGCTTTTGGCCTGAAGGACATGATCTATGGCAAGGCCTTCATGAGAAAGGTGCTGATGGAGGGCGTTGACGGCAACAAGAGCTTTGCACTCCAGCTTGCCGATCCACGATTCCGCGAATTCGCCGAAAATTTTAACTTCGCCCGCTACGGCGGAACCGCAACGGCTTTTGAGCGGACGCAGAAGGGAACCGTTGACCGCTACATGCGCGTCCAGCTGGAGGCCGACGCCGGCAAGGCCGACGAGGGCTTGCGGCTGGCGCTCTACTTTCAGCGCAAGGCTTCATCGGTGGCGAGCACTTATGGCCTGATGGCGGATGCCGCGCTCTACAAGGTGGTGCAGACGGCGCTTGGGCTTCCAGCCGCCTATTCCAACGCCGATGTCGATACCCAAGCCGCTTTTCTGCGGGCCAAAATAAATGTGGAGGATTTCAAGGATCCCGTGAAGCTCGACAACTTTATCACCCGTTTCACCGCGAAGTGGCAGGCGGCAAATGGAACCGCCACGGCCAACGTGCCGCAGGTGGGGTTGAGCCAGTCGCTGCTCACCACATTCGATAACTCGCTGCTGCTCAGCATGCAGCTGCTGAGAGGCCCGGGGCGCTGATGGATACGACATCGCCGGTAGGAGTGTCCGGCCAGATCGCGCTGATCCGGCGGCTGGAGACCATCGCCAACAACGTCGCCAACGCGGGGACGGTCGGTTACCGCGGTGAGGCGGTGACGTTTTCCACCATTGTTTCCGATACCAAACCCTTTCGCACCAGCTTTGCGTTTGGCGGCGGCCCCCATGTGAATTCGGCGAGTGGCGGTTTTGCAAGAACCGGCAACCCGCTCGACGTCGCGGTGAAGGGAAACGCCTATCTGGCGATATCCACGCCGCAGGGCGCCGCCTATACCCGTGACGGCCGTATGCAGCTGCTGCCGACCGGAGAGCTGGTGTCGCTTGCCGGCCACCCGATCCTCGATCCAAGCGGATCGCCGCTGACACTCGATCCACGCGGCGGACCGCCGGAGATCGGCAGCAATGGCGCCATCAGCCAGGATGGCCGCAACGTCGGCGCAATCGGGCTGTTCGAGCTGGATTTCAGCAAAGGCTACAATCGTTTTGAAAACGCGTCTTTCCTGCCGGTGGCTGCGCCAGCGCCGGTGGAGGACTTCACAGCCAACGCCATTGTCCAGGGATTCACCGAGCAATCGAACGTAAATCCAGTGACGGAAATCACCAGGCTCATTTCTGTGCAACGGGCCTTTGAGGCCATGAGCAGCAGCCTCGAACAGCGCGATCAGGCGATTCGCGAGACCATCCAGGCCCTCGGCCCGCGCGGCTCGTAATGCACGCCATCCCCCAGACAGAGCGCTTCCCGTTGCAGGCGCTGGCACGCTGCATACGCGAAACAGCGCAGAACCTGCCCTTTGCGCGCCCGGTGGGCGAAATCCGCGCCATCGGTCAATCGGCGGTGGAGATTGGCGGCCTTTCACGCTGGCTTCACCTGGGCTCGCGGGTGGAGATCGCCACCAAGCGCGGCCCCGAACTGGCCGAGGTCATCCGGCTCGATCGGGATTACGCCTTGTGCAGGCCTTATGATGCGCGGGCCAGCATCTCGTTGACGGACAACGTCTATCCGCGCGGCGAGCTGGCCTTCTATCCTCATGAGAGCTGGCGCGGCCGAATTATCGATGCGCTGGCAAGGCCCGTGGATGGCGGCGGAACGCTCCGCCATGGCGAGCGCCCAGCGGGCCTGGCAGCCACGCCGCCGCCCGCCATGGCGCGGCAGATTGTTTCCAGGGGCGTGGCGACTGGCGTCCGTGTCATCGATACGTTTACGCCGATTTGCCTTGGTCAGAGAATCGGCATTTTCGCGGGCTCTGGCGTCGGAAAGTCAACACTTCTGTCGATGATCGCTCATTCCGCATCTTTCGACTGCCTGATTGTTTCGCTGGTCGGCGAACGGGGACGCGAAGTGCGGGAGTTCGTCGAGCACACGCTGGGCTCGGCGGCGCACAATGCGATCACCATTCTGGCAACCGGCGACGAGAGCGCCATGATGCGCCGCCTGGCGCCGCAGCTGGCGACATCGCTGGCGGAATATTTCCGCGATCTCGGCCAGAATGTGCTGCTGGTGATGGATTCCGTGACGCGTTATGCGCATGCCTGCCGCGAAGTTGCGCTTTCGGCGGGCGAGCCGCCGGTGGCTCGCGGCTATCCGCCTTCGGTGTTCACCGATCTTCCGCAGCTGCTTGAGCGCGCTGGCCCCGGCGCCGCGAATCAGGGCTCCATAACCGGGATCTATACGGTGCTGGTGGACGGCGACGACCATAACGATCCGGTCGCGGATACAGTGCGCGGCACCATTGACGGGCATATTGTGCTGGACCGCTCCATTGCCGAACAGGGCCGCTATCCGGCCGTCAATGTTCTGGCGTCGCTGTCGCGCCTGGCGCCGCGGGTTTGGACCGCCGATCAGGCCAAGGCGGTGCGGGAGTTGAAGCGGCTCGTGGCGCGCTTCGAGGATACACGGGACTTGCGGGCGTTAGGCGGCTATGTGCCGGGCGCTGACCCTGAACTTGACCGGGCGGTGGACCTGGTGCCGAAGCTCTATCGAATTCTGGGCCAGCAGGCGGCGGACCCGCCAGCGGCGGATCCGTTCCGGGATATTGCAGCCGCCTTGTCAGGCGGCCTGTGAGGTGATCGCGCGCGAAATGATCTGATAGCCAAGATAGCGCTTGGTATCGATGGGATCGTAACCGAGAACGTTACGGAGTTTCTTGCGAAGCTTGCTGATATGGCTTTCGACCACGCTCTCTTCGACTTCCTCATCAAACAACCCATAGACAGCATTGAAAATCTGGTCACGGCTGACACGGCGGTTCCGGTTGGCGACGAGATACTCGAGAATCCGGCGTTCGCGGCGGGGAAGCGCCAGGGTGATGCCGCCCACCTCCGGGTCGCGGCCATCGTTGAACACCCGGAGATCGCCCAGGTCGGTTCCCTTGCTGACGGGCGCTGCACGGCGGCGGATGGCGCCAATCCGGGCAATGATTTCACGGGCATGAACGGGTTTGCGAATCACATCGTCGGCGCCGGCGGCAAACAGCTTGAGGGTCGATTCGAGGCCCGTCGAATCGTTAAGGGCAATGGCCGGGGCCTCGGTCTTGGTCTTGATGGCACGGGTGATGGTTTCGCGGTGGTCGAAGTCGCCCAGAATGAAGGCTTCGACAGCGGCAAGGTCCGGACCGCTGGTGGAGTGGAACCAATTGTCAAAGTCGGCCGGCGTGAAGGTTGCCGCCGAGACGCCCTCACGGCCGAAACTCGCTCGATACGCGTCGGTCACATCCATACGATTGTCGATGAGAATAATCATGATGGCAGTCTTCTTTCCATGTTTGAGGACCCGGCAAGCGGGAATTCATGTGTTAACGCCCCCTAGTTGAAGAAAGAATCATTAAGAACTTCTTAAAAGCCATTAAATTTCAATGATTTACATTTGGTATAATTGTGAATTGCTTGTTGAGTTGTTTCCTTAACATTTAAAGTATGCGAAAAAATTTATATTATACTTGGTATAGATCGTGCGAGCTAAGAAAGTAGACCTTAATGCTGGTCTTGGTCATACAGCCTTATGGTGTATTTTCCTCAATTATACACCCTTGACGCGATCAATTAAAAGATGTTAAACGGCCAAATCAGGAAGAAATTGCAACCCTCATGGAATGTTTGATCATGGACACACAGCTTGAGAACACTGCGACGACTCAGTCTGAAGCCACTATCTCGCCTCAGGATGGATTCCTTTTCATCGGCGAATTGGCGAAGCTTACCGGCACCGATCCGAAAACGATTAGATTCTATGAGCGCGCCGAACTGATTTCGCCGCCGCGCCATGGCCGCTTCCGCACCTATCTCGCGAGCGATGTCCGGCGTCTCAAGAACGTTCTCACCCTCCGCCGCCTCGGCGTGCCGATTGCTCAAATCAGAGACATTCTTGAGGTTTTGGGCCCGGATGAAGATGTGCTGGCCAGCGAGAAGGCGATCAACCTGCTGCGTCAGCATCTCGATCTGCTGAAGAACCGGCACAGCGAAATCACCCAGCAGATCGAAAAGACCAGCTCGGCCCTTCACAGCCTGGTGGCTTGACGGCAAACGCCAGCGCCGCCGTGCCGCGTCCTACACGATGCCGGCGGCCGTTCCTTCCACCGGCGGGCGTTCAGCCGTCTTGCGCGCCCGATAGCCGCTTGCCCGGTAAAGCCCGATCGGATCGATGGCGCCGCCCTTGCGGCGGCGTGATTCGGCAAGAATCGGTGAAACATCGGTGATGAAGGCCTGCTTCACCAGGCGATGCCCAAGCATGGCATCGCTTGCGTCCTGCGCCGCGGTGAGTGATTCGCGGTCAATCAGCGAAGCCTGAATGAACGCTCGCTGGATCTCCATCGCCGATGCCATCAGGCTCTCGATCGGGTCCGTCACGTTGTGCGACTGGTCGATCATGTAGGCCGGCGCGAAACCCTCGGCCTTGCGCAATTCGGCATCCACCAGCTCGTTGAACACGAGAAACAGCCGGAACGGGTCAACCGAGCCCGAATCAAGGTCGTCATCGCCATATTTCGAATCATTGAAATGAAACCCGGCCAGTTTCCGGGCGCGAATCAGGCGCGCCACGATCTGCTCGATATTGGTGTTGGGCGCATGATGCCCGAGATCGACGAGGCAGCGGGCTTTGGGGCCGAGCTCCAGCGCCGCCATCAGGCTCGATCCCCAGTCGCTGATCACCGTGGAATAGAAAGCCGGCTCATAGAGCTTGTGCTCGAGGAACACCATCCAGTCCCGCGGCAGGGCCTCGTAGATCAGTTTCAGTGATTCGATGTAGCGGTCAAAGGCGGCATTGAGGTTCGACTGGCCGGCGAAATTCGCGCCATCGGCGATCCACACCGTCAGGGCCGCAGAGCCGAGCTGCCGCCCGATCGCGATGCATTCGAGATTGTGCTCCACAGCCTGCTCGCGAATCGCCCTGTCCGCATGGGCGAGCGAACCGAACTTGTAGGACAGCCGCTGGCCCTTCTGGTCCTGAAAACTGTTGGAATTCACCGCGTCGAAACCCAGCGCGTGGGACGCCGCCTCCTGGCGCAAGGCATTGTAATCGCTTACCTTGTCCCATGGAAAATGCGGCGAGACATTGGGCGTGGCCCGCGTCAGCTGGTTGATGACCCCGCAATCCTCCAGCTTGTCGTGGATGTTGCGGGGCTCGCCCGGGCCCGGAAACCGCGCGAACCGGGTGCCGCCGGTGCCCACCCCCCAGGTGGGAACAGCGACCGCGAAGCTCATGGCGCGCGCGGTCATTGCCTCGGCGGAAATGCCCCGGCGCTCGAGCTGGCGGGCAAGTGCCGCATAGTCCTCGGCCAGGGCGGCTTCCTGCTTCCGGTTCTCCGCGGCAATGAATTCCGCCGATATCGCGAAGCTCATCGAATCACCTCGTGAAGGATGCGGCGTTGCCGGCATCGATGTTGAGGAAGTTCCCGGTCGACTTGCTGGAAAGATCGGAGGCGAAGAAATAGACGCCTTCCGCGATGTCCTCGGGGTAGACCGAGCGCTGCAGGAGCGAGCGCTTGCGGTAATGCTCCTCAAGCTCATCCTCGGTGATCTTGAGCGAAGCGGCGCGCTGCTGCCGCCACGGCCCCTGCCAGATCTTGGACCCGCGCAGGACCGCATCGGGATTGACGACATTGACACGAATGCCGAGCGGCGCCCCTTCGAGCGCCATGCAGCGGGCGAGATGCAGCTCGCCCGCCTTCACCGCGCAATAGGCGGAGGCGCCGGGCGAGGCCGCCACGGCATTCTTCGAGCAGATGAACACCATGGAACCGCCGAGGCCCTGCCGCTTCAGCAGCCGGTAGCCTTCGCGGCCGACCAGGAAATAGCCCGCCCCCATCACCGACTGGTTCTTGTTCCAGAGTTCGAGGGTGGTGTCCTCGACCATGGCAGAAATGGTGATGCCGGCATTGTTAACCACGATGTCGACGCCGCCATAGTCCAGCGCCGCCTGGTTCATGGCGGCGATGACGGCGGCTTCCGAGGTCACATCCATCTTGACGCCGCGCACATTGTCCCTGCCGAAGGTGTTGCCGAACCCCGCGGTGACCTCCGTCAGTGCTGCCTCGTCGATATCAGCCAGCACCACGCAGGCGCCTTCCGAGAGCAGCTTGGAGGCGATGGCCGAGCCGATGCCGCCCGCCCCGCCGGTGATGAAGGCGATGCGGCCCGCGAGGCTCTTCGGCTTGGGCAGGCGGGCCAGCTTGGCCTCCTCGAGCAGCCAGTATTCGATGTTGAAGGCTTCCTGTTCGTCCAGCCCCTGATAGGCTGAAACACCCGATGCCCCGCGCATCACATTGATGGCGTTCACATAGAACTCCGCCGCAACGCGGGCCGTGCCCTTGTCCTTGGCGAAAGACAGCATGCCAACCCGCGGCACCAGATAGATGACGGCGTTGGGATCGCGCATGGCGGGCGAATCCGGGTGCTTGCAGCGCTCGTAATAGGCCTTATAGCCGTCGCGATAGCCATCGATCAGCCTGTCGAGATCGGCGCCATCGGCATCATGCGGCACGATGAGCGGCCTGATCTTGGTGCGCAGGAAGTGATCCGGACAGGAGGTGCCGAGCGGCGCCAATGTCTCCAGCATATTGGAGTTCACGAACTCCAGAACCTCCGGCGAATCGACGAAATGGCCGACCTTGCGTTCATGCATGGAGATACGGCCACGGATTTCCGGCATCAGCCGCAGCGCCGCTTCGCGCCGCGCCGCATCGGAGAGCGATTCGACCTTGGGACCCTTAAAAGCCGGCTTTTCGCCATTGCGTTCCAGCCAGACCGCCGCCTTGTTGATGATCCTGAGCGTGGTCTCGTAGCTTTCCTTGGCGGTCTTTCCCCAGGTGAACAGCCCGTGGCTGCCCAGCACCACGCCGACAAACTGCGGATTCTTCTTTGCCAGTTCGCCGAGCTTGATTCCAAGGTCGATGCCGGGGCGCTGCCAGGGCAGAAACCCGATCTCGCCGCCGAATACTTCCCTGGTCAGCCGCTCGGCATCGCTGGAGGCGGCGATCGCGATCACCGCATCGGAATGAACGTGGTCGACATGCGCGTAGGGAACATAGCCGTGCAGGCAGGTGTCGATCGACGGCGCGCGCGGATTGAGGTTGAAGGTGCAGTGGTTGAGCGCATGCACCATCGCGTCTTCCTGGTCGAGGCTCCGGTAGAGCCCTTTCAGGGATTCGAGCTTGTCGAGATAGAGCGTGGCGAAACCGTCGAGCTTCATCGAGCCGATGTCGCCGCCCGAGCCCTTGACCCACAGCACCGTCACCTTATCGCCGGTCAGCGGGTCCCTTGCCTCGACCTTGGCGGAGGTGTTGCCACCGCCGAAATTGGTGATGCGCAAGTCCGCGCCGAGAAGGTTGGAACGGTATAGCAGCAGGCCAGGCTCATCCAGCCCGGCGGCCCTGGCATCATCCCACAGGGACGGAACGGTGGCGGAGTTGCTCATGTCAGTCTCGCTTTCGGTAAACGGTAAAATGAGGCGCACCGGCTTGAACCGGCGCGCCCCCGGAACGATGGCTTAGAAATCGAACTGGCCGACATTGTCCTTGGTGAAGACGAAGGGCGAACCGAGCAGGATCTCCGAGCCGTTGATGACCTGGAGATCGCCAAGCTTGCCGGCCTTCACCGAGGTCGCGCCCGGCTGCAGCGTGCCGTCAGCCACGGCCCGCAGCACCATCATTGCCGCATAGCCGAGGTCGACCGGGTTCCACAGCACCACCGACTTCACGCAGCCCTTTTCGACATAGGGCTTCATGGCGTTCGGCGTGGCGAGGCCGACGACGGCGATCGAGCCGCACTTGTTGGCCTGGGTCACCGCTTCCGCCGAGGCGGGCGTGGCCACCGAGGTCATGCCGAAGATGCCCTTGAGGTCATCGCCATATTTGTTGATGAGGGTGGTCGCCTGGTTGAAGGACAGGTTGTTGTCTTCCTGGGCCTCCACCGTCTCCAGCCACTTCAGCTTGGGATGGCACTTCTCGGCATAGGCGGCCATTTCGGCGATCCAGCGCGCCTGGTTCGGCGTGGTGAAGGTCGAGGTCACGATGGCAACGCCGCCTTCGCCGCCGATCTCGGCGGCCATGTTATCGACGAGCGCCTTGGCGATGCCGTTGAACTCGGCCTGGTTCACGAACCACTGCCGCGCCTCAGGAACCGAGTTGGCGTCATAGCCCACCACATTGATGCCCTTCTCCAGCGCCTTCTTCAGCACCGGCGCAATCGCCACCGGGTCGTTGGCGGCGAACAGGATGCCATCGACGCCGCTGGTGATGTAGTTGTCGAGGAAGGTAATCTGCTCGTCGATGTTGGCTTCGGTCGGGCCGTCGGTCTTGGCGTCGACATTGCCGAGTTCAGCGGCGGCGTCCTGAATGCCTTTCGATGTGGCGTTGAAATAGCCGATGCCGATCAGCTTCGGAACGTCCACCACCGTGATCTTCTTGCCCTTGCGGTCGGGCGGGTTGGTGGGCGAACCGCCGTCATAAGGCTTGGCGGCAGCCGCCGATGGCGTGCCATCGCAGGCCAGCGGATTGGTCGGCAGATCATCGCCGCCGGTCCAGGCCGAAGCGGCAAGCGCGGAGCCGGCCATCAGGCCGAGGCTGACCATTGCCGCAAGCGTAAGTTTCTTCATGTCCTTGTCTCCCGTGTTGGTCTTCCTGCTCACAGGCGGGTGAGCCGGAAGCAGCCTCCCTTGCTCAGCCGCCTCTGTTTCTGTCGAACAGCGCCCCCGCGAGGATGGCGCCGATCAATACCAGTCCAATGACCACGATGGTGCCGTCGCCCTTGACGCCGGACAGCGCCAGGCCGTTCTTCAGCGCCTGGATCAGGATTAGCCCCAGCACCGTGCCGATGATGGTGCCGCGCCCGCCAAAGATCGAGGTGCCGCCGAGCACCACCCCGGTGATCACATCCAGCTCCAGGCCGGTTCCCATGTCGGAGCGCGTCGTCGTCACGCGCGATACGAAGATCACCGCCGCCAGCGCCGAGCAGAAGCCGGCCGCGGTGTAGATCCACAGCTTCACCGCATCCACACGGATGCCGGAAAACCGCGCCGCCGTCTCATTGGCGCCGATCGCATAGGTGGCGCGGCCGAAGGGCGTGAGGCCGAGGATCACCGCCGCGATTACGGTGGCGATGCCCAGCACCCATAACTGGAAGGGCACGCCGAGGATCTCGCCCTGGCCGAAGAAGAAGAACCATTCCGGATAGCCACGCACCGAGCGGGCTTCGCTGATTCCTTCCGCAAGGCCACGGTAGAGGGCGAGCGTGGCCAAGGTGGCGATCAGCGGTGGCACGCCAAACCGGGTGATGATCCAGCCATTGACCCAGCCGGCGAAGGTTCCACACGCCAGGGCCAGCACGATGGCGGCGGGAAGCGGCAGCCCGACGTTCTTCCAGAACACGCCCAGCAGGATCGCCGTCAGCCCGAGGATCGAGCCCACTGACAGATCGATGCCGCCGGTGACGATGACAAAGGTCATGGCCAGCGCAACAAGCCCGACCTCGGCCATCAGACGGCCCTGATTGAGCAGGTTTTCGGCGGTGAAGAACTTATCCGAAAGCGAGGCGAGCACGATCAGCGCGATCACTGTCAGGACCGCGAGAATGGTCTCATGGCGCAGGAGTCTCGCGGCCGTCATGTGGCCCTCCGCCGCCGCGCCATGTCGGCAAGCACGGTCGCCAGGATCAACAGCCCCAGCACGGCGCGCAGCCAATAGGCCGAGACATTGAGGAAGATCAGCGCCGAGCCGATGCAGGCGAAGAGAATGGCGGCCAGCGTCGATCCGATCACCGTTCCGGTGCCGCCGAGGATCGAGACGCCGCCGATCACGGAGGCGGTGATCACCGTCAGTTCCAGATTGGGAGGCACGGTCGACTGGATCACCTGCAGCTGGGTCGCGAACAGGATCCCGGCGATGCCGGAGAACAGGCCGTGCAGCGCGAACACCCCGACCACGGTGCGCTCCGGGTTGATGCCAGCGGCGCGGGCGGCTTCCATGTTGCCGCCCACCGCATAGATCGAGCGGCCGAAATCCGTATAGCGCATGAACAGCGCCGCCAGGATGGTCAGCGCCACCATGAAATAGACCGCCGAGGGAATGCCGAACGGCCGCATCTGCGAGAGCATGAATTCCGGTGGCAGATCGGAAATCCATTCGCCGGCGGTAATGCTGATGAGCCCGCCCTTGAGGATCGAAAGCATGCCGAGCGTCACCACGATCGAGGGAATGCGCGTATAGGCCACCAGGGCGCCAACCCCGGCATTGACGGCGATCGAGAACAGGATCGGCACGCCCCAGGCCACCCAGACCGGGTAGCCGTTCACCGCGAGTGTTCCCGCAATGGTGGCGATCACCCCGATCAGGGCGCCCACCGACACGTCGATGTGGCCGGAGATGATCACCATCGACATGCCGATGGCGGCGATGGCGATATAGGCGTTGCCGGCAAAGATCGAATTGATGTTGGTGTCGGAGAGGAAACGAGGATTGACCGATCCCACCACCACGAACAGCGCGGCGATCGACAGGAGCACCACGATCTCCTGGCCGTAGCCACTGATGAAGCGCTGCAGGCCGGACCGGCCGGGCGATGCGGCAAGCGCGGTCATGCCGCCTGATCCTTGCTGTAGCTGCGGGTCATCGCGGTGCCCACCGCCTCGGCCGAGGCGTGCGCCTTGTCGAATTCGCCGACGATGCGGCCGCTGTTCATCACCAGCACCCGGTCACTCATGCCCAGAACCTCGGGAAGTTCGCTGGAGATCATCAGGATCGCCATGCCCTCGCCCGCCAGCTTGCGCATCAGAAGGTGGATTTCCGCCTTGGCGCCAACGTCGATGCCGCGCGTCGGCTCATCCATGATGAGAATGCGTGGATTGGTGGCGAGCCACTTGCCCAGCACCACCTTCTGCTGGTTGCCGCCGGAAAGCTGGCGCACCAGCTGATCGGGCCCGCGCGCCCTGATGCCGAAGCGGCTGATGGCCTGCCGGGCCTCGGCGGTGATCCGCGCCATATCCATGAACAGGCCGCGCGTCAGCCGTTTCAGATTGGCCAGCGCGATGTTGTCCTCGATCGACTGCATGCGGATCAGGCCCTGGTGGCCGCGGTCTTCCGGCACATAGGCGATCCCTAAGTCGCGCGCCGCTTCCGGCGAAGAGATGCTCACCGGCTTGCTGTCGATGAGGATTTCTCCCGCGGTGGCGGGCGTGATCCCGAAGATGG
This sequence comes from Aestuariivirga sp., assembly GCF_046093005.1. Taxonomy (GTDB): domain Bacteria; phylum Pseudomonadota; class Alphaproteobacteria; order Rhizobiales; family Aestuariivirgaceae; genus Aestuariivirga. Next base: position 32,662 of record NZ_JBJTER010000183.1, read on the forward strand.
TGAGCGCCGTCTCGGTGCGGCCCGAGCCGACGAGCCCGGCGAGCCCCAGGATCTCGCCGCGTTTGAGCTTCAGCGAGATGCCGCGCACCACATTGCGGTGGGAAACATTCCTGAGTTCGAGAATGGTGTCGCCATCCTGGCCCTGCTTGGCCGGGTAGAGCCGGTCAATGGGGCGGCCGACCATCATGGAAACGAGCGCTGCTTCATCGACGTCACAGACCGGGCGCGTCGCCACGTGATGGCCATCGCGCAGCACGGTGACGCGGTCGGCAAGAGCGAAGATTTCGGGCATGCGGTGGCTGACATAGACGATGGCCACCCCGCGCTGACGAAGATTGCGCACGATGCTCATCAGCCGCTGCACGTCATGCTCGGCGAGCGCTGCGGTCGGCTCATCCATGATCAGCACCCGGGCGTCCTGGGCGAGCGCCCGGGCAATCTCGATCCTCTGCCGGTTGCCGACCGACAGCGAGGCAACCTTCTGGTCAATGTCGAGATCGCCGCTGTCGAGGGATTCGAGCAGCGCGCGCGCCCGCCGCCGCATGGCCTGCCAGTCGATGGTGCCGAGGCTGGTCTTCGGCGTCTGCCCCAGAAAGATGTTCTCGGCCACGGTCAGTTCTGGAAACAGCAGCAGTTCCTGGTGCACGGTGGCGATGCCGGCGGCATGGGCCTCCTTCGGCGTGGCCAGTTTCACCGCCCGGCCATTGACCAGCACCTGCCCTTCATCGGGCTGGTAAAGGCCCGCCATGATCTTGATCAGCGTGGATTTTCCGGCGCCATTCTCGCCCATCAGGGCATGCACCTCGCCAGGGCGGATGTCGAAACTGACATCGTTCACCACCTTGATGCCGGCGAAGGATTTGGAAATGGCGCGCAAAGCGACTGGCAGCATGGCATCGCCTGCCGCTGCGTCAGTCATGTTCGCCGGATTGACCTCGCCTGTTCCCATCCACCTTGCCGACGCCAGCGGTAGGGTCTCTCCGCAGGTCTTGTTAAGCCGTTCACTTCGATTGCTCGGTGTCCGACACTAAACGATTATGAGCAAAGAGCGTCAAGTGAGTTGGGTGCGGCTGTTGCGCCATTGTTGCGATGCACAATCGCTTGCCGTGTTTCATATGCTGCAACTCGGGCGGCTGCCGGGCCGCGCCGGAGATCGCCCGCGCCTTGCCCAAACTTAGCCCGCATTGAGCGTTTAGACGCGCCTCATGCGCGCTTTTCTCTTTGGTCTTGCCATCCTCCTCGCCTGGGCGCCGCCGCCGGCCGAAGCCCAGACCCTGAACGCCATCCAGTTCAGGATCGACTGGCAGGTCGTCAACCGGTTCCGGCTGTTCCGCGAGCCGCAATCATTTGCGCGCCATGTCAGCGCCTGGCGGCAGTACCAGCTCTATCTCGACCAGCAGAACATGGCGGCCGCCGAGCGCGAGGCCTATCTCGCCAGAACCGCGGTGCTGGGCTCGGAGCATGTGCTCAATGACCGCTATATCGCGTTCAGCGGCATCCTGCGCCAGAACTTCGATTGGCGCGGCTGGGCGGCGCGGGAACAGGAAGCGCTGTGCTATGATCCGCAAGAGCGCGCGCATTCGGCGTGTGGCGGCATCGGCGCCTATGTCAATCCACCGGCCCATGAAATCGAAATGTGGCTCACCGGCGACGGCGCGGCGCTGCCAGCCGGGGCGCGCTGCGAATGGCGGATCGATGGCTTGCTGGTCGCCGAGGCCGGCTGCGGCGAACGGGTGAGCGGCCCGACAATTGCCCTGCCCTTTCCAGATGGCGGCGAAATCTCGGTCAATGTAATCGGCGAAACGCCGCTGATCGCCGAAGCGCGGGTCAAGGACCTGCTGATCGCCGGGCTTGGCGACAGCTTTGCCTCGGGTGAGGGAAACCCCAACATTCCGGTAGCCTTCAGCGAAACCCGGCGTACGCGGAACTTTTATCCCGAACGCGATCGCAACGATGCCGGCGGCGATGCCGTGTGGACGGACGGGCTGTGCCACCGGTCTCTCTACGGCCAGCAGTTGCGGGCAGCCCTTCAGATCGCCGTCGAAAACCCGCAGATCGCGGTGACTTTCCTTGATTACTCCTGTTCCGGGGCCGGCATCGAGGCCGGCATTCTGGGCCCGCAGACCTATGTCGAGCGCCTGCCGAGCAATACGCGGAACAGCCAGGCGGCGCCGCCGCTCATCGCGGGCGGCGAAACCGATTCCCAGCTCTACCGCCTGGTCAGCGAGCTTTGCCGCGAACCTGCTGAGATCAAGCGCGGCATTCCCCGCTGCCCCGGCAAGGCTTTCCGGCGCAATCTCGACCTGGTGTTGCTGACCGTCGGCGGCAATGACCTCGGCTTTTCCAACATCGTGGCCTGGGCCTCGCTGCGCGATGGCGCGTCGGCCAATATCGCCGCCTTCTTCGGCGCCACGGTGAGCGCTGAGCAATTTGCGAGCCGTATGCGCGATGATTTACCGGCGGCCTACGCCCGGCTTGCCGCGGCGTTGCAGGCGTCCCTGCCGCTGGCCTCCGCCAGTGATGGCGTCTTCGATCCGTCGCGGGTGGTGATCACCGCCTATCCCGACCTCGTCAACAGCCAAAACGGCGAGATCTGCGAGGCCGCGCCTGACGATGGCGAGGACGAGGACCGCTATGCCGCCAACCAGTCGCTCGATGTGTTCTCAGCCTGGCTCACCGCGCGGCCCGAACGTCTCGCCGCGGTGCGGGAGCAGTTCGGGCAGCTGCACCGCCGCATGCGCGATCTGGCTGGAGATCACGGCTGGACCTTCGCGGGAAACGTCTATGCGGACCGGATGTTCGACGGCCATGGCTTCTGCGCGCAGAACCTGCGCCGCATCGCCGATCCGGCGGAGCAGCTGATGATTCCATGTTTCGGCACGGCTTCGCGCGACACACAGACCTGCCAGAGCAGTTTTTCCGGCGAAGAGGGCCGCTGGCGGCCCTATAATCCGGCCACCGAACACTACCCCTATGCGCTCCGCCAGCGCTGGGTGAGAACCTTCAACGATGCCTATATGGTGGTGAACCAGAAAGTGAAGGACAGGTCAGGACGGATTGATGAAGCCGCGTCTGCAGCGGTTTTTTCAGAAACAACGGGCGCCATGCACCCGACCGCGGAGGGCCATGCGGTGATGGCCGACAGCCTGATGATGACGTTACGGCCGATCGTTTCGGCAACGCTGGCTGATCGCTGGTGATCAGGACTTGCGGAACACGATCAGCACCTGGCCGACCCTTATGCCCCATTTGCTGACTGTGGAGCGGTTGAGCACCAAGCCAGCTCCGGCCTCATAGAAGGCGTCGTCGAAGCGCATCGCGATCTGGCGCTTGCCGACCTTGAGCCGCAGTTCCGAATCAAGATAGGCCGCGCCATCGGCAAGCCGCCCGCGCGCCTCGGACACCGAATCCGGGCAGGTGCCGGTGAAGCTGTCGGCGGAGCGCCGCGCCAGCGTCCACGTGCGCTGCTGGCGTTCGCCATCGTCAAACACAAAATGCTCGTCAAGGATCAGGCTGTTGCCCTCGAACCGCCCCATCATCTCAACGGTAAAGCGGCGGCGGATGCGGCCCTTGCGATCCTCAAACACGCCATCGGCGGTTGTCCGGCCCTCGAAATAGGCCAGGAGGTCGAAATTTGTTTGTTCATTGCGCTGTAACATGCCCTCTCTACGGGGGCAGCGCCTCAGCCGATCACTTCGCCCTGCGGAAGCGGTAAACGCCCACGTCGATCGAGTTCTCGGCAAAGCCGGCCTCGCAATAGCACAGGTAGTAGCGCCAGCGGCGGCGGAAGCGTTCGTCGAAACCAAGAACGGATATCGAGGCCCAGGCGGCTTCGAACCGCTCGCGCCACATGGCCAGGGTGCGGGCGTAGTCCTGCCCGAAGGTCCTGACGGTTTCGAAGCTCAGGCCGGCCTCGGCGGCCTGCCGGGCCAGAATCTGCTTGGTCGGCAGCATGCCACCCGGGAAGATGTAGCGCTGGATGAAATCGGCCTTGCGGCGATAGCCATCATAGAGCCGCTCATGGATGGTGATGCCCTGCACGGCGGCCGCCCCGCCGGGCCTCAGCCTGTCGTGCAGAACCCGGAAATATGCCGGCCAATTGGCTTCCCCCACCGCCTCGATCATCTCGATCGAGGCGATGGCGTCATATTGTCCGGGGGTATCGCGGTAGTCCTGGAAGCGGATTTCGGCCTGGTCTCCCAGCCGGGCGCGGGCATAGTCGAGCTGCTCCTGGGAGATGGTGAGGCCGGTGACCCGGTGACCGCGGCTTGCGGCAACCTCGGCGAAGCCGCCCCAGCCGCAACCGATCTCGAGGATTGATGAGGGCTGTTTCAGCGTCAGGGCATCGAGAACCAGGTCATATTTGGCAATCTGGGCCGCTTCGAGGGTCTGGGCACCGGTTCCGAAAAAAGCCGAGGAATAGCTCATGGTCGGGTCGAGCCACTGCGAATAGAAGTCGTTCCCGAGATCATAATGGGCGCTGATATTGCGGCGCGCCCCGGACTTGGTGTTACGCCGCATCATGTGGAACAGCCGGTCGGCGGCGCTCTTGTAGAAGACTGGCCGCGCCGCTTCGTTCAGTTCAGTGCGGTTTTGCAGGTAGAAGCGCAGCACATCCGTGACGTTGCTGCTATCGAGATCGCCCGCCATGAAGCTCTCGGCAAAACCGATGGCGCCGCGCCGCATGGCAGCCCACACCGGGCGGTAGTTGCGCAACTGCAAGTCGCAGGTGGCGCCGGGCTTGGCATAGCCGATCCGGTGCTGGCGGCCGGACGGCAAGGTGAGGGTGATTCCGCCCGCGACCTCACGCGGCATGAGGCGGCGGCCGGCGGCGGCGATGATCTGCCCCAGAAGCCCATCACGCGCGGGCAGTGTTTCGGATGTCATGGCTCGGATCTGACCTCAGGCAGAATATCGATGGTATGGTTCGGCAGCTTGGGACGTGGTTTGAGCCGTAAACCTTTCCACAAAAGCCGCACGGCTTGCAAGTGAATGGCGCCGATCACCTTGAGGGTCAGGAACGGGATGCCGAGGAAGGAGCGAAGCAGGTTCCGGTCGTCGAGCGGCTGGCGGGTGCCGCTGACATAAGCCTTGAGCACCGGCTTTCCGCCGGCGCTGAGGCCGATGCCGAGCGCCATCTTCTCTTCCGGCGCGGTGAAATGGAAGGTGTAACGGCCCTCCACCGCATTGAACGGCGACACAAAGAAATGCTTCGGCGCGGACTGGGCGAACTCTTCGCCCACCGGAATGACATAGGAGTGGCGGCCGCCGAAGGTGTTGTTCACCTCATAGATCATCAGCCGCGGCCGCTCATCGGCGTCGAAGCCATAATAGACGGTGAGCGGGTTGAACACATAGCCCAGTACGCTCGGGTAGCAGAACATAAAGATACGCTTGACCGACTGGCCGCCGGCAGCCGCGCGCATCAGCTTCCAGGCATGCGCGTTCACCGGCGTGCCATCGCCCGGCCCGTGGTTGCGGTCCATGATCGAGAACAGGTTGAGCCGGTTGTAGCTGAACAGCCGCAGCCGGCCAGCCGTTTCGGCGAGCCGGTCGACATCGGCGAAGATATTGAAAACCTTGTACCGGAGTTCATGCCGCACCGGATTGAGCCTGCGGTGCACCACCTCGCCGTGATAGAGGCAGGTTTCCGGCATGCTACTCGGCGGCTTCCTGGAACTGCGGCGTCTCCGGATTGCGTGGCGACAGATGGATGCGGCCCGATTCATTGGCCACCGTCCATGGCCGCCGGACGCCGCCCAGCTGCTCCGCCACCGCGAGGCCGGACTGGATTCCGTCCTCATGGAAACCAGACCCGCAATAGGCGCCGCAGAACCAGACCCGCTGCGAACCCTGGATCTTCCACAAATCCTTCTGCGCCTTCATGGCGGCGGGGTCGAAAATCGGGTGGGTATAGTCGAATTCGGCCAGCACGCGGTCAAGATCAGGCTCGCGCAGCGGGTTGAGGCTCACCAATACGGGGGCTTCGACCGGCAGCGGCTGCAGCTTGTTCATCCAATAGGTGACGGCGCTGGTGGCGGCGTTATGCGGTGGCATTTCGGACATGTAATTCCAGCTCGACCACAGGCGCCGGCGTTTCGGCATCAGGCGCTGGTCACGGTGGAGTATGGCGCGGTTGCGCGAGTAACGGAAGCAGGAGAGCAGGCGGCGCTCTTCCGGCGTGGCATCGGCCAGCATGGCCAGCGACTGGTCGGCATGGGTGGCAAGCACCACGTCGTCGAAGCTCTGCTCGCCGCCATCGCGGGCGTGCAGCGTGACGCCGGCGGGCGTGCGGCGGATCGAGGTGACAGGAGTCCTGAGCCTGGTCTCGAACAGGCCATCGCGGATCAACCGCGACACATATTCGCGCGAGCCGCCCCTGACGGTGCGCCACAGCGGGCGGTTGGTAACCTTCAGCAGGCCATGATTGTCGAAAAACTTGAGAAAGGCCCTGGCGGGATAGTCGCGCATATCACCGGGCGCCGCCGACCAGATGGCGCCGGCCATCGGCAACAGATGGCGGTCCATGAAATAGGACGAATAGCCCTCGGCCTCCAGAAATTGGGCGATGGTTACGTCTTCGGGAAGGCCCGGCAGCTTGGCCAGGGTGGTTTTGAAAAACCGCGGGATATCGCGGATCATCCGCAAGTGGCCCCAGTTGACGAGATTGCCTGGCTGGCCGATGAGTTGGGCGATCGACGACCCGGCATATTCATAGGCGCCGCCGCCCATCGACACTGAAAAGCTCATGTTCGAGGGTGCGGTCGGCACGTCGAGGTGCTCGAAAAGCTTGGTGAGATTGGGGTAGGCCGGCGGATTATAGACGATGAAGCCGGTGTCGACCGAAATCTCCCGGCCGTCGATTTCGCAATCGACCGTGTTGGAATGCCCGCCCGGCCGCGAATCGGCCTCGATCAGCGTGACGCGATGCGCCCTGGACAGCAGCCAGGCAGCGGAGAGGCCGGCAATTCCAGAGCCGACGACGGCGATGTGACGGGGTTTCAAGGTTTTTCCTCTCGGTTGTCTTTGTTAACGATCCCCGGACGTATGCGGATCAGGTGATCCGCCTGACAGGTCGGGGCGTAAACCCTTCCGAACAGAGGAAACATGCTATGTATGCCGTCATGGAACCGGCAGGCAGGCAACAGGACGACGATAAACAGCGGGCCGAGGCCCTGTTCCGGCAACTGATTGCGCGGGTCGCGCAGCAGCGGGACAGACTGGCTTTCGGCCAGCTTTTCGACCATTTCGCGCCGCGGCTCAAGAGCTTTATGATGCGCAAGAATGCCTCGTCCGAACTGGCCGAGGACCTTGTGCAGGAAGCGATGATCGCGGTGTGGACCAAGGCCGCCTTGTACGAACCCTCCAAGGGTTCGGTCACCACCTGGGTCTTCACCATCGCCCGCAACCTGCGGATCGACCGTATCCGGCGCGATGTGCACATGCCGACGACCGAGCTCGGGGATTACGACGAGCCCTCGGAGGCGCCGGAGGGCGAGGAACTGCTGGGCCGCAAGCAGGAGGATGGGCTGGTGGCCAGGGCGCTGCAGTCAATCCCCGAGGAGCAGCGCCAGATACTGATACTGTCCTTCGTGGAGGACATGCCGCAGAGCGAGATCGCCAGCAAGCTGTCGATCCCGCTCGGAACCGTTAAATCCCGCATGCGCCTGGCTTACGGGCACTTGCGCCGCATATTGGAGACTGGACTGTGAAACCGACCCATCATCTCGATTACAGCACGCTCATGGCTTACGCGGCCGGAACGCTGGACGAGGCCTTCGCGGTGGTGGCCGCATCGCATATTTCCGCCTGCCCCGTCTGCCGGGAGGCCCTGCTTGAGGCTGAGGCCGTTGGCGGGGCCTTGCTTGAACAAATGCCGGAAGACCAGGTGTCCGGTGACTGCCGGTCACGCACCCTGGCGGCGCTCGAAGCAGCGCCGGCCGCTCCCGCGCGCCGCGCCGCGCCACGGCGTTCGGCGATCCCGAAGCCGCTCGCCCAGTTGATCGGCGCGTCGGATTTCAACGATATCGCGTGGAAGACCAGGGCGCCGGGTGTGGCCATGTTCGACATCAAACTCCCCGCCGGCGCCAAGGGCCAGCTCAAGCTGCTGCGCATCGGCGCGGGCCGCGCCATGCCGGAACACGGCCATGGCGGCGAGGAGATCACGCTGGTGCTGAAAGGCGCCTACCGCGATCACATCGGCCGCTTCGCGGCGGGCGATGTCGCCGACCTCGACGAGGAGATCGAGCACAAGCCGGTGGTGGAAGGCGATCAGGATTGCATCTGCCTCGTCGCCACCGAGCGCCCGACCCGCTTCAAGACGCTGGCCGCCCGGCTGATGCAGCCGTTCGTCGGCATCTGATCGGTGGCTGACCCCATCGTCTGGAAGACGGCGTGGATCACCGGCGCGTCCACCGGCATCGGACGGGAAATCGCTCTTCAACTGGCGGCCCGCGGCGTGAAGGTTGCGGTCTCCGCGCGCTCCGCTGAAAAACTGGCGGCGCTGGGGCCGGGGCTGATGGCCGTGCCGCTGGATGTGACCGATGCATCGGCCTGCCAGGCGGCGGTTGACAAGATCGAGGCGCAACTGGGGCCCATCGATCTCGCCGTGCTGGGGGCCGGCACCTATACGCCGGTCGCCATCGACCGGCTCGATCCCGGCCAGTTCTCCCGCATGATGGACACCAACTACATGGGCGTGGTGAACTGCATCGCCGCGCTGGCGCCGCGCATGATGGCCCGCGGCCAGGGCCATCTCTCCTGGATCGCCTCGGTGGCGGGCTATGTCGGGCTTCCCAAGGCGGCGGCCTATGGGCCGACCAAGGCGGCGCTGATCAATCTCGGCGAGTGCCTGTACCCCGAGATAAAGCTCAAGGGCGTCCGGGTGAGCGTCATCAACCCCGGCTTTGTCGAAACCCCGCTCACCGCGCAGAATGATTTTGAGATGCCTTTCCTGATGAAGGCGGACGAGGCGGCGCGGCGCAGCATCGACGGACTTGCATCAGGCCGTTTCGAGATCGCTTACCCGCGGCGCTTCGTTGCCATCCTCAAGACCCTGCGCGCCTTGCCCTATCCGCTGTTCTTCCGGATCATCGCGCGCTCGGTGCTGAAGGCGGGCTGAAACTCAGCTCAGCAGGCGGCGCACCGCCTCGCTCCAGCCCTTGTATTTGGCCTCCCGCTCAGCGGCCTTCATTTTCGGCATGAAGCGGGTCTGGCGCTTCCAGCGCTTTGCGAAGCTGGCGGGTTCCGGCAACAAACCGGCCTTGAAGCCCGCGAGATAGGCGGCCCCCAGCGCCGTCGTCTCCAGGATCGGCGGCCGGTCAACGGGTGCATCGAGAATGTCGGCCAGGCGTTGCATGGTCCAGTCCGACGCCGTCATGCCGCCGTCGACGCGCAGGATCGTCGCGCCGGTATCGCCCATGTCCTTCTGCATGGCTTCCAGCAGGTCACGCGTCTGGTAGCAGATGGCCTCGAGTGCTGCCTGCGCCAGTTCGCGCGCCGTGCTGCCGCGGGTGAGCCCGAAGATCGCCCCGCGCGCGTCCGAGCGCCAGTAGGGCGCGCCCAGCCCGACGAAGGCCGGCACCAGATACACATGCTGGTGCGGGTCAGCCGCTTTCGCCAGCCTGCCGGTTTCGCTCGCCGTGCGCACGAGTTTCAGCCCGTCGCGCAGCCATTGCACGGCTGCGCCCGCGATGAAGATGGCGCCCTCCAGCGCATAGGTGCGCTGGCCGCCGATCTGGTAGGCGACGGTGGTGAGCAGCCGGTTGTTGGAGCGCACCGCCCGTTCGCCGGTGTTGAGCAATGCGAAGCAGCCGGTGCCGTAGGTCGCCTTCATCATGCCAGGCGCAAAACAGGCCTGGCCGATGGTGGCGGCCTGCTGGTCTCCGGCAACGCCGCAGATCGGCAGCGCCGCGCCGAACAGCGCGGGATCGGTGGTTCCGAAATCAGCCGCGCAATCTTTCACCTCGGGGAGCAGGCTCGCTGGCACGTTGAGGATACGGAGCAGGGCTTCGTCCCACTGGCCGGAATGAATGTTGTAGAGCAGCGTGCGCGAGGCGTTGGTGGCGTCGGTCGCGTGCACCTTGCCGCCGGTGAGCCGCCAGATCAGGAAACTGTCGATAGTGCCGAAGGCGAGCTCGCCCTTTTCCGCCTTCTCGCGCGCGCCCTTCACATGATCGAGCAGCCAGCGGATCTTGGTTCCCGAAAAATAAGGGTCGAGCAGCAGGCCGGTCCTGGCGGTGAATTGCTCCTCATAGCCTTCGGCTTTGAGCTTCTCGCAGAGCCCGGCGGTGCGCCGGTCCTGCCAGACGATGGCCTTGTGGATGGGCTTGCCGGTGCGGCGGTTCCAGATCACCACCGTCTCGCGCTGATTGGTGATGCCGATGGCCTTCACCGCCTGCGGCCTGGCCTTGGCTTTCTTCAGCGCCGCCTTGCTCACCGCCAGCACGCTGCGCCAGATTTCCTCCGGGTCGTGCTCCACCCAGCCGGATTTTGGGTAATATTGCCTGAATTCCTTCTGGCCCGAGCCCCTCGGTTTGAGCTTCGCGTCGAACACGATGGCCCGCGACGATGTGGTGCCCTGGTCAATGGCGAGGATCAGTCCGGTCATGGTTCAGCTCCCGACGCGCATCAGCTTCGGAGCGCCGCCGTCCGCCATGAAGCCGCGCAGCGCGTCCTGTTCCTGCTCGCTCATGTGCAGCCCCAGCTTCGAGCGCCGCCACAGAATATCATCGGCGGTTTCGGCCCATTCCTGGTGCTTCAGCCAGGCGATCTCGCGCTCGCTCAGCGGCCCGAACGAGCGCCCCAGATCTTCGGCGCGGCGGGCGCCGTCCAGCATGCGCGCGGCCCCCGTGCCATAGGCGCGGAACAGGCGCTTGGCGTTTGCGCCGCCGAGGAAAGAATACTGGCGGGACAAGGCGGCGATCCGCTGGTCCACCTCGTCATAGGCGAAATCGCCGCCGGGCAGCGGCGCGCTGTGCGTCCACGGCTTGCCCATGCCGGGAAAGAACGGCGCGATCTTCTCCATCGCCGCCTCGGCGAGCTTGCGGAAGGTGGTGATCTTGCCGCCGAACACCGAGAGCAGCGGCGCGCCGCCGTCCGTCTGGTCGAGCTTCAGCACGTAATCGCGGGTCGCTTCCTGCGCCTTGGACGCGCCGTCATCATAGAGCGGCCGGATGCCGGAATAGGCCCAGCGGATCATCTGGCGGGTCACCGGCGTCCTGAAATATTCGCTCACCGCGCCCAACAGGTAATCGGTCTCGGCTTCTGAAATATGCGGCTTGCCGGGATCGCCCTTGTGGTCTTCGTCGGTGGTGCCGATCAGCGTGTAGTCTGATTCATAGGGAATGGCGAAACAGATGCGCCCGTCGGCATTCTGGAAGATATAGCAGCGGTCATGGTCATAGAGCTTGCTCACCACCAGGTGGCTGCCCTTCACCATGCGGATCTTGTCGGGGTCGTTGCGGCCCACCACCGCGCCCAGCACCTGGCTCACCCAGGGGCCCGCCGAATTGATCAGCGCCCGGGCCCGCAGCTTTTCTTCCTGGCCGCCCTCGCGGGCCACCGTCAGTTCCCATACGCCATCGGCGCGCCGCGCGGAGAGCACTTTCGTCCGTGTACGAATCACCGTTCCGCGGCTGGCCGCGTCGCGGGCGTTGAGCACCACGAGGCGCGAATCCTCCACCCAGCAATCGGAATATTCAAAGCCGCGCGTGTAGCTGTCCTTCAGCGGCTTTCCGGTGGGATCGTTGCGCAGATTGATGCCGCGCGTGCCGGGCAGGATTTCCCGGCCGCCGAGGTGATCGTAGAGAAACAGCCCAAGCCTGAGAAGCGGCCAGGGCCGCATGCCCTGGTGGTGCGGAAGCACGAAGCGCAGCGGCCAGATGATATGCGGGGCCGCCTTGAGCAGCACTTCGCGCTCGATCAGCGCCTCGCGCACCAGCCGGAACTCATAATGCTCGAGATAGCGCAAGCCCCCGTGGATGAGCTTGGTCGATGCGCTGGAGGTGCCCGAGGCAAGGTCGTTCTGCTCGGCGACGCAAACGCTGAGGCCGCGGCCCGCCGCATCGCGGGCAATGCCGCAGCCATTCACGCCGCCGCCGATGACAAACAGATCGAACATCATTCGGCGGCTTCCATGGTTTGCTGTTGTTGCGGCGCCGCTTCGGCGATTTCCAGCCTCACGCCGTTGTCGTTGCAGAAAGCCACGACCGGCTCGGGCGGCGTGCGGTCGGTCACGAACACGTTGACATCCGACAGATGACCGATCCGCACCGGCGCGCTGCGGGTGAATTTCATGGCGTCCGCCACCAGCATCACGTTGCGGGCATTGTGCATGATGGCCTTGGCGGCGCGCACCTCGCGGTAGTCGAAGTCAAGCATGGCGCCATCCTCGTCGATCGCCGAGGCGCCGATCACCGCGTGGTCGACCTTGAACTGGCTGATGAAGTCCACCGCCGCCTCGCCGACGATGCCGCCGTCGCTCTTGCGCAGCATTCCCCCCGCCACGATCACCTCGATCTTCGGCCGCGGCATCAGAATGGCGGCGACATGGATGTTGTTGGTGATCACCAGCAAGCCCTCGTGATGCACAAGCGCGCGCGCCACTTCCTCGGTGGTGGTGCCGATGTTCATGAACAGCGAGCAGTTATTGGGAATGAGGCTTGCCGCGCGCCGGGCAATCACCTCCTTCTCGACCGCCGCGATGTGGCGGCGGGCCTCATAGGCGAAATTCTCGACGCCGGAGGACAGCATGGCGCCGCCATCGGTGCGGGCCAGCAACCGCGTGTCGCAGAGCTCGTTCAGATCCTTCCGGATGGTCTGCGGAGTCACGTCAAAACGCAACGCCAGGTCATCCACCGTCACATTGCCGGTCTGCCGGGCCAAAGCCAGTATTTGCTGTTGACGGGGACTGATACCCTGCATGATAACTCCAGAAGGATGCGCTCCCGCCGTGACCGGGTAGGGCGAACCCATATTTCCATGATATTCCCTTTTTTTCGCATTTTGCAATATTGCACTGCAAAAAGCTTCGGAATTTTCGCGATTGACCTTCGTTTGGTTTCGGATGATATTTTTAAACAGACGTCAGGACTCTGGCGTCAATCCCTAGGGAGGACCCACATGAAACTGAAATACCTTGCCTCCGCGGCGGGCTTTGCGCTGCTCGCGGTCGCAAATCCGGCTTTCGCGGATGTTGAAGCCGCGAAGAAGTGGATCGATTCCGAATTTCAGCCGTCGACACTGTCGAAAGAAGACCAGCTGAAGGAGATGGAGTGGTTCATTCAGGCGGCAGCGCCGTTCAAGGGCATGGAAATCAACGTGCTCTCGGAAGGCATTCCGACCCATGACTACGAATCGAAGGTGCTGACCAAGGCCTTCGAGGAAATCACCGGCATCAAGGTGAACCACCAGATCCTCGGCGAGGGCGAAGTGGTGCAGGCCGTGCAGACGCAGATGCAGACCAACCGCAATCTGTATGACGGCTATGTCAATGACTCCGACCTGATCGGCACGCACTCCCGTCTGCAGCAGACCTATAATCTGACGGACATGATGGCTGGCGACTGGAAAGACGTAACCAATCCTGGCCTCGATCTCGCCGATTTCATCGGCGCGAAGTTCACCACCGGTCCGGATGGCAAGCTCTATCAGCTGCCCGACCAGCAGTTCGCCAACCTCTACTGGTTCCGCAAGGACTGGTTTGACCGTGCGGACCTCAAGGAGAAGTTCAAGGCCAAGTACGGCTATGAGCTTGGCGTGCCGGTCAACTGGTCGGCCTATGAGGACATCGCGCAGTTCTTCACCGACGAGGTGAAGGAAATCGACGGTGTGCGCATTTACGGCCACATGGACTACGGCAAGCGCGCCCCGGACCTCGGCTGGCGCATGACCGACGCCTGGCTCTCGATGGCCGGCGCCGGCACCGTCGGCGAGCCCAACGGCATCCCCATCGACGAATGGGGCATCCGCATGGAAAAGGGCTCCTGCAACCCGTCGGGCGCCTCGGTGGCCCGCGGCGGCGAAACCAACGGCCCGGCGGCGGTCTACGCCATCGCCAAGTGGGACGAGTGGCTGCGCAAATACGCGCCTCCAGGTGCGGCCGACTACGACTTCTACCAGTCGCTGCCGGCGCTTGCCCAGGGCAACGTCGCCCAGCAGATCTTCTGGTACACGGCCTTCACCGCCTCGATGGTGGCGCCGAAGTCGGAAGGCAACAACACCGTCGACGACCAGGGCAACCCGCTGTGGCGGATGGCGCCCTCGCCGCATGGCCCCTACTGGAAGGAAGGCCAGAAGGTCGGCTATCAGGACGTGGGTTCGTGGACGATCCTGAGGTCGACCCCGATGGACCGCGCCAAGGCCGCATGGCTCTATGCGCAGTTCGCGGTGTCCAAGACGGTCGACGTGAAGAAGAGCCAGGTCGGTCTCACCTTCATCCGCGACAGCACCGTGCGCCACCAGTCCTTCACGGACCGTGCGCCGAAGCTGGGCGGCCTGGTCGAGTTCTACCGCTCGCCGGACCGTATCCGCTGGTCGCCCACCGGCATCAACGTGCCTGACTATCCGAAGCTGGCCCAGCTCTGGTGGCAGCAGATCGGTGACGTGAACTCCGGCGCCTTCACGCCGCAGGAGGCCATGGACCGTCTCGCCGCCGAAATGGAGCAGGTGATGGCCCGCATGGAAGCCGCGGACAAGGCCAACAACACCTATGGCGGCTGCGGCCCGCGTCTGTCGGAGCCCAAGGATCCGTCAGAGTGGCTCGGCAAGGCCGACGGCCCCAAGGCCAAGCTCGAAAACGAGAAGGAAGCCGGCCAGACGATCGCTTACGAGGAAATCGTCAAGCGCTGGCAGGAGTAACTTCTCTTGACATCGGGAGCGCGGGAAGCAATTCCCGCGCTCCAACCGTCTTATGACGCAAAGGCATGCAATGGCCCTCGAATTGATCGATATCAGCAAGCGTGCCGGGGCCGAGACCCATATCTATCCGACATCGCTGGTGCTGCCCGAGGGCTCGTTCAACGTGCTGCTGGGCACAACGCTCGCCGGCAAGACCACGCTGATGCAGATCATGGCCGGCATCCAGAAGCCGACATCGGGCGCCATCAGGTTTCGTGGCAAGGATGTGACCGGCGTTGCCGTGCAGCAGCGCAACGTATCCATGGTCTACCAGCAGTTCATCAATTATCCGAATTGGAGCGTCTACGACAACATCGCCTCGCCGCTGAAGGTGGCTGGCATGAGCCAGGGCGAAATCGACAAACGCGTCATGGCGGCCGCCGATCTCCTGCGCCTCAAGCCGATGCTGAAGCGCCGCCCCTCGGAGCTTTCCGGCGGCCAGCAGCAGCGCACCGCGATTGCCCGCGCCATCGTCAAGGATTCCGACCTGATCCTGCTCGATGAGCCGCTCGCCAATCTCGATTACAAGTTGCGCGAAGAACTGCGCGACGAATTGCCGAAGCTGTTCGCCGGCCGCAACGCCATCGTGGTCTATGCCACGACGGAGCCTTCGGAAGCGTTGCTGTTCGGCGGCAATACCGCGACCCTGCATGAGGGCCGCATAACCCAGTTCGGCCCCACCGCAGCGATCTACCGCGCGCCCAAGGACCTGCTCACCGCGCAGGTGTTCTCCGATCCGCCGATCAACACCGCGCCGGTCGAAAAGCGCGGCGACCGGCTGATGATTTTCGGCAACAGCAGCTGGCCCGCCGGCGCCGCGGCCGCGAAGCTTCCGGACGGCAAATACACGCTGGGCCTCAGGCCGCATCATCTGACGCCGCTGCCTGCCGAGGGCCGGGCCGCCGCGGTCGATGGCCGCGTGCTGGTGACCGAACTCTCCGGCTCGGAAAGCATCATTCATCTGGATGTCGGCGGGTCGACCTGGGTGTCGCAGTCGCATGGCATTCATCCCTTCGAGGTGGGCTCGCCGGCGAAACTCCATGCCGAAATTGACCGCGCGCTGTTCTTCGCGCCGTCCGGCGAACGGGTGTCCTGATGGCCGAAATCCGCATCGAGAACCTCCGCCACTCCTACATGGCCAATCCGCAAGGCGAGGAGGATTACGCGCTGAAGCGGTTGTCGCTCACCTGGGAGGATGGCGGCGCCTATGCGCTGCTCGGGCCTTCGGGCTGCGGCAAGACCACGCTCTTGAACCTGATCTCCGGCCTGCTGACGCCCACCGAGGGCACCATCAGCTTCAACGGCCGCGACGTGTCGCGCGCGACGCCGGAGGAGCGCAACATCGCGCAGGTGTTCCAGTTCCCGGTGATCTACGACACCATGACGGTGTACGACAATCTCGCCTTCCCGCTTCGCAACCGCGGCGTGCCGGAGGCTGACATCAAGGCCCGCGTCGGCGAGATCGCCGAGATGCTGGAGCTCACCAAGACGCTGTCGAAGCGCGCCTCGGGCCTCACCGCCGACGGCAAGCAGAAGATCTCGCTGGGCCGCGGCCTGGTGCGCGCCGACGTGAACGTGATCATGTTCGACGAGCCGCTCACCGTCATCGACCCGCATCTCAAGTGGCAGCTGCGCTCGAAGCTCAAGGAGCTGCACCTCAAGACCAGGCGCACCATGATCTATGTGACGCATGACCAGACCGAAGCGCTGACCTTCGCCGACCGCGTGGTGGTGATGAACCTCGGCGAAGTGGTCCAGTCGGGAACGCCGATTGAACTGTTCGAGAAGCCGCAGCACACGTTCGTCGGCCATTTCATCGGCTCGCCCGGCATGAATGTGCTGCCTGCCGAACTGCGCGGCGGCAAGGCCTTCTTCGGCGGCCAGCCGGTTGAAACGGGCAATGCCGGCGAGGCCACGGCCAAGGGCCGCACCGAGATCGGCGTGCGGCCGGAATTCGTGTCCGTGGCGGCCGACGGCATCGCCGCCGATGTGGTGCGCGTTTCCGATGCCGGGCGCTACCGCATTGTCGAAACCAGAAGCCACGGCCACAGCATCAAGCTGCTGCTGAAGGAGGGCGAGAGCGTGCCGGAGGGCAAGACGTTCCTCGCTTTCGATCCGCCGCACACCCAGGTCTATGTCGACGGCTGGATGGCGGGAACGCACCGATGACCAAGATCCAGAACAACCGCGCCTGGTGGCTGGTGCTTCCGGTGTTCCTGATGGTGGCGTTCAACGCGCTCGTGCCGCTGATGACGGTCGTCAACTACTCGGTGCAGGAAACCTTCGGCAACAACGAGTTCTTCTGGTCCGGCACGGTGTGGTTCGACCAGCTCCTGCATGACCGGGATTTCCATGCCTCGCTGCGCCGCCAGATCATCTTCACCGCGCTGGTTCTGATCATTCAGATTCCGCTCGGCCTGGCGATTGCGCTGTGCATGCCGCGCAAAGGCCCCTGGGTGTCGGTGTGCCTGGTTCTGCTGGCGCTGCCGCTGCTCGTGCCGTGGAACGTCGTGGGCTCGATGTGGAACATCATGGCGCTCCCGGACATCGGGCTTCTTGGCAAGGGCATCAACGCGCTGGGCATTCCCTTCAACTATACGCGCCAGCCGATTTCCGCCTGGTTCACGGTGATCCTGATGGATGTCTGGCACTGGACCTCGCTCGTCGTGCTGCTCTGCTATGCCGGGCTTGTGGCGATCCCGGACGCCTATTACCAGGCCGCCAAGGTCGACGGCGCCAGGCCATGGGCGGTGTTCCGCTATATCCAGCTCCCCAAGCTCAAGCATGTGCTGACCATCGCCATCCTGCTGCGCTTTATGGACTCTTTCATGATCTACACGGAAGTCATCGTGCTCACCGGCGGCGGCCCAGGCAGCACGACGAAGTTCCTGTCAATCGACCTCGTGCAGAAGGCGCTGGGCGGCTTCGACCTCGGCCCGGCCGCCGCCTTCTCCATCGTCTACTTCCTGATCATCCTGTTCTTGAGCTGGCTGTTCTACACGCTGATGATGCGCGAGGAGGCCAAGTGATGCGCAAGCGTTATATCGTTCTGGCGCTTTATATCCTGTTCCTGCTGCTGCCGATCTACTGGCTGCTCAACATGTCGTTCAAGACCACGAACGAGATCCTGGGCGGCTTCAGCGCCTTCCCGCGCGATTTCACGCTGGACAGCTACCGGACGATCTTCACCGATCCGTCCTGGTACAACGCCTATATCAACTCGATCACCTATGTGGTGATCAACACGGTGATTTCGATCCTGTTCGCGCTGCCCGCGGCTTACGCCTTCTCGCGCTACCGCTTCCTCGGCGACAAGCATCTGTTCTTCTGGCTGCTGTCCAACCGCATGGCGCCAGCCGCGGTGTTCGTGCTGCCCTTCGTCAATCTCTATTCGGCGGTTGGCCTGTTCGACACGCCCTGGGCCGTGGCGCTGGCGCACACGCTGTTCAACATTCCGCTGGCGGTTTGGATTCTCGAGGGCTTCATGTCCGGTGTGCCGAAGGAACTGGATGAAACCGCCTATGTCGACGGCTATTCATTCCCGTCCTTCTTCATCAAGATCTTCCTGCCCACCATCTCGGCGGGAATCGGTGTCGCGGCGTTCTTCTGTTTCATGTTCTCGTGGGTTGAAATGCTGCTGGCCAAGAACCTCACCTCGGTCGCCGCCAAGCCCATTGTTGCGGCCATGACGAAAACCGCCAGCACCTCGGGCTATGAGCTGGGCCTGCTCGCAGCGGCGGGCGTTCTCACGCTCATTCCCGGCGCCATCGTCATCTATTTCGTGCGCAACTATATCGCCAAGGGCTTCGCCCTCGGCCGCGTATGAGAAAGGCAGGACCATGGAAAACCCGATGATGTTCTCGGCCGAATGGTGGCAGCAGCCGCTGGGAAGCTGGATGGCCTGGAACCGCGTCACCATCGCGTTCTTCCTCTATGTCTTCGGCTCGATCCTGGCCATGGGTGTGTGGGAATATTTCTCGCCAGGCGGCTCACCGCGCCGCGGCATCTTCCGCCTCGATACGACCCGGGGCGACCGGCTGTTCATGACGCATCTGGGCAGCGCCTTCATCTTCCTCGGCTGGCTTGCCTTCTATGGAACGCCGTTGTGGGGGGCGGTGATCCTGGCGCTGATCTGGGCTTTCATCGTCTTCCGCTGGGCCTGATCGCCGCGAGGTTGCCTTTATGG
The DNA here is from genome assembly GCF_046093005.1 of Aestuariivirga sp. Classification (GTDB taxonomy): domain Bacteria; phylum Pseudomonadota; class Alphaproteobacteria; order Rhizobiales; family Aestuariivirgaceae; genus Aestuariivirga. The sequence continues at coordinate 51,746 of NZ_JBJTER010000183.1, forward strand.
GCTGGCGGGACTATGCCAGCCGCGCCCGTTGTTCCGGCCAATCTCCGAGGTTCATGCTCATGCCCAAGACCAGCCATCTCGCCGAACGCCGCCAGATGATCGCCACCTGCCGCAAGATGAATGCCTCCGGCATCAACCAGGGCACGTCCGGAAACCTCTCCCTGCGCATCAAGAGCGGCTTCCTGATCACTCCCTCCTCGCTCCCCTATGACACCATGAAGCCGGAGGACATTGTCGAGATGGACTTCGACGGCAGCTACGCGGGCCGCAGGCCTTCCTCGGAGTGGCGCTTCCACCGCGACATCCTGAAAGCCCGCCCTGACATCGACGTCGTACTGCACTGCCATTCCGTCTATGCGACGACGCTGGCCTGCCATCACAGGACCATTCCGTCATTTCACTATATGGTTGGAATCGCCGGCGGCACCACCATCCGCTGCTCGCCCTATGCCACCTTCGGCACCCAGGCGCTGTCAGACATGGCGATCGAGGCGCTTGAAGGGCGGCTCGCTTGCCTGCTGGGCCAGCATGGGCAGATTTCGCTCGGCAAGACCATGGACAGCGCCCTGTGGATGGCGACCGAGGTCGAGACGATTTCCCGGCTCTATGTGCAGGCGCTAACCCTCGGCAAGCCGCCCATCCTCTCGGATGAGGAGATGGACCGGGTAATCGCCCAGATGAAGCGCATGAGCTATGGTTTCGGCCCCGAACCGGAAGGCGCCAACGACGTGGCGCGGCCGCGCAAGCCCGCCGCGGCGAGGAAGACCAGCCGCAAGCGCTAGAGCGGCACCCTATCTGAATGAATCTTTTTGGGATTCCCAAATCAGCGAGAAAATGATTCACACTGTCTGCCGGGTTTGGAGGCCGGCAGTCATGTCGAAAGCGCTGTCACTCGATCTCAGGGTCCGGGTCCTGGC
>NZ_JBJTER010000184.1:0-2138 GCF_046093005.1 Aestuariivirga sp.
CTGAAGAAGCGCAACAACTGCGGCAAGGCGCTGGACGTGGCGCGCATGGCGCGGGACATGCACGGCGGAAACGGTATTTCCGAGGATTTCCAGATCATGCGCCACATGGTGAACCTGGAAACCGTGAATACCTATGAGGGAACGCATGACGTGCATGCGCTGATCCTTGGCCGCGCCCAGACCGGCATCCAGGCTTTTCAGTGAACGGACGGACCGCCGTCATCGCCTGGCCGGCCGACCCGCCGGTGCGGGCCATGGTGGAGGAACTTGACCGCTATTTTCATGCGCTCTACCCGCCGGAAAGCAACCATCTGTTGGACATCGACACGCTGTGCCAGCCCGAGATACGGTTCTTCGCGGTGTTCGCGGGCGAAGAGGCGCTGGCCATCGGCGGCTGCTGGCTCAAGGATGGCTATGCGGAGGTCAAGCGGCTCTATGTGCGGCCATCGGCGCGCGGAAGAGGCCTTGCCCAACTGGTCATGCGGCGGATCGAGGACGAGGCCATGATCTGCGGCCGCCCGATCGCCAGGCTGGAGACCGGCATCCACCAGCCCGAGTCGCTCAGCCTCTACCGCCGCCTGGGCTATGCCGAACGCGGCCCATTCGGGGATTATCCGGTGGACGACCCCAACAGCGTATTCATGGAAAAGCGGCTGGGCTGAACGGCGGAGAGCGCGGCGTCCAACGCCCCGCACTCCGCCTTATCGCGTTTGCGCCGGCATCTTGCCGCCGGTGGTTTCGCCGATCACCGGAATGCCGCGCTCGCGGTAGGGCGTGCGGCCATAGAAGGCGCGATAGCATTTCGAGAAATGCGACGGCGAGGAGAAGCCGCAGGCCAGCGCCACGTTGATCACCGACATGTCGGTCTGCAACAGCAGCGAGCGCGCCTTCTTCAGCCTGAGCTCAAGATAGTAGCGCTTGGGCGAGCGGTCGAGATAGCGGCGGAACAGGCGTTCGAGCTGGCGCGTCGACAGCCCCGCCTGCCTCGCAAGCAGCGACGGCGACAGCGGCTCCTCGAGATTGCTCTCCATCTCCTCGATGATGCCGACGAGCTTCGGGTGCCTCGCGCCGATGCGGGCGGGAAGCGACATGCGCTGATGCTCGCTGTGGTGACGGATCGGCGAATGCAGGATGCCCTCGGCCACCGCCGAGGCAAGCTCCGGCCCGTGCTGGCTGGCGATCAGCGTCAGCATCATGTCGAGCGCCGTGGTGCCGCCGGCACTGGTGAAGCGGTCGCGGTCGATCTCGAACAGGCCGCCCGTTGCGTCGATTTCCGGGAAGGCCTCGGTGAAGCCGGGGAGGTTCTCCCAGTGGATCGTGCATTTATAGCCGTCGAGCAGGCCGGCTTCGGCCAGGATGTGGGCGCCGGTGCACACCGCGCCGATGCTGGTGCCCTTGCGCGCCACCTTGCGCAGCCAGGCGAGCAGCCGCTTGTCGGAATGATGCTGCACGTTGAGGCCGGCGCAGATCATGATCACCGCGCCCTCCGGCACCGACGCAAGGTCGCCGTCCACCATGGCAAGGATGCCGTTGGAGGCCGCCATCGGCTGGCCGTCCACCGAATGCATGGTCCATTTGTAGAGCGTCTTTTCCGACAGCCGGTTGGCGATGCGCAAGGGCTCGATGGCCGACGTCACCGGCATCATCGTGAACTCCGGCACCACCACGACCGCGAGATGCTGCGGAAGCTTGCTGGGGGGATCGCCGAACATCGGGCGCAAACTCCTGTTTTGGCGGTTGTCGCGCAATTCGGCGGCATTGTCCAGAAGCGCCATTTTCAAATACAAAAACGACACTGATGCCGGGCTGGCCGTCGCATTCGCAATGGCCCTGTCGCAATCATCCGGGCGGCGTGGCGGGCTGCGGCGTAAGCGACCTGACAGCCAAACCGGAGCCTCGAAATCCATGAATGCCCCGCTCGCCACGACCGGCCTTTCGCGCGCCGCCGCCACCGCCGCCTTTCTGCGCGGCCTGTCGGTTGAGATCACGCCCCGGCAGGTGGACAAGCTGCCGCTGCTCAGGGAGAAGCTGGCGCCGGCGAGCCAGGTGTTCATCGCGCTCATCGATGCGGGAGACCGTGACGCGCAGATCGCCGCCGCGCAGGCGGTGACGGCGGCGGGCTTCGCGCCCGTGCCGCA
>NZ_JBJTER010000185.1:0-4901 GCF_046093005.1 Aestuariivirga sp.
ACGGCAACATGTCCCCGCAGGACCAGGACAGTGCCATCAGGCCACGCACGGACGGACTGCGAAAGATCGTTCTGGCCAGCGCCATCGCCGAGACCAGCCTGACCATCGAGGACATACGCGTCGTCGTGGACTCAGGCCTCCAGCGACTTGCCCGCTACGAGCCTGCAACCGGCATGACAGCCCTCGTCACCCAGCGCGTCTCGCAGGCGTCCGCTGACCAGCGCCGCGGCCGTGCAGGCCGCGTGGCGCCGGGCACATGCTATCGCCTCTGGGCAGAGCCCGAGACCCGTGCACTCGCCCCTTTTACGCCACCCGAGATCCTGACGAGCGACCTCGCGCCCTTTGCGCTTGAACTCGCCGCCTGGGGCGAAGGCGATCCCGCGCGGCTGCGCCTGCTTGACCAGCCACCCAAGGGCACCTTCGCCGAAGCACGCGAACTCCTGCGCGAACTCGACGCGCTCGACGCCGGCAATTGCATCACGGCACACGGCCGAGGCTGCCTCGCCTTTGGCGCGCACCCGCGCCTCGCGCACATGATGATCAAGGGCAGCGAACTCGGACTTGGAACGACGGCCGTGGCACTGGCAGCGATCCTCTCCGAGCGCGACATCATCCGCACGCGCGACACCGACCTGCGCACGCGACTTGAAACCTTCGCAGGCAAGCCGGACACCCACACGGACCGGGGCGCGCTGGCGCGCGCCCGCGAACAGGCCCGCACCTGGAGCGCGTCTCTCCGCCTGCCGCGCAGCGACGTACAACCCGCTGCAGCCGGCAGCCTGGCCGCCCTCGCCTATCCCGAGCGCGTGGCACGCCGGCGGGGACCGGCCAGCTTCAGGATGGCCAGCGGACGCGGCGCAACGATGTCCGAGGCAGACGCCCTCGCCAATGAGCCCTTCCTCGCGATCGCCGCACTCGACGGGGCGGGCGCAAACGCGCGCATATATCAGGCCGCCCCCCTGTCCCTGCCAGACATCGAGAACCTGTTCGCAGCGCACGTGGCCACCCGCCGCCGCGTCGAATGGAACGCCCGCGACCGTGGAGTGACGGCCGTCGAGGAGCGGATGCTCCACGAGCTGGTCCTGTCGGATCGCCCCCTGCGCGATGCGCCGCCGGAGATGGTCACCACGGCCCTGCTGCAGGGCATAAGGTCCCTCGGGATGGGTTGCCTGCCATGGACGCCGGAAGCGACCAGTGTCAGGGCGCGCCTTGCATTCATGCACAGGGTCGACCCCGAAGGCGGATGGCCGTCGATGACCGACGAGGCGCTTCTCGACAGTCTGGAGACCTGGCTTGCAGGGTTTCTCGGTGGCATGTCGAGGGCATCAGACCTGCAACGCCTCGACCTGTGCGAGGTTCTTTCGGCCATGCTCGACTGGGACCGGCGCAAGCGTCTCGACAAGCAGGCGCCAGAGACGATTGAAGTGCCCTCGGGATCACGGATCCGGATCGACTACACCGCCGATGAACCGGTACTCGCCGTGCGCCTGCAGGAGATGTTCGGGTTGGCCCGCACCCCGGCGATTGCCGGGGGGCGAAGTCCGCTGCGCATCGAACTGCTTTCGCCTGCCGGTCGTCCGCTTGCCGTCACCCAGTCGCTCGAAACCTTCTGGACCAACGGTTATCCTTCGGTGCGCGCCGACATGCGCGGCCGTTACCCCAAGCACGCCTGGCCGGAAGACCCGCTGGCCGCCGCCCCGGTGAAGCCGCGGCAGCTGCGATAAACAGGGCTTGACTTTAATCCTAGTCCGTGATAGCAATACATTCCTTCGTTCCGCAAGGGGCGGAGGGGACGTTTGCTGATTGACATTGTGAAGACTTTTCGGGCGGGGCGCCTAGTTCAGCCCCAGGGCGGCGCGCAGCTCGGCGCGCTTCTCCGGCGCCATGGCGGAGAGCACGATGGCGGTGGCCGTGGCGAAGGTGGCGTGGCCGGACGGGTAGGCGGGCGAGTCCGGCAGCTTGATCAGCGGCGTGATGGTGGCGTCCTCCAGCGGCGGGCGAGGGCGGGCGAAGAAGCGCTTGGCGGGCGCTGTCACCGCCTCCACGGTATCGAGCATGCGCTGGGTGAGCGCCACGGTGAGCGGCGGCCTGCAGCGCCTTCAGGTCGGCGAGCTCCATCCGCGTGATGGCGGAGCCGGTGGCCGGCGGCGGCACCAGCAGCACGCTGAGGTCCACCGCCTCGGGTCCGAAATAGGGCTGGCCCTGTTCGGCACGGGCGGGCGCGGCAAGCCCAAGGGCCAAGGCCACGGTGGCGCCGATCACGGCGCGGCGGGTGATTGCCGTCATGATGTTCCTCTCTGGCATCAGGCGGAAGGATACACCGGTTGGGGATGGGGGAAAACCGCTGCCGCCCGAATCGGATTAGGCTGGCCCCATGCTCGACGCCGCCACCTTCCGGGAGATTGCGCTGTCCAACCCGCACAATGCGCGGCTCATGGATGGTTTGCGCCCGCTGGGCCTGCCGCAATGCTACATGACGGCGGGTTGCCTGTTTCAGACCCTGTGGAACCTGCGGAGCGGCCGCCCGGTGGCGGAGAACATCAAGGACTATGACGTGTTCTATTTCGACGGCGCGGACCTGTCCTGGGAGGCGGAGGACGCGGTGATCCGCCGCGTGGCGCCGCTGGCGGAACAGCTGGGCATTCCGGTGGAGGTGAAGAACCAGGCCCGCGTACATCTGTGGTACAGCGCGCGCTTCGGGGATGATTATCCGCAGCTCCATTCGGCGAAGGACGGCATGTCGCGCTATCTGGTGCGCTGCACCTGCGTGGGCATCGCTGTGGCCGACGGCGAGGTCTTCGCACCCGATGGCTTTGCCGATCTCGAGGCGGGCATTCTGCGAATCAACCCGCTGCTGCCGCAGCCCCGGCAATGGCGCGCCAAGGCCGAACACTACCGCGCCCGCTGGCCGTGGCTGCGGATTGTGGAGGAGGGTGACGAGGCCGGGTGACACGTCGTTCCGTCTCCTTTTGGTGGAGCGGATGGGAGAAGAGGAGGCGGCACGTGCCAGACGAGGGTACTCTGCTTCCGCAAAGCCCAGAGTAACCTTCGCAATGGCAGATACTCAAGACGTGCAAAGCGTTCTCGCTTCGTCTAACGAAATTTGACATCACAGGTAACAACCACAAATAAGTCGTTGCAACCATGCAATCTGAACTTGACGAAGAGGTAGATGCTGTAGCTTTATGCTTAATACAATATATGAGGTGTGCTCTTGACCAAGCAAAAGGATCTTGATTCGAGAGAAGTGCAGGCGTTGGCGAAGCTGATAGAAGAAGCCACCCGATCTTCGGCTTCTGGCGTAAAGTACTTTCTTGAGCCTGCCCAAGGCGTGCTCGACAGAGCAATGGCGAAGCGGCATCACATCGTGTTTGGGCGACGTGGTTCTGGCAAATCCAGCTTGCTCCACAAAATTGAAACCGAAGCTGCGATAAATCGGAATCCTGTGGTGTTTGTTGATATGGAGGAATTCAAGGGCCATAGTTATCCTGATGTCTTAGTAAGTGTACTACTCAAGATAATGAATGGATTCGATGAATGGTTGAGCACAACAGCAGTTGCTCCAGCCAACAAAGCAAACTTCTGGAGGCGACTCTTTGGAAAGACACCTGAAACAAAGTCACTTAATCGCAAGGAAGCGACTATTCTTCGGGAGAGAGTGGGAAACCTAAGTTGTGAACTGAATAAGCTTCTATTCTCTGCCTCTGAGGCGGTATCAAAACTAACAGACGAAGAGTCGATTGAAAGAAGGCGTAAGTTAGATGTTTCTGTCAGTGGGAAAGTCGAGGCTATGGGAAGCGGGCTATCTTCGAGTGGCGCACTTTCTGGTAGTGATGCTAATACTCTTGCTAGATCGCTGGTTCAAGAATATACGTCAAAAAAAATCGAGACATTACACCGGATGATCATTGAGATAAAGCGGCTTCTGAGTGATTTGTCTCGCTATGCGGGTAATCAGGGATATGTCCTGATTGACGATCTTTATCACATCAGGACCGCTAGCCAAGCTGATGTCATTGACTACCTTCATCGAGTTTGCAAGGGTACTGGGATTTGGCTCAAGATTGGCACTATTCGACACAGAACGAGATACTACTTGAGCGGTGATCCGCCACGTGGAATGAAGATTGGCGATGATGCTGATGATATCGACCTTGATGTCACGCTAGAAAAGTATCAATTAACAAAGAGATTTCTGTTCAGAGTGCTTGAGCAGTTCTGTTTGGAGAAGTCAATTAAGTTGAATGATATCATCACGAATGGGGCGAGAGATCGGCTGGTGCTTGCCAGTGGAGGCGTTGCACGAGACTTTCTTACGTCTTTTCGAAGGTCCATCTCTATCGCGAGAGAAAGAATAGCTAACGAGGAAAACGCGAGAGGACCAAAAATCGGCGCAGAAGACGTGAACGTCGCGGCTGGTGAAAACGATGCAAACAAACGTGAGGAATTTAATGCTGATGCGCCAACTCAAGAACAAAAGGACTTGATGGAGTTATTCGGGCGGATTAGAACCCATTGCATAGATGCGAATAACTCAAATTGCTTTCTTATTGATAAAGACTATCGCGGTTCGGAAGTCGAGAAAATAGGTGAGCTAGTAGATCTCAAGTTTATACACCACATTAGCTCGCGAGTGACTGTCCGAGATAGGACGGGGCGTGTATATGATGCTTATATGCTTGATTTATCACAGTATACTGGTGAGCGGACCAAGCGCAACTTGGACGTCATTGAGTTCTGGGATTCAAAGATGGCTGACAAACTAGGTGGTGTTGACAAAGTGGATTCACAAATCACGTGATTTCTGATTCAAGGCTGTTCTTTGCGGAGAACAGCGATGGTTCGCGGGTTGATGTCGGACAAGGAATGGGCGTTTTTCGAGCCATTTGTCATCGAGAGGG
>NZ_JBJTER010000186.1:0-5313 GCF_046093005.1 Aestuariivirga sp.
CGGCTTCGACGCCCAGAACGAAGAGTATGTCGACATGGTCGCCAAGGGGATCATCGACCCGGCCAAGGTGGTGCGCATCGCGCTGCAGGACGCGGCCTCCGTGTCCTCGCTCCTCATCACCACCGAGGCGATGATCGCCGAGAAGCCCAAGGACAAGCCGGCAGCCCCGGCGATGCCGGGCGGTGGCATGGGCGGCATGGACTTCTAAGACGTCCGTCAGCCCAAGGCTGAAACAACAGAACCCCGGGAGAAATCCCGGGGTTTTTGTTGCCGATATCTGGCGGATCGCGGATTGCCCTCTTGACGAACTCAGAACATTAAGGGAACCATAGATCATGGCAAATCGCGGCTATTACGAATTCTTCGCGGGCGGCGGCATGGCGCGGCTGGGCCTTGGTTCCGGCTGGAAATGCCTCATGGCGAACGACATCGATCCAAAGAAACTCGCCATATACAGAGCGAATTTCGGTGAAGACCACACTGTTCTGGGCGATGTCTACGACTTGAAGTCCGTCGACTTGCCCAGCCGCCCTGATCTCGCCTGGGCGTCGTTCCCGTGTCAGGATCTTTCGCTGGCTGGCAACCGCGCGGGGCTGGCCGGGGAGCGCAGCGGCGCATTCTGGGGTTTCTGGCAAGCTATCAACCTGCTGAGAGCGGAGAACCGGCAGCCCAAACTACTGGTGCTCGAAAACGTCACCGGCACGCTGTCCTCGCATGGCGGGGCGGACTTCGTCGAACTGGCCCAGGCCATTGTCTCGCTGGGCTATGATTTCGGCGCACTGGTGGTGGATGCCATCCATTTTCTCCCGCAATCGCGCCCACGATTGTTTATAGTGTGCAGCCTTAGAACAGCGAGTCCGCCGCGCCACATCGTTTCCGATGGGCCTGTCCTTCCCTGGCATAGCGAAGCCCTCTGCAAGGCGCAGAACGCGCTGCCTGCCCACCTGCGTAGCGCTTGGCGATGGTGGAAACTGCCGCCGCCGCCGGAACGCTCGGTTTCGCTAGCCGACTTGCTCGAAACCGATGAGGAGATTGCTTCCTGGCACAGCGCTGGCGAGACGGCGCGGCTGTTGGCTATGATGTCCCCCGCCAATGCGGAAAAAGTGAAGGCCGCGCGGCTCGCCGGCAGGCGCATGGCGGGAACGGTTTACAAACGGACCAGAGTTGAGGAAGGCTTGGGCCGCATGCAGCGCGCCGAAGTACGCTTCGACGGCGTGGCCGGTTGTCTCCGTACGCCCGGTGGAGGGTCGAGCCGCCAAACGGTAATGATTGTGGATGGCAAACAGACCCGCTCACGGCTGCTGACGATCCGCGAAGCGGCACGGCTCATGGGCGTGCCGGACAGCTACGTAGTTCCGGAAAACTACAACGACGGCTACCACGTGTTCGGAGATGGGCTGGCGGTGACTGCTGTTGGTTACATTCGCCAACATCTCCTAAATGCTCTTTGCAAAGTAGCCGACCCCGCCATGTCTATCGCTGCGGAATGACGAGGTTGACCATTCGAAAGAAAGAGGCTGCGCCATTCGAAACGAGTGAACTCCGCCGTTCTTTGAAGGAGTTCTTAAGCACCCCGTATCCGACTGGAATTGACCAAGAAGTAAAGCCTATCGGATGGTTCAAGTGGGGTGTATACATTTTTTATGATTATGACGGCGAACCAATTTACGTAGGACAAACAAAGGAAAAAGTGTCGGGTCGCATTAGCCGCCATCTTACAAATCAAAGAACAGATGCGGTAGCAATGTCCGTTCTTGATCCCTATGAAGTTTACGAAATCGAGATATTTCCACTCCCGAAGTTCCAGCATCTGAGCGCGAAGGACAAGGCAGCCCGAGAAACGCTTGATGCGCTTGAGTTCAAGGTTCATCAAGTCGCAGTCAAGCAGAGCAAGTTCGGTGCGATCCTTAACGAGAAGGACCCGCCGACCCCAGTTCGCGACGTGGCCCTTCCGGAGCCCGTCAGGGGACGAATTGTTTCTGATGAGGTCAGGAAGCTGCGCGGTCACCCCGACACCCGCACCGCTCGAAGAGCGCAGGTCGTGGCAAGACTTGCTCAAACGATTTCTGAGCGGGACGTAAAAGTGGGATTGCGCCGGACGCTGTTCACGCAAACAACCCGGCTTCAGTCTCTAGCGGGTGAGCGATTTGAAGCGGCTGGGGGCGCCGCGAGCGTCGAAAAAGGCAGCGAGGGAAGTGACGAAGAAGGAAAGAAACAAATCGAATGATACTGCCAAACTCCGCTCTCGCATTATGCGGGCTGTGGGGTCTAAGGCGACTTCGTGCGAGCGCGCCGTGAGGGATTGCCTTCGGCCACTCGGCCTGCGCATGAGATACAACGTGGCCTCGCTCCCCGGAAAGCCCGACATCGTCATCCCAAGCTTGAAATTTGCGATATTCGTTCACGGCTGTTTCTGGCACGGGCACGGTTGCAAGCGCGGGGCGCGCGCGCCCAAGACGAATGCCGCCTATTGGACCGCCAAGATCGCCGGGAACCGCGCACGGGACCGGCGCAACGCCGCCGCCCTGCGGCGGGCGGGCTGGTCGGTCATTTCGATCTGGGAATGCGATTCTGGCCGAGTCCGGAAGCGAAAACTTAAGGCGCTGCAAGAACAAAATGCTGGGCGTAAGGTGACCGGGCTTCGGTGACCGCCGCAAGGCCATGCTGGAGGACATCGCCGTCCTCACCGGCGGCCAGGTGATCTCGGAAGATCTCGGCATCAAGCTGGAGAACGTGACGCTCGACATGCTCGGCCGCGCCAAGCGCGTGAAGATCGAGAAGGAGAACACCACGATCGTCGACGGCGCGGGCAAGAAGGCCGACATCCAGGGCCGTTGCGCCCAGATCAAGGCGCAGATCGAGGAGACCACCTCTGACTATGACCGCGAGAAGCTGCAGGAGCGGCTGGCGAAGCTCGCCGGCGGCGTGGCGGTGATCAAGGTCGGCGGCGCCACCGAAGTCGAGGTGAAGGAGCGCAAGGACCGCGTCGACGACGCGCTGAACGCCACCCGCGCCGCGGTTGAGGAAGGCATCGTGCCGGGCGGCGGTGTTGCCCTGCTGCGCGCCAAGAAGGCGGTGGCTGCCCTGAAGTCGTCCAACCCGGACATCCAGGCCGGCATCAACATCGTGTCCAAGGCGCTTGAGTCTCCGATCCGCCAGATCGCCGAGAACGCCGGCGTCGAAGGCTCGATCGTGGTCGGCAAGGTTCTGGAGAAGGAAGGCAACTACGGCTTCGACGCCCAGAACGAAGAGTATGTCGACATGGTCGCCAAGGGGATCATCGACCCGGCCAAGGTGGTGCGCATCGCGCTGCAGGACGCGGCCTCGGTTTCCTCGCTGCTGATCACCACCGAGGCGATGATCGCCGAGAAGCCCAAGGACAAGCCGGCAGCCCCGGCGATGCCGGGCGGCGGCATGGGCGGCATGGACTTCTAAGACGTCCGTCAGCCCAAGGCTGAAACAACAGAACCCCGGGAGAAATCCCGGGGTTTTTGCGTTTGCGGCGGGAACAGACCGGGCGATCAGGCTTGCTTTTCCCCGGCCGGCGGACTACAGACAGCCCCGGTCAGCGCCCGTAGCTCAGCTGGATAGAGCACCAGACTACGAATCTGGGGGTCATGGGTTCGAATCCTGTCGGGCGCGCCATTTTCCTAAATCTGATCAATGCCTTGCAGTTTCGCTCCCGGCGCAGGCGCCCGCCGCTGGCGGCGTGGTCGCGCCCGTGTCGCGTTTTGGCGTTCGGCATCGGTTCCCCGGCATTCGACCGCGTTTGACCGGCGCTCGACCGGCACGCACCAAGCTTCAGCTGCAGAGACTGGAAATGGGCCAGCCAAGTCGCTTCACGCAGAAGCCTCCTCGGAAAGGCTCAGCGTGAGCGCATAGATGGGAACATGCAAACAATCGGATATCCCCAGAGCGCCGCAGATCGTCTCGTGATGCAAGGCGGCCGTGGGACAGGCACTGAGGCCATGCGCCGTGGCAGCCAGCATGATGTTCTGGCCAATATGGCCCGCCTCAATCAGGATCACCCGGTAGGAGTTCGCGTCCTGGTACTTCCACATGGTCCGCTCGAAATGAGCAACCAGCAGAATGATCGCCGGCATCGTGTGAACCCAGTCCTGCCCGGCCAGCATGGTCTCTGGCTCTTCCATTACGGTTCCCGATACGAGTTCCAGGCTGTGTTCCGCGCCGGCATAGTGATAGAAACCCGGCCGCAATCCTTCTACGGCGGATACATAGACATAGGCCTCATAAGGGTTTCTGGCCCCCCCCCGCTTGGAGTGATCGACAGCGGCAATACCCCCGCCGGCGTCTCCACGCTTCCGGTAATCGCAAGCCCTCCATAGAGACAATCGCCAAGCTGCTGGAGGGTGATCGTCGTGCAGCCGGGAACGCGGTTCGTCCGCCGCTGGACCATAGTCTGAAGGAGCCCGGCAGACGCGATCACCGCACCAGGCGGGGGCAAGACGATCGCGGCCGGTCCATTAGACTTTACGAGCTCAGGCTGCGGCTCCACCCGAAGCTTCGCTAATTGTTCGGCGGCCGACTCCTCCAGCGACATGAATTCGCAGTTGAGCGTCGCGCAGTGCAGCGCCGCCGCAGCAATCCCCCACTTCCACTTCGCAAGGAATTCCTCCTCAAGACGGCTTGCGGCCGAGCCCTCGGCGACGAGAAGATCAGCATCCAGCATCGTCATCAACATCTGACGGTTCCGAGAGGCTTCATCGGGGGCCATGGTTGCCGTCAAATCATCGAGGCTTGTCCAGTCGTCCAGACGTTCCAGCCACGCCACCGCTTCAGGAGAGCAGAGCACAGCCGATTTTCGGATAAAGTTGAAGACCAGCCATCCCTGTGAATGGGGTCTTGCAAGCAGAGCCTGGGAGATCTGAATTCGCATCATATAGAATAGGCAGCCCACGGTTTGTGGGCTGCCTTTGCAAGGCCCTTCTAGACCTTGTTGTACATTTTTCCGACAACAGCGCCCGTGAAGATCGCCGGATCAAGCTTCGACATCGGTACCGTCTTCGGCACCCGTTCTTCAGCCTGCCGATTGCTCTCAGAAATCAAATTCATTTTTGCCTCCTTGTTATCCGGCCATGACGTGACCGGTAACCCCCATAGTCAACGCTTTCGCAAACTAGAGAAGGGCATAGAAGTTGTGCTAAAGAGCATCTAGGTGGTGTTGACAAAGTGGATTCACAAATCACGTGATTTCTGATTCAAGGCTGTTCTTTGCGGAGAACAGCGATGGTTCGCGGGTTGATGTCGGACAAGGAATGGGCGTTTTTCGAGCCATTTGTCATCGAGAGGGGA
>NZ_JBJTER010000187.1:0-5496 GCF_046093005.1 Aestuariivirga sp.
CCTGATGGCAGCCTATGAAACGACCTATGGCTCACCGCCGTCCGACGGGTATCACCGGCTTGGCTTCTCGCGATACGGGCTATCCGCCCGCCAGCCCCTGCTCGAAAATGATCTGCTTGGTGAGGGACGCGACCCCGCGCCTGCGGTGCTCGGTGCACTCACCTGCGACGGCGAAGTCGCGGTGCCCTGCGATGCGCGGCAGATCGGCTTCTGGCTCAAGGCGCTGCTGGGTGAGCCGACAACGACGGGCACCACGAATTTCACGCATAGCTTCCAATCCGGCGGCGCCACCATCCCAAGCCTGTCGCTTCAGGCGGTCAACCCGGACGTCCCGTTGCGGCGCACGCATTTTGGGGCCCGCGTCGATAGCTTCACGCTACCGCTTCGTCGCGATGGCCTGACCAGCGCCACCCTCTCCCTCATTGCGCAGGGAGAGAGCACGGACAATGTCGATCGCGATCTGACCCCTGTAAGCTACAACGCGCTGCGCTTCGGCTCCTTCCAGGGAACGATCCGACGCAATGGCGCCGCTATGGGGCGCGTCGTCTCCGCCGAGATCGTCTATCGCAATGGCCTCGATCGCATCGAGACGATCCGCTCCGATGGGCTGATTGATAGCGCTGAGCCGACCGTCGCCGCCTGCACCGGCAACATCGTCGTCCGCGTTGACGGGACGACGCTGATCGATGCCGCAACCGCAGGCACGCCGATGGAGCTCGATTTCGGCTATGTGCGCGACGCCAATACGAGCCTCATTTTCACCGTGCACGAGGCGGTGCTCTCGCGCCCCTCCGTGCCGATCGAAGGTCCGTCGGGTATTCAGGTCACCTTCGAGTTTCGCGGCGCCAAGGACCCGACGCTTGGCCGCATGCTGACTGCTGTCCTCAAGAATGATGTTGCAGCCTACGGAGCCACTCCATGATCCGCCTTGGTCTCAAAGCCGAGCCCTATTGGCTCGAACTGCTGCCCGGCGTACGGCTCAAGGTCCGCCCCTTTGGGACGGCGCTATTCTTTGCCGCCCAATCCGCCATGGTGCGGGTCGACACCGAGGGCGAGACGGCAAGCGAAGTCATCGACGCCCTACGCGGTGTCGCCTTCATCAAGGCGCTCGCCCGGCTCTCCATCATCGAATGGGAGGGCATCGCCGACGATAAGGGTGCCCCGGCGCCGGTCACAGCTGAGGCAGTCGAGGCCCTGATGGAAATCTGGCAAGCGGCGGCCGCTTTCGAGCGGATCTACGCGCGTCCGATTGCGGAGATCGAAGCCGAAAAAAACGCCTGAGCGCCCGCGCCGAATGGCACTTTGGCGGCGGGCCTGCCTATTGCGCGGCCTGCCCCGGACGCTGCCCCGAATGTCCCTACGATCGCGATCAACCAGCCACTGCTGAAGGCTGGGAAGTCTGGGACCTTCTGGAGCGCTGCGCGGGGCAACTGCGGATGGGTCCAGCAGGCCCGGTTGGGCTCGATTTCGGGGCTGTGTTTCTCATGGGTGATGCGCTCGGCGTGAGCCGACCAGCGCTCGCCGAACTCCTGCCCGCGGCCGAAACCGGCCTCATGCGCGGCATCATCAAGCGAAACGACACGAGCGAGGATGGCGAACCGTAACATCTCGGTCCGACTGCAGGTCGATGGGGGACGCTTCAAGGCCGAACTGGTCGAAGCGGGTCGCACCGGCCAGCAGGCGCTCAAGACCATTGAGACGGCGGCGCGCGACGCGGGCAACGCTCTGGAGCGGACCGGCGCCTCGGCGCAAAAGGCCGACCGAGAGCAGGAGAAGCTCGCCCGTTCCGCCGAGCGCCTGAAGCGCCAATATGCCGATGGCTATCAGGCCGCCCAGGAACAGGGCCGCGCTAGCGCCCTACTCGGCAAAGGGCTGCTGACGCAGGGCGAGTATGCCAGTGTCGTCGAGGGCATCGGGCGCAAATTCACCGCCGCCGGCGCACAAGCGCGGAGTTTCGGCCGGGCTGTCGAGACGCAGGGCCAGCAGGCTCGCATCACTGCCCGCCAGTTGGCCCAGCTGCAGCCGCAGCTGAACGATATCTTCACGACGCTGACGACGGGCATGAGCCCGTTGACGGTGGCCCTCCAACAGGGCCCGCAGATCACCCAGATCTTCGGCGGGATCGGGGCGACATTCCGGGCGATCCCGCCAGTGGCGCTCGGCGCAGCAGCTGCCTTGGCAGCCATCGGCATACCGCTCGCGATCATTCTGTCTCGCGCCAGCGATCTTGCAGCGGAAAGCCGGACCTTCAACGTGGCGCTTGCCGCCATGGGGCGTCAGGGTCAGACCACAGCGGGGCAGCTGAACGAACTCGTCGAGAAGCTTCGTGATGTCGGCGTCGCGCGTGATGAAGCGCGCTCGGCGATCTCGACCCTTGTTCGCACGCCGAACCTTCCAGGCGCCGAGATCCCGCGTCTGGCGAGCATGGCGCCCGATCTGGCGGCCGCGATGGGGTCTAGCACCAGCGACGCGGCTCGACAGCTCGCTGAACTCGCGACCGGCGGCTACGACGCGATCATCAAGCTGGACCGGGCGCTGAATGGTTTCCTCAACCCGTCTCAGCGCGAGAACATCCGCCTCCTCGCAGAGAAAGGCGAGAAGTCGCGCGCCTATGGCATCGCTATCGCGGCGCTGCAGGAACGCATCCGGGGGCTGAACGAGCAGTCGCTTTCGCCCACCGAGAAGTCGATCAACGACATCAGTCGTGCCTGGGACCGCCTTGTCGATAACCTGGCGCGCGGCGCGATCGGTCGGATCACGCTGCAGGTCGTCGAAGGCGCGATCTCCGGCGCGGCCAATCTGCTTGGTCCATCCCAGCCGCGTGTCCGCGATCCCCTCGCTGAGGCCGAGGATGCATTGCAGATGGCGGTCGAGCGTCTTGACCGCTTCAACCGCGAGACCCGGCTCTACAGAGACCCTAATGCGGAAGTGGTCATCCCGGGCTTTGGCTATGGGTCGCCTAACGCTGTGCGACTTCAGGTCCAAGAGCAGGTCGAGGCCGCACGAGCGGAGTACGAGCGGCTCCGCCAGGCCGCTGAACAAGCGCAAGCCCGTGCTCAGGCCCAAGCCCAGCCACCGGTGGTTGCGGGTTCTTCGGTCGGTGGCCCCCAGCCCATGGCGATCGGCGAAGAGACCGCGCGCCAGATCGCCGACCTCGAACGACGCCAACGGATCTACAATGCAGCGCCCGCCCGCCGCCCTCTTGTGGAGGCGGAGATCCAGGCAGAGATCACCGCGCGCGAACGGAATCTCAATGCGCTGGAGGCCGAAGCTCTCAAGCGCCGCATGGTTGCGGACGCGGCGGCTCAGCAGCGCCAACAATACCAGGACCAGACGCGTGAACTGGAGATCCAGAGCCGCGCGACGCTCGCTGTGGCGGACGCCTATGGACAGGGTCAATCGGCCGTCATCCGCGCCGAGGCGGCTCGGCAAGCGGCAATCGAGGGCTACCGCAACGGAATCAACGAGACGGCGCGAACGGAGGAAATCCTCCGTACACGCGTCCTCGAAACTGTCGAAGCGCAGGCGCGTGCCGCCTTTCAGGCAGAACTGTCGGCCCAAAGCGCGCGCAGGCTCGCGGAAGCAGAGGCGCAAGGAACTGCCGCCGTCCAGCGGGCCGAGGTGGCTGAGCGATCCTTGGCGGCAACCCGTGACGCGCGTGCGGCCCTCTCTCTCGCCACGGGCGCAGCAGAGGAAAGGCTGCGCGCCTCCATCGAGGCGACGACACGCGCGATCGAGGCACAGGCCGCCGCCGAACGCGCCCGCATGCTGGCCCGCGAGCGACGCACATCGACCAATGACCGCGACATTGCCGAACGGGAGGCACAAGCTGCGCGTCTGAGCGATCCTGCCGAGAGACGGGCCGCAGAACTTGCCATCGAGCGTGAGCGTCGCATGCAGAGCATGCGTGAGCGTCTTGGCGGCGTCGATGAACAAGTTCTCCAGGCGCAAGATGCTGCAGCAGCGTTTCGCGAGCAGGCGCGCTACTTCAACGACATCCGTGATCAGGCAAAGAGCCTGTCGAGCGACATATCGAACTTCCTGGTCGATGGCTTCGCCAATGCCGGCAAAGCCGGGAAGAGCGTCTTTGCCAACCTCGCCGAAGGCGCGGTGGGACTGTTCCGGCGTATGGCAGCGCGCATCGCTGCAACGCTCATCGAGCAAAAATTCATCCTGCCAATCACCACGCAAATCGTGGGGGCATTCCCGAGCCTCTTTGGTGTGGTGGCGCCACAGGCAGCTGCGCAGGCAGGTGCGAGCGCTGCTGCTGCAAGTACTGGCGGTGGGTTCTTCGATGGCATCTTCAATTGGATCTCCGGCCTCTTCGGCGCCGCGCATGCCGGTGGCCTGATCGGCATAGCGCCATCCCACACCAGGCTGGTGGCACTCGGCGCCTTTGCAGGGGCTGAGCGTTTCCATGCAGGCGGCATGCTGGGTTTGCGGCCGGATGAGGTGCCGTTTGTCGGTTTGCGTGGCGAGGAAGTTCTGACGCGCAATGACCCGCGCCATCGGTGGAATGCGGAGCGTCTCGATCGCATGCGCATGCCGGCGCCGGCGAATGATGTGCAGGTCAATGTCTACGATATGCGCATTGGTCGCGATCAGCCGCCTGCGCGCACCGAACAGCGCCGTGGCGCCGATGGCAAACGCGAGATTGCTGTCTTCATCGAGGACAAGATCGACGAAGCGATCCGAAGCGGACGCCTCGATCGGGCACAGGGCGAGACCTATGGCTCCCGCCGTTTGACCAAGCGGGTTTGAGAGATGGCCAATATCGTCTGGCCTTCGAGCCTGCCGCAGCGTCCCACCGTCGGTGGTTACCAAGAGCGCTTTGCCGACACGGTCTTGCGCACGGCCATGGAGGCTGGGGCCGCCAAGACCCGGCGCCGGTTTACGGCAGCGCCACGCCAGATCGAGGTGACGTTCCGCGTCAACGCAGCACAGGCCGCAACCTTCAAGAGCTTCTTTGAGGAAACCACAGCCGGCGGCGCCTTGCCCTTCGACTGGGTTCACCCGCGCGAGGGGACGGCCGCGGAGTTCCGTTTTGTTGAAGCGCCTCGCGTGTCAGCCGTTACCGGAACGCTGTTCTCGGTCGCGGTCAAACTGGAGCAGATGCCGTGAGGACGATATCGCCCGAAGCACGGTCAGCGGCACACGCCGAAGCGTCCGACAAGGTCTGGCTGGTCCTACTCGAAATCTCGGCGACAGGTCTTTCTACGCCCATTCGCGTTGTCAATGACAATGTCGATGTCATCCACCAGGGCTGGACCTTCATTGGCTACCCATTCGAGGTAGAACTGCCGCCCGAAAGTCAAGACCGCCCGATGATCGCGCGTATCCGCATCGACAATACGGAGCGACTGATCGTCGATGAAGTGCGCACCATTAGCGAACCACCGAGCGTGACACTCCGGGTGGTGCTCGCGGACCAGCCCGATGTAATCGAGGTCGAGTATGCGGGCATGCGGCTGCGCAACGTGACCTGGGATGCCGGAG
>NZ_JBJTER010000188.1:0-4141 GCF_046093005.1 Aestuariivirga sp.
CTGGAAAGCTCTCGGCAAGATCATCACGAAGCTGATCGACCAGAGCCAAGGTCGGGACGAGGAAGATGACCTTCTTGCCGGCCGACAAGGTCGAGGCGATCTTCAACTCTGAAAGCGTGGTTTTGCCCGCGCCGGTGGGCAGTACCAGCACCGCTGACTTTCCAACATCCAGAAAATGCGTAGCCAGAGCGGCGCGGTGATTCGGCCAAAGCACCGGTTTGCTCGACGCGCGATGGCGAACCCACAGCTTCCAAGAATTCTCTTCCGCGCCAGCGGGCGGTGGGATTCGAGTGACGCCAACGTCCTCAAGTCCGTCTGCGACGTGCATAAGCAACCGCGCCAGATGACGCGGTCCCGCATAGCTGGAGGTAATGTTGAGGCCAGTGTCCGGAAGATTCAGCGGACGGGTTGCGAGTTCCACCACTCGGGCGAAGGCATGCTGAGGGGTTTCGAACGATTGATAGGCGAGCTCGACACGAGGACGATCGAGCAAGCGTGCTACCATTTGCACCAGACCGCTCCAGCACAATCCGTACAACGCCTGCGTCGCTCGTTCATCAAACGGCGCATCGGCCCCAGGCCGCAATCCTGCCAAACGGTTGGCACGCTCGAGGATCGCTTCAAATCGTTCCAAGGCAAGGTCTTCGACGCTTTCTACCAAAGCGCCGCGATGAATATCTTCAAGACGGGGGCCTGCGAGCTCGCGAGCGGCTTCACGCGCGTCAGGGCTCTGTTCAGCAATCAGGAACAGAAGTGGTGCCGATACGCGCGGATCAATGGCCCGTGTGGTCAGGAGTTCATCGCGCTCCTCGAGATCCGGGCGGATACGGGCCAGAAGCTGATAAGCGGTCGCTGCGACGAAGGCGGCGGCCCGGCGTTCGTGATCTTCTGCACCGCGGTCGACGAGCGCTTCGTAGATAGTCGCGATCCGCTCGATACGCGCGAGTTGGGCGACGTAGTCGGGCTGCTCGGCTAGCGATGCCGCACGCAGCCTGAGGCCGGCCAGTTCGGAATAGATACCGGTCAGTTCTTGCGGCAGCATCGACGGGTCGACGCCCTCAAGAGCCGGCGCGCTCCGGATCAAGGCTGCGGTTTGCGCGTCAAACATCGAACGTCGAAATCCGCGCCCAGACGCGATCCGCGAAATCAGCAAACCAGGCCCGAACGTCGTCTAGCGGGAGCGTGTTACCGCCGCGCTTGTCCAAAGCCACCTGAAGAGAATCATAGTCCTTGAACAACGCGACGCATTTGGCCGCTGGAAACTGCGATGGCGAAACAGTCAGCGATGCTTCAAACGCCAGCGGGCGTGTTTGAATCAGCGTGTCATATGCCGTCTTGAGCTCGTATCCATTGAAGCCGTAGCTTTCCAGCAAGGCGAGAACGGCTTGAGCCAGCTGATTATCGCGCTTGCCAGAAATATACTCACGAAACGACTTCAGCACCTGACTCTGGAATTTTTGCCGGGCATGGATCGTGCATTTGTACTCGTAGACGGTCGCCTTCGTCAGCGTCTTCGTCGCTGGATCGACCGTAATCTTGACGCCATCAGTGCCCTGGTTGGTCGCCTTAAGGTGCGAATTGTCGATCTTTTCATCGCCCGTCTTGCCCTTTCGGGCAGCGACCCAGCAAATGATCTCGAATAAAAGACCATCGCGATGTTCGATACCCTTTTCCGTCGTAGGATGCAGATCTTTGTCGAGCGTATCTTTCAGCCCTGCCGTGATTTTCGGCGGCGCTAATTGCGTGCCCACAAGGATCAGTGCCGCGTGGAATGCCTGACCGACCAACACCAGCGCGACAAGCTGCGCGAGATCGTCAGGGGCATCGATGCTCCATTGTTCTCCCTCGCATTGGGGGAGCGCCGACATAGGATTGAGAGTGATCGGCACGCCTATCCCAGACCTTCAAGTAACGTTCGGTAATCTTGGATGCCATGCTCTCGCATCGCCTTGATGGCTTCGACGCGGGTCCTTCGACCCAATTCGGCATCCTCGACGAAGCGCGTGCCCCTCAGCGCGGCGACATGAGCTGTGTCCAGCCCATGATATTCGGCGCCGGCAATGACGGTCGCGAGGTACCAATCGAAAGGCCGTAATGTGTGGTCCAACGAGGTGCCCAGATAGCTGCTCGCCGGAACGGTGCTTCCCTCGATGGCGAAAGTGTCCTCGCGCCGGTAGCCAGAGCCTGCTCCCTCGTGCTGGTCCAACTGCTCTCGTTCGGCCAGATCAATCTCGAAAATGACCCCGGGAACGGCGGAATTCGGGGCGATAACCAGGGTCGCCTTTCCTGAACCGTCCTTACTCGCCTTCGAAAACGCAAGACGCCAGTCGCGTGCAACTCCCGTCCTGACGACCTTCGCCGACGGGCAACGGCCAAGCAGACGTGCCGGCAACATGTTGGAGCCATAAGCGAAATAGAGAAATGTCATTGGCCATTGGTCCCTTCGACATTCGCTCCATCGCGCAGTTGGCTGACCGAGCGGCCGGGTTCCACTACTGTCAGTGCGCAGCGCTTCGCCCGTTCGCGGACCATCGCGGCGAGGCTTTCGATCGCCGCCAGATCGAAGCCGGGGCGCACCAACTCGGCGGTAACCTCGCCTGTTCGCGCAATCACGCCTTTGCCGATCTCCGCGACCCGCCTGCGCATCAGCGGCAGGCCGATACCCGCGTCCGCCGCGAACGCTGCCCACCCCTTCGCGTCCAGTTCGGCAAGCGTGGCGCGCTTCCCGATCTTCATGGCGAATTTCGGCGAGAGATCGGGATAGGCAACGGTCGCAAGCAGGTCATAGAGCGGGGCGAGGCGCGGGCCTTCGGCGTCGTAGAGGATCGAGAAATTCTTCCCATGCGCGTCGGCGTTCCCGGCGATCACATTGAAGATCACCGCATCGAGGAGCTTCAGCACATCCACAGCGGGCCTTGCGGCGACACGGCGGAGCAGCGCGAAGCAATCCTTGAAGGTCGGGCCGCCCTCGCTGGCGTACTTTGTCTCCGGCGGCACACCAAGCGCCTGGCAGAAATCCTCCTGGTGGATCCGGCGCACCTGTCCATCGTCGCCGATGGCTCGATCGTAGCGCTGGACCAGCAGAAACGTTCGATCCTGAACGATGCGCGCGTCCACCGGCGCGACATCGAGGCCGATCGCGGCGGCAAGGCGCATCACGAACGCCTCGTTCTCGGTCGTGGCCGTGAAGCGCGAAATCGGCGGCTTGAGAATATGCGTGGTCGGCTGGCCCGGCGCAGGCAAGGCCACCGCGCCATCCACCAGAACCACCGGCACCTTCGATTGCGCGCCTGCGAGAGAGAGACGCAATCCTTCCTCGCCTGCGAGCAGTGGGCGGACGGGCAGCGCGTCCAGCACCCGGATCAGGCCTGCATCGTCAAGCGGGGTTGGCCTATGATCGGGGGCAAGAGTGGCCGAACCTTCGCCGGGCGGCAGAAGCTGGAGCGCGCCCGCCACATCGCCGCCGAGGCGATCAAGAAGGGCGAAATCATTGGCGCGTGACACGCCGAGTGCCTGGGCCGCGGCGTCGCGCTGGCTTTCCTCCGGCAGGAGACCGCCGAAAAACGCGCGGCACTCGCGGCGGGTGAACGGCTCCGCCCGCTTTGGCAGCGAGGCGGACAAGGGCTGCGCCTGCTCATCGTCAAGCCAAGCCGGCGCATAGGCGAAGCCGAGTTCCCAATGCTTGTCCTGCGTCAGCTGGCCCACCAGGCGCCCGTCCCACCAGACATCGAGGGTGCGCGTCATGGCATCTGAGGATCTTTTGGCCGCGCTCCCTTGGAGTCGGGCGGCGGTGTGATAGCGAGCGAGCATCCCAGCGCCGCAAGGACCTGCAGCGTCTTGCCGATCTGCGCGGTCGGCTTGCCCGCCTCGAGATCGACGATGAAGCGCAGGCCGACGCCAGCCGCGCCAGCAAGCTGGTCCTGCCGCAGGCCAGCGGCCTTGCGGGTTGTCCGGACAATGTCGCCGATCTCGGCGATGGTGAGGTTGCGTCTGGCCATGATATTTACCGAACGGGAAAGTATCATGGATTTCTGAGGAATGTCTATAAGAATTTCCCGCTCGGGAAAGCTGGCGCATCGGTTTAGTTCCCGGGCCTGAATTATTCCCGCTCGGGAAAATGGATTGATCGAAAGCCTCAGAC
>NZ_JBJTER010000189.1:0-7847 GCF_046093005.1 Aestuariivirga sp.
CGGCCTCGGCATGGCGGGCCCCCGGGGGGTCGCCCATGCCCTTGCGCACCCTTACATTGTATGGTAGGTTCCCCAGCACTTCATGGCTTGAGCTTCGATCTCCCATCACAGCGCCACCTCTGGAGACCTCATGCGCGACTCCCGACTGATCATCAACCGGTGCCAGGCCGTTGCCGCCCATGGCAAGCGCTGCCGGCAGACCCCCTACATGACCAGCAGCTTCTGCTGGCACCACACGGCCCGGGCCGACCGCGAGGCGTTGCGCGCGCAGTCGATGCGCGGGGACGAGCACTCCAAGGAACTCGCCGAGCGCATCGTCACGGCCGATCTCTCGCGCGAGCAGATCGCCCGCATCGAAGGCGTCCTGGCCGCGGAGTCCGCCGCCTAGCTACTCCCACTGAATGCTGGGCCCTCAGCAGCGGAACCATTGAGCGGGAGAAATCACTCCCACTCGATGGTTCCGGGGGGCTTGCTGGTGACATCCAGCAGCACCCGGTTCACGCCCGGCACCTCGTTGATGACGCGGCTCGAGATCTTCTCGATGAGGTCGTAGGGGAGTCGCGCCCAGTCGGCGGTCATGGCATCGTCGGACGTGACCGCGCGGATGACGATGGGGTACGCGTAGGTGCGGCTGTCGCCCTGCACGCCCACCGAGCGCACGGCCGGCAGCACCGCGAACGACTGCCACAGGTCGCGGTAGAGGCCCGCCAGGCGGATCTCCTCCTGCAGGATGAAGTCGGCCTGGCGCAGGATGTCCAGCCGCTCGGCCGTGACCTCGCCGATGATGCGAATCGCCAGGCCCGGCCCCGGGAACGGCTGGCGCCACACCATGCGCTCGGGCTGCCCGAGCTCCTCCCCCACGAGGCGCACCTCGTCCTTGAACAGCTGGCGCAGGGGCTCGACGAGCTCCATCTCCATGTCGTCGGGCAGGCCGCCGACGTTGTGGTGGCTCTTGATCGTGGCCGCGTTGGTGCCGCCGCCCGACTCGATGACGTCGCTGTAGAGGGTGCCCTGCACCAGGAACTTCTCGTTGCCGAGCTTCGCGGCCTCGGCGTCGAAGGTGCTGATGAACTCGGCGCCGATGATCTTGCGCTTCTGCTCGGGGTCCGAGACGCCCGCGAGCGCGCCGAGGAACATGTCGGATGCGTCGACATGGACGAGCGGAATGTTGTAGGCCTCGCGGAACAGCCGCACCACCTGGTCAGCCTCGTTGAGGCGCATCAGGCCATGATCGACGAAGATGCAGGTGAGCTGGGCGCCGATGGCCTCATGGATCAGCACCGCGGTGACCGCCGAGTCAACACCGCCCGAAAGGCCGCAGATGACCCGCTCAAGGCCCACCTGCTTCCTGATCTTGTGGATCATCTCGGTCCTGAAATGCGCCATCGACCAGTCGCCCTTGCAGCCGCAGATATCCAGCGCGAAATTGGCGAGCAGCCTGGCGCCGTCCGGCGTGTGGACGACCTCCATGTGGAACTGGGTGGCGTAGAACTGGCGGCGCTCATCGGCGATCGCCGCGAAGGGAGCACCCTCCGAAGCCGCCACCACGCGGAAGCCTTCCGGTATGGCGGTGACACGGTCGCCGTGGCTCATCCACACCTGGTGGCGCTCGCCCGGCTGCCAGACACCGTCGAACAGCGCGCAAGCTGCCTTCACCTCGACAAAGGCCTTGCCAAACTCGCGGTTGTCAGAGGCCTCCACCTTGCCGCCGAGCTGGGCGCACATGGTCTGCTCGCCGTAGCAGATGCCGAGCACCGGCACGCCGCGGCTGAACACCCGCTCCGGCGCGCGCGGGCTACCGCCCTCATGCACCGAGGCGGGGCCGCCGGAGAGAATGATGCCCTTAAGGCCCGGCCAGTCCAGCGCCGCCTCCGCCGACTGGAAGGGCACGATCTCCGAGTAGACCCCCGCCTCGCGGATGCGCCGGGCGATGAGCTGGGTAACCTGGGAGCCGAAATCGACGATGAGGATGCGGTCTTGCATGGCGGGTCCATAAGCAAGAGCGCTTGAGTCCGCAAGATGCGGGGCGGCTTCTCCTATTTCAGGCTGACGATGTAGTCCGCCAGCGCCTCGACATCGGCCTGCGGCAGCTTGGAGAGATTGGTTTGCACCGCCCCCATGCCACCCGACGACATGTTCTCATAGCCGAGCATCTCGCCGTTCTGGAAAGCCAGCGTGAGGTCGGCGGCGTCCTTGTATTTGCCGCGGCCCACGAGATCGCGCAGCGAAGGCACCTTGCCCTGGCCCTCGGGGTGCGGGCCGCCGGCGAACTGGCGGCTCATATCCGGCACCATGAAGACATTGCGCGGGGTATGGCATTCATTGCAGTGACCCGGCGCATTGGCGATGTAGGCGCCGCGGTTCCAGCTGGCGCTCTGCGCCGGGTCCGGCTGCCAGGGCGTGGTGTCGAGGCCGAGGTGCTTCCATAGCCCGACGCCGCGGCGGAGCAGCCAGGGGGCGGGAATCTCGGCGGGTTTTTCAGGTGACACCACGGGCTGAAGGGTCGCGAGATAGGCGCGGATGTCCAGTACATCCTCGGTCTTCATGCGGGCATAGGAGGTGTAGGGAAAGGCGGGGATCAGATGCTGGCCCTCCGGCGAAAGCCCGCGTTGCACCGCGTTTACGAATTCAAGATCGGTCCATTTGCCGATCCCGGTTTCCGGGTCGGGGGTCAGATTGGGCGGGTAGAATACGCCCACTGGCGTCTTCAAGGCCATGCCGCCCGCGGGCAGCGACTGGTCTGCGTCCTTCAGCTCGGGGCCTGGCTTGTGGCAGGAGAAGCAGCCGGCGGCATTGTACATGATCTTGCCATTGGCCACATCCGGCGTGTGCGCGGGGATGGCGCCTTCAGACACGGGATTGGGGGCGCTCAGCACCCAGGCTCCCGAACCCCCGGCCAGAGCCATGACAGCACATACCATCAGAAATCGTCGCAGCGTCGCCATCGTCATACCCGCCAACTGTCTAGTCGCTTCTAGCCTAGCCGGCGGCCAGGTCCCACAACAGCTTTAGGTTGAGGCAGATAATCAAAACAGCAATGACCGCCGCCATCAGGGTGAGCCAGGCGGGCGCGGCGAGCCCGCCCATCTTCGCCCTGTCGCGGGTGAACAGGACAAGCGGCACGATGGCGAACGGCAGCTGGAAGGCCAGAATGACCTGGCTCAGGATCAACAGCATGCCGGTGCCTTCCGCACCGTAATAGAGGGTCACCAGCGCGGCGGGCACGATCGCCACCATGCGGGTGACAAGCCGCCGGAGCCAGGCGGGAAGCCGGATGTCGAGGAAGCCTTCCATGACGATCTGACCCGCCATGGTGGCGGTCACCGTGGAATTGAGCCCGCAGCACAGAAGCGCGATGGCGAACAGCTTCGGCGCCAGGAGCGAGCCCACCAGCGGCGCCAGCATGGCATGCGCCTCGCCGATCTCGGTGACACCCGTGTGCCCGCCGGCGTGGAAGGTGGCGGCGGCCAGAATCAGGATCGAGGCGTTCACAAGCAGCGCGAACATCAACGCCGCCGTCGAATCCCAGGTGGCGAAGCGCAGCGCCTCCTGCTTCTCCCGCAGGGTTTCGCCATAGGCCCTGGTCTGCACGATGCCGGACTGGAGATAGAGATTGTGCGGCATCACGGTGGCCCCGATGATGCCCAGCGCCAGATAGAGCATGGCGGGGTTCCCGACGATCTCGGTGGTCGGCGCAAAGCCGCGGATCACCTGCCCCCAGTCGGGGTCGGACAGCGCGATCTGGATCAGGAAACAGATGAAGATGACGCCGAGCAGCGTGATGATGAAGGCTTCGATCCAGCGGAAGCCCAGGCGCTGCAGCCAGAGAATCAGGAATACGTCGAGCGCGGTGATCAATACGCCGAGTTCCAGCGGAATGCCGAACAAGAGGT
Organism: Aestuariivirga sp.; assembly: GCF_046093005.1. Classification (GTDB taxonomy): domain Bacteria; phylum Pseudomonadota; class Alphaproteobacteria; order Rhizobiales; family Aestuariivirgaceae; genus Aestuariivirga. Next base: position 3,894 of record NZ_JBJTER010000189.1, read on the forward strand.
TGAGGCCGATGGCGGTGCCCACCACTTCGGCAATGTCAGTGGCGATGATGGCGATTTCCGCAAACAGCCAGAGGACCAGCGCCACTGGCCGCGAAAAGGCGTCGCGGCAGGCCTGCGCCAGGTCGCGGCCCGATCCGATGGCCAGCCGCGAACAGAGCGACTGCAGGAAGATGGCCATGATGTTGGAGAGCAGCGCCACGCTCAAGAGCACGTAGCCAAACTGCGCGCCGCCGGCGATGGACGTGGCCCAGTTTCCGGGGTCCATATAGCCCACCGCGACCAGAAAGCCCGGCCCTGCGAAGGCCATCGCCCGGCGCCATGTGGACGCGTTCTCCGCCACGCGCACGGTGCGGAACATGTCAGCCAGCGGCGGCTCGCCACGCGCCCGCCGCCAGCCCGCCGCGGAGGCGGAATTGTCACTCATGCGAGGAAGTTTAGCATTGGCTAAACCTAATGCAATGGGCTAGCATCCTCAAAGAGCAGGGAGTTTCATCGTGGCGCAGCGCGCGAAGAGACCGGGCGCGGCGAAGATCCGCTCCACCGCCTTCCGCCGCATCCGGTCCGATCACCAGTCGGAACTGGCGCAGGACTATGTGGAACTGATCGCCGACCTGATCGACGAGACGGGCGAGGCCCGCGGGTCCGACGTGGCCCTCCGCCTGGGGGTGGCCAATGCGACGGTGGTGAAAACGCTGAGGCGCCTGCAGGATGCGGGGCTGGTGACGCAGGAACCCTATCGGGCCATTTTCCTGACCGGGGAAGGCTGGAAAATGGCCGAGGACGGCCGCCGCAAGCACAAGATCGTCGAGAGCTTCCTCCTGGCGCTGGGCGTCTCCACCGATACTGCCCGCATCGATTCCGAAGGGATCGAGCACCATGTGAGCGACGAAACCTTGCGCGCCATGGCGCGTTTTCTTGCGCGCGGACGCCTGGGGCTTAAGCCATCTTCCTGATGACGGCGGCGAAGAAGCCGTCGGTGCCGTGGCGGGCTGGCGTCAGCAGCAGGGTGGTTTCCGCGCCATCCGCCGAGGCGGGCGCATCGCCTTCGATGGCATGCCCCCATTGCTCCCGGTAAGGAACAATGACAGCGCCCGGCTGGCGCGCAAGGAAGCCCGCGATCTGATCGGTGTTCTCTTCGGGCAACACCGAGCAGGTAATGTAGAGGACCATGCCGCCTGGCCTCGCAAGATCGAAACCGCGATCCAGGAGAAGCGCCTGCTCCTTCAGCCGCTGCTGCAGCAGTTTCGGGTTGAAACGCCATTTGGCATCAGGCTTCCGCCGCCATGAGCCAGACCCGGAACAGGGTGCGTCGATGACCACGCAATCGAACGGCGCGGCGGCGTCGAGCTTGCCCTTGTCCTGCGCCGAGATCACCTCGCAGTTAGTCACCCCAGCCCGCGTGAGGCGCTCGAAGATTGGCCGCAGCCGAAAACGGTCAAGATCATGCGCGACAAGCCTTCCCTGGTTCCGCATCATCGCGGCGAGCGCCAGCGTCTTGCCGCCAGCTCCGGCGCAGATGTCGGCCACCGCCATGCCGGGGCCCACGCCGGACAACAGCGCCGCCACCTGCGAGCCCGCGTCCTGCACCTCATACCAGCCGAGTCCGTGAGCGGGCTCCGCCTCGACATTGGCGTTGCGCGTCTCAGGTCCGGGCGGCGATATCCGCACGGCGAGCGGCGACCACGGGCCTTCCACCGCGCCAAAACGCGCCAGCGCCTCCAGCACCTGCGGCCGCGTGGCCTTCAGCGTGTTGACGCGGAGATCGACCGGCGCACGCGATGCCAGGGCCGCCCCCTCCTCCGCGGCGCGAAGGCCAAAGGCGCGCACATAGGATGGCGCCAGCCACTCCGGTATATCGCCCGCCACATGCAGGGGCAGATCTACGGGCGCTGGCCGCTGAAGCGCCGCAAGCTCCGCTCCGGTGAGCGCGCCGGGACCGTGCGGTTCCTCCGCCGTGGCGGCAATGGCGTCCGGTGACAGGCCCCACACATCATGCAGCGCCGCCAGGGCGAGGGCGCGCGGCGTTTCGGCGCCCATGCGCTGGCGCAGCGAATTGCGCCGCCGCAACACATCATAGACCAGCGTGCCGATGGCATGGCGGTCGGTCGAACCGGCGAAACGATGCGCCTTGCCCCAGTCCTTCAGCGCATCCGAGGCCGGACAGTGGCGCTCGATGATGGCGGCAAGCGCGTCGATGGCCGCCGAGACCCGGCCCGCAAGACGCATGATCTAGCCGGTCACATAGAGACGCAGTGCAAACCACGCCCACATCGCGGCCACGGCCATAAGGCTCACGACGAACCCATAGAACCGCCGCATCACATTGTTGCTGCCGGTATGAACAAGGCTGTGCGCGATACGGCCCACGACGAAGGCCCAGCCGAGCACCACCGACCCGATGTCCGCCAATTGGGTGATGAGCAATAGCGGCAGCACCGCATAGAAAAGCATCGGCACCTGAAATTGGTTGTCATAGTTGTTGGCGAATTTGCGCACGTCGTCCGGCCAGCGGGTGTTATCGAGTGCGATCTCCGCGATCCTGGCGCGGCCAGCGCGTATGGCGCCGGTGCGGGCGCGGCCCATGCGAAAGCCAAGCAGCATCACCCAGGCGACATGGATGAAGGCCGGCAGCAGCAGCCATTGCACGATGGTCATGGCTGCCTCCCTATCCCTGACGCTGGTAGTTGGGGGCCTCGCGCGTGATCATCACGTCATGCACGTGGCTCTCGCGCATGCCGGCCGAGGTGATGCGGATGAACTGGGCCTTGTTGCGGAGTTCCGCCAGATCGGCGGCGCCGACATAGCCCATGGCCGCGCGCAAGCCGCCGACCAGCTGGTGCAGCACGGCGCCGGCAGGACCCTTGTAGGGGACCTGGCCCTCGATTCCCTCCGGCACCAGCTTGAGGCTGTCCTTAACCTCCTGCTGGAAATAGCGGTCGGCGGAGCCGCGCGCCATGGCCCCCACCGAGCCCATGCCGCGATAGGCTTTGTAGCTGCGGCCGTTATAAAGATAGACCTCGCCGGGGCTTTCATCGGTGCCGGCCAGCAAGGAGCCGATCATCGCCACTTCGGCACCCGCCGCCAGCGCCTTGGCAAGATCGCCCGAGAGCTTGATGCCGCCATCGGCGATCACCGGCACATCCTGGCGGGCCCCCTCTTCCGCGCATTCCATGATGGCCGAGAGCTGCGGCACGCCGACACCGGCCACGACGCGCGTGGTGCAGATCGACCCCGGTCCGATGCCGATCTTCACGGCATCCGCGCCGGCGTCGATCAGCGCCTTCACCGCCTCTGCCGTGGCGACATTGCCGGCCACAATCTGGAGGCTGTTGGAGAGCTTCTTGAGACGCGTCACCTGCCGGATGACATTCTCCGAATGGCCATGGGCGGTGTCGACCACGATCAAATCCGCCCCGGCATCGACCAGCATTGCGGCACGTTCGAACCCGGCATCGCCGGTGCCGGTTGCCGCGCCAACAAGCAGGCGCTGGTGTTCGTCCTTGGCGGCCAGCGGATGGTCGGCCGCCTTCTCCATGTCGTTGACGGTTATGAGGCCGACGCATTTGTAGTCATCATCGACAACAATCAGCTTCTCGATACGGTATTTGTGAAGCAGGCGCTTGGCCTCCTGCCGGTCAACACCGGCCTTGACGGTGACGAGGTTGTCACTGGTCATCAGGGCCGCGACCTTCATGTTGAGATCGGTCGCGAAGCGCACATCGCGGTTGGTGATGATACCTGCGAGCCGGCCCGAAGCATCGACCACCGGAATACCCGAAATCCGGTGCCGTTCCTTGAGCGCCAGCACATCGCCCAGCGTCGCGTCCGGCGCAATGGTGATCGGGTTCACCACCATGCCGGTTTCGAAGCGCTTGACCTGCCGGACATGCTCGGCCTGCTCATGGGGCTCGAGATTCTTGTGGATGATGCCGAGCCCGCCAGCCTGCGCCATGG
>NZ_JBJTER010000190.1:0-35063 GCF_046093005.1 Aestuariivirga sp.
TTCATCCTTGTAGGCGAGGATATTGTTGAACACCGGCGGGCTGTCCTTCGAGACGGCGGCGGAGCCCGCCGTCATGGTCAGCGCAACGCCCGCCCTGGCGCGCTCGAGGTGGTAGAGGCGGTAACGGTCCTTCGGCATGCCGTCTTCCGGATAGGCCGGCTCGTGGCTCGTCGTCATGATCCGGTTGCGCAGCGTCAGGTGCTTGAGACGGTACGGCTGCAGGAGCGGATCGGCAGTCATCTTGGCTCTTTCATGCGGATGCCCGTGCTTGTGCCAAGGAACGCGACAGCCGGTCAAGCCTACCGATCCGTCCCATCCTCGTTGACTTGCGGGAGATTCGGTGATTGCATGCCGGCCTCGGAAAATGGAACCCGTGGGAGGACCAAACATGCAAAGACTTACCAGAAGAACCGTTCTGCTCGGCACCGTGGCGCTGCCGTTCATGTCGTCGATGGCCATGGCGGCGGACAAGATCCTGGCATCCGTGCCGGGGCTGAGCTTTCCGTTCTTCGTGCACATGATGAACGCCTTCAAGGCGGAAATCACCAAGCAGGGCTACGAGGTCATCGAATCCGACGGTCAGGTGTCTTCGCCCAAGCAGACGGCCGACGTCGAGGCGGCGATCACCCAGGGCGTGAAGGGCATCGTGATCAGCCCGAACGAAGTGGACGCGATGGCTCCGGCGCTGCAGCAGGCGGTTGAAGCGGGCATTCCGGTCGTCACCGTCGACCGGCGCGTGCCGTCGGTCGAGGGTATTCTCGCCCATGTCGGCGCCGACAACGTGAAAGGCGGCGAGGCGCAGGGCAACCTCATCGTCTCGATGTTCCCGGATGGCGCCACCATCATCAACCTGCAGGGCCAGCCGGGCGCTTCGCCGGCCATTGACCGCAACAAGGGCCTGCACAATGTGCTCGACCCGCTGGCCGACAAGTACAAGATCGTCTTTGAGCAGACCGCCAATTTCGCCCGCGACAAGGGCCTGTCGGTAACCGAAGCGGCGCTCTCGGGCCTCGCCGAGCCGCCGAAGGTGATCGTCGCCGCCAACGATGACATGGCGCTTGGCGCCATGGAGGCGGTCAAGGGCCGTGGCCTCAGCGGCATCGCCATTATCGGCTTCGACGCGCTGCCGGAGGCGCTGGCCCAGGTGCGCGATGGTGGCCTCACCGCCACCATTGAGCAGTTCCCCGGCCAGCAGAGCTCGCTCGGCGTTCAGACGCTCGTCAGCTTCCTCAAGGACGGCACCAAGCCGGCCGAGAAGATACTGCTGATCACCCCGCAGGCGGTGACCAAGGACAACCTCAACATCGCCGAACGTCTCGGCGAAGTGAAGTAATCCGCACAGCAAGGAGTCTCCAGCTGGCGCGCAAGCCCGGCTGGAGCATCTCGTGATGACAGATTCCGATCAGGCTTCTCCGCTTCTGTTGATGCGGGGCATCTCCAAGTCGTTTCCCGGTGTGCGCGCGCTCGAGGCGGTGGACTTCCAGGTTGCGGCGGCTGAGATCCATGCGCTGCTGGGCGAGAATGGCGCGGGCAAGTCGACGCTGCTCAAAATACTTTCCGGCGCGCAGCCGCCGGATAGCGGATCGATTTCGCTGTCGGGGACGAATGTGAGTTTCGCCTCGCCGCAGGAAGCGCAGAAGGCCGGCGTCGTCACCATCTACCAGGAGTTCACGCTGGCGCCCGATATGACGGTGGCCGAGAATGTGTTCATCGGCCGCGAGCCCGGCTCGCGCCTGTTCGTCAGTTACCGGCAGTTGGAGGAGCAGACGGCGGCGCTGTGCCGGCGCATCGGCCTCGAGCGCAGCCCGCGCGCCCTGGTGCGCGATCTCTCGGTGGCCGAACAGCAGCTGGTGGAAATCGCCCGGGCGCTGTCGATGAAATCGCGGGTCATCGTCATGGATGAGCCGACCAGCGCCTTGAGCCAGTCGGAAGTGGCCAAGCTTTTCGCCATCGTCCGCAGCCTGAAGGCGGAAGGCATATCGATCATCTTCGTCACCCACCGGCTTGAGGAAGTATTCGCGATCTGCGACAGCTACACGGTGCTGCGCGATGGCCGGCTGGCCGGCCGGGGCAGGGTGGCGGACACCGGCATGGACGGGATCATTAAGCTGATGGTGGGCCGCGAGCTTGGCCTTCAGGCGGGGCGCCAGTCGTCTTATGCCACGGCGGAGCGGGCGCTCGAGGTGCGTGGCCTCACGCGCCGCCGCCGCAGCACGGATGCCAGCGCCATCGAGCTTCATGACGTATCCTTTACGGTTCACAAGGGCGAGATTCTCGGTATCGCCGGGCTGGTGGGCGCTGGCCGCACCGAAACGGCGCGCGCCATCTTTGGGGCGGACCGCTTCGATTCCGGCGCCGTGCGTGTGAGCGGAGAAGAGGTCAGCATCGCCGGCCCGCGTGACGCCATCGCCTGCGGCATCGGCCTGGTGCCGGAAGACCGCAAGCAGCAGGCGCTGTTCCTTTCGCTGGCGATCCGCACCAACCTGACCATCGCCGCGCAGAAGCTGGTGTCCTCCCTGGGGGTGTTCATCAGCGGCTCCAAGGAAGACGCGCTGGTTGAAACCTACCGCAAGCTTCTGAACATCCGCATGGCGTCAGCCGATCAGCTGGTCGGCAATCTTTCCGGCGGCAATCAGCAGAAAGTGGTGCTGGCGCGCTGGCTGGCGCTGAGGCCCAGGGTGCTGATCGTCGATGAGCCGACCCGCGGCATCGATGTGGGCGCCAAGGTAGAGGTTCACAATCTGCTGATCGATCTGGCCAAATCCGGCATCGCCATCGTGGTGATTTCCTCGGAACTGCCGGAAGTGCTGGCGCTGGCGGACCGCATCGTGACCATGCGCGAAGGCCGGGTCACCGGCGAAGTGCCGCGCGCCGGGGCGACGCAGGAAAGCTTGATGACGCTGATGACCATAGGGGCGCGGCACGCGGCATGACGGGGGATCACAGAAGATGAGCAATGGTAGGGCGGGGCCAGGCAACGCCGGCTTTGACGCGTTTTCACTGCTGGCGCGCTTTGCGCCGCTGATCTTCCTGCTCTTGCTCATGCTGGTGTTCTCCATCATGGAGCCGCGCTTCCTGTCGTCGGTGAACCTGTTCAACGTCATGCGGCAGGTGTCGATCACCGGGCTGCTCGCGATCGGGATGACTTTCGTGATCCTCACCGCCGGGATTGATTTGTCGGTGGGCTCGCTCCTGGCCTTCGCGGGCCTCGTCGCCGCCGCCGTGGCCAAGGGCGGCATGCAGGACCGCTTCACGGTGGGGGATGAGACGATCGGCTATGGCTGGCAATTGGCGGCGCTGGCGGCGATCGCCGTGGGCCTGTTGGGCGGCCTGCTGCAGGGCGTGGCCATCACCAGGCTCAAGGTGCCGGCTTTCGTGGTGACGCTGGGCGGCATGTCGGTGTTCCGGGGCGCGGCGCTGCTGTTCGCGGCGGGCGGGCCGATTTCCGGCTTCCAGCCGGACTTCACCTGGTGGGGCCAGGGACGCATCTTCTCGGTTCCCGTGCCGGTGATCATCTTCCTCGCCTTCGCCGTCATCGCCCATGTCGTGCTGAGCTATACGCGCTACGGGCGGCAGGTCTATGCGGTGGGCGGCAATCCGGAAGCCGCCCGGCTCGCCGGCGTGAACGTGAACTGGATCATCTGCAGCGTCTACATCATCATGGGCTTCTTCGCCGGGCTTGGCGCCTTCGTGCTGTCCGCGCGGCTCAATTCCGCCGAGGCGGTGGCCGGAACCGGCTATGAGCTGACGGTGATCGCCTCGGTGGTGATCGGCGGCACCAGCCTGTTCGGCGGCGTGGGCACGATCTTCGGAACCGTGATCGGCACAGTGCTGATCGGCGTGCTGCTCAATGGCCTCGTGCTGATGAACGTCAACTCCTACATTCAGCAGATCATCATCGGGGTGATCATCGTGCTGGCGGTGGCGTTCGACACCTTCGCAAAGTCCCGGCGAAAACGGGCGTGAGAACCGAAGCGGCATTCAACCGCTTCGATCCCCATCAACCACATTCACAGCTGTCTTGATTGCGGCGGATACCGCGGCAATCAGAAATTATTGGGATTTCCCTTGACGATCGTGCCCGTGCCGTCGTCCTTGCCGTTCTTGACCCAGGACACTTGGTCGCCGTCGATCTTCACCTGCCAGCAGCCTTCCGGGTCAGAGCCATACTGGAAGCACATGGTGTCGGCATTGACCCGCCATTTGCCGGAATAGTCCTTGCCCTTGATCACGCCATCGGCGCCGTAGAACTCGGTATAGGCGCCCGAGGCGATCATGCTGCCCTGAACGGTGTTGCCGGTGATCGCCGCCGTGATCTGCTCGCCCGTCGCTGTGCCTTGGGCCCAGGCGGTGCCGCCAGCCATGACCAAAACTGCCGTTGCGGCAGACAGAATGAGATTTTTCATGATGTTTTCTCCTGACGAAGCGTCTACGGCCCTTTTGCCGCAAAGGATCAGGTCAGCCCAGGATGGCGCGGATTTCCCTTGTGACCGCTTCTGTTTCAGCGGCCGACAGCGCCCCCATCCGCATGTCGACCCGCCAGGAGCTGCCGCCTTCGACCACCGCGTAGAGGCCTTTCTTCTTCTCCGCGGTGTAGCCCTCGACCTCGGAGGTGCAGGGAAAGGCGATGCCGATGGCGTCCTGGTCCGGTGTGCGGCAAATCCAGCGGCAGCACTGGCCGCATTGCGCGGGCTGGTAGCGCATATAGTCGCTGGCGCCGCTGGGGTGTTTCATCAGGGCATGGGCGAAACCATCCTTGCCGGCCTTCATGCCGATCATCATGGCCACTTCGGGGTCAAAGGCCAGATCCGGGCGCAACACATGGTGGATGGCCGGGTTGACCGCCAGGTCCTCGAGGAATTCACGGTAGCCGGGCTTCGGGGTGATATGGGCGGGGATCGACTTGCGCACCCGCACCGCCTGGGGCGTCGCCGGGGCCGAATAGATGAGCTCGCCATTGTCCACTGGCCGGAAATTGGCGTGCGCGAGATACATCAGGTCCATCGGCGTCTTCTTCAGATTGTCCACCTGTAACGACACGTCGAGCAGGGTGGAATCCGCCTGCATCACATAAGTGGAGGTCGCCAGATAGTGATAGGAGAAGGCCACGGTGTGCTCATAAGTGCCGATCACGGCGCAGGTGCCGCGCGCCTCGTCGATTTCGACGAAGCCTTTCTGGAACGGCGCCAGCGGCAGCTCGCCATGCAGCGGATGGCGGTCGGAAGGCCCCGGCGCGCCAATGGCCGTGGCCCCGCAATGAATGAAGAACGCGCCATAGGTTTCAAGGTAGTGGCTGGTGCGCACCGGCTCGGTGAACATCGACTTCATGGTCAGGTCGCGGCCATCGAACGCGCATGACCAGATCTGATGGCCCATGAAGGGCAGCACCACGATTTCCCCGCGGCGGCTCCTCACCCGCAGCGCCGCGATGCCGCTGCTGTAACGGAAGGCGGAGACGGAGAAACCGGCTCCTCCTGCAACAGTGCGTTCCGTTTCGCCGAACTGCACGGACTGTAGATCGATCCGGATGGACATGCGCAAATCCTCGGTGACTGGATCAACGCAGTCTTGCCATGCCGCAGCGCTGTTGGGAAGCGCGTCCGTGGAGGTTTTACCTGCCGGTGAGGATCGGGACCGTCATGTGTTTCAGCATGTGGCGGGTAGCGCCGCCCAGCAGATACTCCGAGAACCAGGACCGGCCATAAGCGCCCATCACGATCAATTCGCAGCCGAGCTCATTTGCCCGGTTGAGGAGATGCTCGCCCACGAGCCCGGGACCCAGTTCGGTGACCTCCTCGGAGACTTCCGCCACATGCGCGCGCAGATGATCGGCGATGCTGATGTCCGGTATCCGGCTGCCCGGCCGCAGCGGCAGGCGGAGCTCGCCGGAGCAGACGGTCACCTTCTTGGCGCGCTCGATGAAGGGCATCGCGCCCTGCACGGCTGACGCCGCCATGGCGCTGCCGTTCCAGGCAACCAGGATATGCTCCGGCGCCGGCCGGAAATGACCGTGGCGGGGAACCAGAAGGACCGGGCGTCCGGCGCTGAGCGAGGTTTCCTCGGCCGCGTCGAAGCCCAGTTCATCGGCATCCGGCTGACGCTGTTCGATGATCGTCAGGTCGTGGAGGCGCGAGGCCCAGGGCACGATTTCGCCCGCCGCGCCGTCAGCCGTGGCGAAGCGCCCGTCGACGCCGGCGGCGGCACAGGCCTTCGCGAATCTCTCGCCCAGCGACTTGGACGTTGCGGCGTCCCGGGCAGCCTGTTCGTCGAGCCCTGGTCCGGCGAAGCGCGGCAGGCTCCTGAGCATGACGATCTCGTGGAAGGTAACGAGGCCGCGCAGCCTGGCGCCGAAAACGCGCGCCGTGCCGACCGCATAGTCGATATGCGGCGACCATTCCTCATGCGATTTCAGATGAACCAGGATTTCGCGAATGATCATGACCTACCTCCGTATCCCTACCTAGGGCAGTCACCGGCAAGGCAAAAGTGAACAAGTTTTAATGCGGGCCGCGCATCGACGGGACCCGGAAACGCCGCCGCTTGCGGTGCCCTCAGGATCATATACACAGCCCCTATGGACCGCCGCAGCCTCATCACCGGCTACCTGCTCGTTGCCGCGGGGTCGGCGATGTTCTCCTCGAAGGCGATTTTCATCAAGCTCGCCTATCTGGAGCGATACGATGCCCTGCTGATCCTGGCGTGGCGGATGGTGTTCGCCCTGCCTGTGTTTCTGGCGGTCGGTATTTTCGAACTGGCGCGGCGCAGGCGCGACGGCAGGCCGATGCCCCGCCGCAACGCGGTGTTAAGCGCCATTGGCATCGGCCTCATTGGCTACTACCTCGCCATGATTCTGGATTTCACCGGACTTCTCTATGTCTCGGCGCAGCTGGAGCGGCTGGCGCTGTTCACCTACCCGATTTTCGTGATCTTCATCGGCGCGGCCCTGTTTGGCGTCCGCCTCACGGGCTCGGCGCTCATCGCCGCCTTCATCACCTATCTCGGCCTTGCCACGGTGTTCATATCCGATCTCTCCACGGGCGGTCCGAATGTACCGCTCGGCACGGCGCTCGTGCTGGGATCGGCGATCGCGTTCGCCGTCTACCAGCTGGTGGCCAAGCGGTACATCAGCGAGATGGGCTCAACCCTGTTTACCTCGATCGCGCTTTCGGCGGCGGCGGTCACCACGCTTGCCCATGTATTCATCACGCGCGGCCATCTCGATGCCTCCATGTCGGCGCATTACTTCATGCTGGCGGCTGGCATCGGCATTGTTGCGACAGTGATTCCCTCGTTCTTTGTCAACGCGGGCCTCGGGCGCATCGGCGCCACGTCCACGGCCATCATCTCCAATGTCTCGCCCTTGCTCACCATCTATTTCGCGGTGGCGCTGCTGGGCGAGGCGTTCACGCCGGCCCATGCCGTGGGAACCGCCCTCGTCGTGGGCGGTGTCGGCTATCACACCTGGCGGGAGATGAGGAGTACCGGGCGAGCCTGAACGCGTACGCCGGCTATTGCCAGATGTATCACGCTGTGATACATGAAGCGATGATCGTGAGCACTCAAGGGAAGCTCGCCGCCGGAGCGCTCCGAAACCGTTTCGGCAAGGGTTTTCCCCCTGATCTGGTCAAGAGAGCCAGGGCAATGCTCTCGGCGTTGGACGCAGCCGTGGTTATCGAGGACTTGCGTTTTCTGCCCGGAAATCACCTTGAGGAGCTGCGGGGCAAACGTGCCGGGCAGCATTCCGTCAGGATCAACGATCAATGGCGCATCTGCTTCATCTGGACGGAGCAGGGCCCGGCGGACGTTGAGATCGTCGACTAGCATTGAGGGAACAGTCTTGATGTCTTTGCTCATCAATCCATCGCATCCCGGCGAAGTGCTTCAGGAGCTTTACCTCGCTCCGCTAGGACTGAGCCCGATCGCCCTGGCCAAGCGCATCCATGTGCCGCGCACCCGCATTGAGCGGCTGGCGAGGGGAGAGACCGCGGTATCCGCCGATACCGCGATGCGCCTCGCCCGGGTGTTCGGCACCACCGCTGAATACTGGATGAACCTCCAGCGCGCGTGGGATCTGGCGCGCGCGCGCGAGAAGATCGACGTGTCCGCCATCAAACCACTGGCTGCGGCATGACAATCCACCCACTCTCGCCCCGCCTCGATCATTGCCCGGAAAGCCTGCCGCGCGATGCCTACATAGATCCGGACTGGTTCACGCGTGAGCTTGAAACGGTGTTCGCAAGACAATGGCTGTGCGCGGGCAGGCTTGGCGACTTCCCGAAAGGCACATTGCGGCGCCGGACCCTGGGCAATGCGCCGGTGATCGTCATCCACGGCGAGGGCGGGCTTTCCGCCTACCATAATGTCTGCCGCCATCGCGGGGCGGAACTCTGCGCGGAAGACCGCACCGCCGGCAGGCTCATCACCTGTCCCTATCATGCCTGGTCCTATAGCGCCGCCGATGGAAAGCTGGTCGCCACGGGGCCGGCCAAGCCCACCGCTGATTTCGATCCGTCCAGCCATGGCTTGCTGCCGGTCGCCGTCAGGATCTGGCAGGGCTTCGTATTTCTCAATGCCGGCCCTGCGCCAGCGCCGCTGACCGCCGATGTGCCGCTGGCGGCGCTGGATAACTGGCCCATCGCTGCGCTGCAGGTCGGGCATCGCTGGGAAAAGGAAGTCGCCTGCAACTGGAAGGTCTTCTGGGAGAATTATTCCGAATGCCTGCACTGCCCCGGCATTCATCCTGAACTCTGCGACATGGTGCCCATCTATGGCGAGGGCATCATGGGCGCTTCCGAAGCATTGGGCTGGACGCCGGAGCAGCCGGTTCGCCCCAATCTCCGCGACGGGGCCGAAAGCTGGACGCCGGACGGCAAGCCCTGCGGCCCGATGTTTCCGGCACTCACGGACGAGGAACGCCGGCGGGGCTACAGCTTCGTGACAATCTGGCCCTCGCTCTACGTCGTGGCGCATGCCGATTATGTCCGCGCCGTCAGGATCGAGCCCATGTCGCCGCGGCGTACGAGGCTCACCGTGGAATGGTACTTTCCGGAGATCACCCTGGCGCAACCGGGCTTCGATGCCGGGCGGGTCGCCAGCTTCGCCCGGACCGTGCTGGCGCAGGATGGTGCGGCGGCCGAGATGAACCAGCGCGGGCTTGCCTCCCCGGCCTTCACGCGCGGGCGGCTGATGCCGGAGGAATATGAACTTCACCGCTTTCACCGCTGGCTCCTGAAAGCCATGGGTGAAGCGGCCTGAACCGTCAGCTCACATTGTCTGGCAGCACCGCCTTGCGCCGGGCGATGAAGTCATTGAGCGCCTCGTCGATGCCCTCGTCGAGCGGGGGCGCCTGATAATCGCGCAGCATCTGCTTCCAGCGGGCATTGGCGCGCTGCACGATGTCCTTGCCGCCGTCGTCGCGCCATTGTTCGAAGGAGTTGTTGTCGGCCAGCTGCGAGCGCCAGAAGGCGGTTTCGAAATTGGCCTGGGTATGGGAGCAGCCGAGAAAATGCGCGCCGGGGCCCACCTCCCGGATCGCGTCCATGGCCTGGCCGTTCTCGGAGAAGTCGACGCCGTCCGCGAATTTCTGGAACATCGCCAGCTGGTCGGCGTCCATGATCAGCTTTTCATAGCCGGACGCCAGACCGCCTTCGAGCCATCCCGCCGCATGGAGGCAGAAGTTGACCCCCGCCAGCAGGGTGGGCCACATGGTGTTGGCGCTCTCATAAGCGGCCTGCGCATCCGGGATCTTGGACCCGCACAGGCTGCCGCCCGAACGGAACGGCACACCCATGCGGCGCGCCAGCTGTGCGGCGCCGAGCGTGATGTGGGCGGGCTCCGGCGTGCCGAAGGTCGGCGCGCCCGATTGCATGGACATCGAGGCCGCGAAGGTGCCGAATACCACCGGCGCGCCGGGCCTGCAGAGCTGGGTGAAGGCGATCCCCACCGACGCCTCGGCGAGAATCTGGGTGAGCGTTCCCACCGCCGTGGTGGGCGACATGGCGCCCGCCACGATGAAGGGCGAAATCACGGTTGCCTGGTTGGCGCGGGCGTAAACCTTGAGCGCGCCGAGCATGACGCCGTCCCATACCATCGGCGAGTTGGCGTTGATGAGGCTGGTCATCACGCAGTTCTGGTCGACGAAGTCCTTGCCGAACACCAGTTCCGCCATGGCCACCGAATCGGCGGCGCGCTCGCCCGCCGTGACCGAGCCCATGAACGGCTTGTCGGAATATTTGATGTGGCTGTAGACCATGTCGAGATGGCGCTTGGCTACCGGAATGTCCACCGGTTCGCACAGCGTGCCGCCGGCGTGGTGCAGGCTCGGCAGCATGTAGACGAGCTTCGCGAAATTGCGGAAATCCTCGATGGTGGCATAGCGGCGCCCTTCATCGAGGTTGCGGATGAAGGGCGGGCCGTAGACCGGCGCGAACACCGTGCTGTTGCCGCCAATCGAGACGTTGTTGGCCGGGTTCCTCGCATGCTGCACATATGCGCTTGGCGCCGTCCTGATGAGTGAACGGACAAGGCCGCGGGGAAAGCGCACGCGGGTGCCGGACACATCCGCGCCAGCCTCTTTCCACATGGCGATGGCTTCCTCGTCCTCGTAGAAGTTGAGGCCAATCTCCTGCAGCACGGTCTCGGCATTATGCTCGATCAGTTCCAGCTGTTCGGTGCTGAAGGGCTCGTAGGTCTTGATGGCGCGGCGGATGAAGCCAGACTGGCGGATCGCCGTCGAGGTGCGGGCGGCGCGGCGGGCATCGGCGCCGCCGCCACGCGCACGGCGGCCACCGGAAGAGGCAGGAGCGGTCTGAACGTCGGTCATGAGCCAGCCTGTTGAAATGTTTTCACGTGAGCGTGGTTTAGGCTCAACCGGCGATCCGGGCGTGAAGGGAAACGTCAGCCCATGGCCGGGAAACGACGCTTCAAAACGTCACCTTCAGGGCTTCGAGGCCATGGAAGTGATAGGCGTTGCGGTAGCCGGGTTCCTGGCTGATCGCCAGCCGTGGAAGCCTGTTGAACAGCAGGGGCAGGGCGACGTCCATCTCCAGCCTGGCAAGCGGCGCTCCGACGCAGAAGTGGATGCCCGCCCCGAAGCTTACACGCGGGTTTGGGTCACGCCCGGGAAGGAAGCGGTCCGGCTCCCCGAAGCGGGCGGGGTCGCGGTTGGCGGCGCCCAGGAGAAGCCCCACCTGCTCGCCCTTGCGGAGCCTGATTCCGGCATAATCCAAATCTTGCAGCGCGTAGCGGGTGAACATGTGCAAAGGCGCGTCGTAGCGCAGCGCCTCCTCGACATGGCCAGCTCCGATATCTTCCCGCATGCCATGTTCGAGAAGGCATTTGATGGCGTTGCCCAGCGCATGGACGGTCGCCTCATGACCGGCGTTGAGCAGCAGGATGGCGGTGGTGACAAGCTCATCCTCCGAAAGCTTCGCGCCCTGCTCCTCGGCGCGGATCAGTTCGGAGAGCAGGTCTTCGGCGGGAGACTTGCGGCGTTCGGCGATATAGCCCCGCATGAATTCCGAAAAGGCGAGCGTTGCAGCCGCCGCCCTGTCCTCGATCATCCGGTCGCGGCGCGCCTGGTACATGGCCACCATGTCATGCGACCAGCCGAGAAGCTGCGTGGACATCGTGCTGGGAACGCCCAGCAGATCGCAAATGACGATGACCGGAATCGGCGTGGCGAAGTCAGCCAGCAACTCGGCTTCGCCGCGGCCCGCGAAGCTGTCGATGAGGTCTCCCGCCAGCGCCGCAATGCGCGGCCGCAAGCGCTCAACCTGGCGCGACAGGAAGGAGCGGTTGACAAGGCCGCGGAGCCGCGTGTGCACCGGCGGCTCCAGTTCCAGCAGCGAGTGCGACTCGAAGTCATAGAAAGGCTTGAGGTGTGCCGGCGTCTCCGGCCAGCCAAGCTCCTCCCTGGTCGCCACATGCAGGATCTGGCGGCCGAAGCGGCGGTCGCGCAGCAGGGCGTTGACATCCTCATGGCGGGCAAAGCACCAGAAGCCATACTGCTCCCACTTGAAAACCGGCGTCTCCGCCCGGATTGCGTGGTAGGCGGGGTAGGGATTGTTGTAGAACGCCGGGTCCACAGGATCGAGGAAAACGGCGCGGCTGGCCTTGTCGATGCGCATGGCTGCCATCTTCCCGCGAACTTCCCTATGCTTGCAAGCCTGACCATGAGAAAAAGAGGCCTGGAGGACGTGTGATGAAGATGGCAATTGTCCTGAACTGTCCAAACTGATGACGGCGTCGCCCAGGCTGTCCGCCGAATTCATCGTCCTCGTGGCGCTGCTCAACGCCATGACGGCGATGTCGATCGATACCATGCTGCCGGCGCTTGGCCAGATCGCCGGCGAATTGGGCGCCGCTGACCCCAACAGCCGGCAGTTCATCATTACCGCCTTCTTCGCCGGACTGACCTTCGGAACGCTCGTCTATGGTCCGTGGTCGGATTCCATCGGCCGCAAGCCGGCCATCGTGATCGGCCTTGCCTGCTATGCGGCCGGTTCGCTGATCTGCCTGTTCTCGGTCAATTTTCCGATGATCCTCATCGGCCGGCTGGTGCAGGGCTTCGGTGCGGCGGCGCCACGCATCGTATCGATCGCCATGGTGCGGGACGGGCAGTCGGGTGCGGCGATGGCGCGGGTCATGTCGCTGGTCATGATGGTGTTCATGCTGGTGCCGATCCTGGCGCCGGGGGTGGGCCAGCTGGTGCTGCTGGTGGCGGGCTGGCGGGTGATCTTCCTCGGCTTCCTTGCCATGGGCGTGATCGCGGGTCTGTGGTTGTGGCTGCGGCAGGAAGAGACGCTGCCGCCCGGCAAGCGCATACCGCTGTCACTGGCGGCGCTTCTGTCGGCGGCAGGCGAGGTGTTCCGGCATCCGGTCACCATGGGTTACACATTCGCCACGGGGTTCACTTTCGGCAGTTTCATCATCTATCTTGGAACCTCGCAGCAGATTTTTGCCGAGCAATATGGGCAGGGCGAACTCTTCGCTCTATGGTTTGCCTTCTTCGCAGCTGGCATAGCCGCGGCGATGCTGGTCAACGCCCGGCTCGTCATGCGCTATGGCATGCGCCGCCTTTCGGCCCTGGCCTTGCGCGGGCTCGTGGCGTTGTCGGGACTGTTTCTCATGGTCAGCCTCCTGATGCATGGACATCCCCCCTTGTGGGCCCTCGCCGCCTTTCTGCTAGCCGCCTTCTTCTGCAGCGGCCTGCTGTTTGGCAATTTCAATGCCATCGCGCTGGAGCCGATGGGCCGCATCGCCGGCATGGCGGCGGCGATTTCCGGCGCGCTGTCGTCGTTTACCGCAATTCTCACGGGGGGCGTCATCGGCCAGCTTTATAACGGCACTGTCATTCCGATGGTGGCCGGATTTGCGGGGCTGGGGCTGGTCACCCTGCTGGTGACCAGTTGGGCTGACGCCCGGCGCAAGTGAAATTTCTGCGCCTTGCCGGGAGGCCGCGGTTTCTGATAGCACCTTCCCCGTGACCAAGCGTTATTCAGCCCTTGCCCTGGCGCGCCATGCGCTCTCGCCGGACCTGCCCTGGCCGCGCGCCTGGGACTCGCCCGAGCCCAAGTCTTCCTACGATGCCATCATCGTCGGCGGCGGCGGGCATGGCCTGGCGACCGCCTATTACCTCGCCAAGAACCACGGCATGCGCAACGTGGCGGTGCTGGAGCGCAGTTACATCGGCTCCGGCAATGTCGGCCGCAACACCACCATCATCCGCTCCAATTACATGATTGGTGGTAACACGGCCTTCTTCGAGCATTCGCTCAAGCTGTGGGAGGGCCTGAGCCATGATCTGAACTTCAACTGCATGGTGTCGCAGCGCGGCCAGGTTGTTCTGGCGATCAGCCCGGTCCAGATGGACGTGTTCGCGCGGCGCGGCAACATCATGCGCCTCAACGGCATTGACGCCGAACTGCTTGACCGCGGCGAGGTGATGAAGCTGTTGCCCTATCTCGACTATTCGCCGGACGCGCGCTGGCCCATCTATGGCGCCATCTTCCAGCCGCGCGCCGGAACAGCGCGGCATGATGCGGTGGCCTGGGGTTACGCGAGGGCGGCCTCGAACCTTGGCGTGCATATCATCGAGAATTGTGAAGTCACCGGCTTCACCATGGACAACGGCAAGGTGACGGGCGTCGAAACCTCGCGCGGGCGCATCAAGGCCGGCAAGGTGGGGATCGCGGTTGCCGGACATACCTCCCACGTGGCGCGCATGGCCGGCCTCCGGCTCCCTGTCGAAAGCCACATCCTGCAGGCCTTTGTAACCGAACCCGTGAAGCCCATCGTTGACCATGTGGTGTCCTGGGGCGCGGAACTGTTCTATCTCTCGCAATCGGACAAGGGCGGCCTGGTGTTCGGCGGCCATATCGACGGCTTCAACACCTATACCCAGCGCGGCCAGTTCAACCGCATCCAGACAGTGGCGGAATGCGCCGTATCGCTGATGCCCTTCGTATCGCGGCTCCGGCTGTTGCGGCACTGGGGCGGCATTCAGGACATGACGCCGGATGGAAGCCCGTTCATCTGCCGCACCGAAGTAGGCAACCTCTACCTCAATGGCGGATGGTGCTACCAGGGCTTCAAGGCGACGCCCGCTTCGGGCTGGACCTTCGCCCACACCATTGCCCATGACGCGGAACATGAACTGAACCGTGATTTCTCTCTCGACCGCTTCGAGAAAGGCCGCGAACTCGACGAATTCGGCATCGGCAACTGGACCTACAAGCAATGATCATCCCATGCCCCCATTGCGGTGACCGCGACGTGTCAGAATTCCGCTACGGCGGCGATGCCGACAAACCGCGGCCCTCGCACGGCAGCGGCGATCTCAAGACCTGGCATGACTACTACTTCCTGTTCGACAATCCGAAAGGCCCGCATGCCGAATATTGGCAGCACGTGCTGGGCTGCCGCCGCTGGTTCACGCTTCGCCGCGACACCGCGAAGAACGAAATCCTGGAGGGTGGCCGATGACGGCGTTCCGGAGGCTTGCTGCGGGCGGACGTATCGACCGGTCGAAACCCGTCACGGCGCGGTTCGGCGGGGTTGAGCTTCGCGGCTTCGCGGGCGATACGCTGGCCTCCGCGCTGCTGGCCGGCCGGCCGCTGCTCACCGGCCGCAGCTTCAAGTATCACCGGCCGCGCGGCATCGTCTCCGCCGGCATCGAGGAGCCGAATGGCCTCTTCACTCTCGGCGAAGCTGGCGCAACAGAACCCAATGTTCCGGCCACCATGACCGAACTGGTGGATGGCCTCGTGGCCAGCCCGCAGAATGCCTGGCCATCGCCTGACCTTGATGTGATGGCGGTGAATTCGGTGCTGGCGCCGTTCTTTCAGTCTGGCTTCTATTACAAGACCTTCATGGGCCCGTCGAAAGGCTCCTGGATGTTTTATGAGCCATTCATCCGGCGGGCGGCGGGGCTCGGAAAGGCCACGGATCTTGCTGATCCCGCGCGCTATGACATGCGCTATGCGTTTGCCGATGTGCTGGTCGTGGGCGCCGGTCCCGCCGGGCTTGCGGCGGCCCTGACCGCGGCCCGTAGCGGCGCGCGGGTGGTGCTGGCGGAACAGGACAGCGAATGCGGCGGCAGTCTGCTTGCCGTCAATGACGCGGGCATGGAGGCCTGGCGCGCCGCCTGCGTGGAAGAGCTCCAGTCGCTCTCCAACGCGGAGATCCTCACCCGCACCACGGTGCAGGGCCTTTATGATGGCAATCTTGCGGTGCTGGCTGAGCGCCGTGATCATCTGAAGCCTGATCCCGCCAGGGGCCAGCCGCGCATGGTGCTTATCCAGCTGCGCGCCAGGGCGATCGTCATGGCGACGGGCGCTATCGAACGCCCGCTGGTATTCTCCAACAATGACCGGCCTGGCGTGATGCTGGCCTCGGCGCTCCGCGCCTATGTCAACCGCTATGCGCTGGCGCCCACCAGCCGCGCGGTCATCGTCACCAACAATGATACGGGCTACGAAGCGGCCATCGATCTTGCGGCGGCTGGAGTGGCGGTTACGGTGGCGGACCACCGCAATACCGTTTCTCCGGACCTTCTCACGCGCGCCGGCGCCAGGGGCATCGCCATCTTCCCCGGCAGCGGCATCGTGGATGTGGAAGGCGCCAAGGCGGTGAGGCGGGTGCGGCTTGGCGGCGTGCATGCGGTGACCATCGACTGCGACGTGGTGGGCATGGCGGGAGGCTGGTCTCCGGTCGTGCATCTCTCCTCGCATGGCGGCATCAGGCCCCGTTATCACGACGCCATTGCCGCCTTTGTGCCGGGCGGTTTCGCGCCCACGCATTTCGGCGCAGGCGCGATGATGGGCAAATTCGGCCTGGCCGCGGCGGTGGCGGATGGCGCTGGCGCCGGGGCCTCCGCCGCGTCTGCCGTGGGCTTCGGCAGGACGAGGCCGGTCTATGCGCCGGAGCATACGGTGGACCGCGCCTACGGAATTCTACCGGTGTGGTCGCCGCCGCGGCCAGGCAAGGGCAAGGCCTTCGTTGATTTCCAGAATGACGTGACCCTGGAAGACATCCGGCTCGCGCATCAGGAAGGCTACCAGTCGGTCGAGCACATGAAGCGCTATACCACGCTCGGCATGGGCACCGACCAGGGCAAGACGTCCAACATCAATGCCCTGGCGCTGATGGCCGGCTTCCGCGGCATCACCATTCCGGAAGCGGGCACCACCACGTTCCGGCCGCCCTATTCACCGCTCACCATGGGGGCGCTTGCCGGGCGCACCATAGCCGCGCATTTCCGGCCCGTCCGGCGCTCGCCGCTCCATGACTGGCATGAGAGGAATGGCGGCGTATTCATCGATGCCGGCCTTTGGAAACGCGCCTGGTATTATGGCTGGGCGGGCGCCACGCCGGAGGCCGCTTATGTGAAGGAAATGGAACTGGTGCGCCGGGGGGTGGGCATCGCCGACGTCTCGACGCTCGGCAAGATCGACGTGCAGGGGCCGGATGCGGCGGAATTCCTCAACCGCGTTTATGTCAACGGTTTCAAAAAGCTGCCCATCGGCAAGGTGCGCTATGGCGTCATGCTGAACGATGACGGCGTGGTGATCGATGACGGCACCACGGCGCGCCTCTCCGAGACGCAATTTTACATGACCACCACCACCGCCCAGGCGGGTGAAGTCATGTCGTGGCTCGAATATCTCTTGCAGTGCCACTGGACGGATCTGAACGTACAGCTCGCTTCGCTCACCGATGAATGGGCGGGCATGGCGGTTTCGGGGCCCAAATCGCGCGAGGCCCTGCAACTGGCGTTTCCGGGAACCGACTTTTCCAGCGAGGCGCTGCCGCACATGGGCTGCAGGGATATCCTGTTCGAAGGAGTCCCGGTGCGGCTGCTGCGCATGTCGTTCTCGGGCGAACTGGCCTATGAGGTTCACGTGGCTTCTGACCACGCGATCAGCCTGTGGGAGCACATTCTGGCGCGCGCCGCCACCACCGGCATCAGGCCCTACGGCCTTGAGGCGCTGGCCAGCCTGCGCATCGAGAAGGGCCATGTGGCGGGCCTCGAACTCGATCACCGCAACACGCTCGATGATCTGGGTCTTGGCCGCATGGCGGCCAAGGAAAAGGACTATGTGGGCCGGGCGCTGCGCTTCCGCGAGGATTGCCAGTCGCCGGAGCGCTGGAGCATTGTTGGCCTCGAACTCATGGAGCCTGACAAGAAGCTGCGCGGCGGCTCGATCCTGTTTGCCGCCGGCGAGGAGATCAAGGGCCATGGCCGCGGCTATATCACGGCTGTCACCTGGTCCACGGAACTCAACAAGTTCATCGCGCTCGGGCTCTACAAGGGCGGGCTCAAGCATGAAGGCGAGGAAATCATCGCCGCCTTCCCGCTGAAGAACGAGCAGGCAAAGCTCAGGATCGTGTCGCCGCATTTCATCGACAAGGAAGGAGCCCGCTTCCATGCTTGAGCGCCGCTCCGCATTGGCCTCCGCCAAGCCCTATGTCAGCCCCGTGCTGTCGATTGCCGGGCGTCCGGGCTTCAGCCTGACCCAGGCCGCGGGGCTGGATGCGGATTTTGAAGCGAAGCTCGCCGCGGTGGTTGGCCCCCTTCCGCCCCGCGTCGGCCTGGCGCCGGTGAATGGATCGCTGACCGTGATGCGCATTGGCCCGGCGCAATTCTGGATCGTAGGGCCAGAGACAGATGACATTGCGGCCAAACTGCATGGCCAGTGTGCGGTGACGCCGCTTTCCCGCAGCCGGGTGCGCATCGCGCTTTCCGGAGCGCCGGCGCGCGCCGTGCTGGCCAAGCTGATGCCGATCGATTTTCATCCGGCCGCTTTCGGGCCGGGCGCCTTCGCGCTCACTGGCATCCACCATACGCCGGCCACCGTGCACTGCACGGGCGATCACGCCTTTGATCTCTACGTGATGCGCAGCTTCGCGCTGAACATCTGGGAGGTCGTCACCGACGCGGCGCTGGAATTTGGCTGACAGACCGGGCGCGAGCCGTCATCATGTTCAGCGCCGGTAGCCGATGTCTCCGGCGTTGACCACCAGGGCGGGGTCAAGTTTTCCCGCGAAATGGTCGATCACATTCTGCACCGAGGCCACCGCCATGCGCGCCGCGCATTCATCGGTGAGGCCCGCCGCATGCGGGCTGATCAGCACCCGGTCATTGTTGAGCAGCGGATGATCAGCGGGCGGCGGCTCGCTTTCCAGCACATCGAGTCCCGCGCCCCGTATCTTCCCGCCGCGCAGGGCCGCGTCCAGCGCCAGTTCGTCGATGAGGCCGCCGCGCGCCGCATTGATGATGATGGCGCCCGGTTTCATGACGGCGAGTTCATCCCTGCCGATCAGCGCTCCCTTGGGCGAACCCGGCATGTGAAGCGAAACATAATCCGCCGCGGCCAGCGCCTTGTGGAGATCTGTGGTCGGCTTGACGCCGTGCCTTGCCATCATGTCCGGCGTGACGACGGGGTCATAGGCCATCACCGCCATGCCGAAGGCCCGCGCCAGTTCCGCGACCCGGCGGCCGATACGCCCGAAGCCCACGAGCAGCAGCGTCTTGCCGTCAAGCTCCACGGTTTCGAAGCGGTTGCGCACGTTCCAGGCGCCCGTCCGCACCGCATGGTCATGGGCGGCGGCGCGGCGCGCCACGCCCAGCATCAGCATCAGCGTGTGCTCGGCGACCGCGCGGGAATTGACATCGCCCACGATGCTGAGCGGAATGCGCCGCGCGCTCAGCGCCTTCACATCCACCGCGTCATAACCAACCCCGTGGCGCGACACGATCGCGAGTTGCGGCGCGGTGGCGATCGTCGCTTGTGTCAGCGGCTGGGTGCGCAGCACCAGCGCATCGGCCTCCGGCAGATGGGGCAGGAAGGACTCGAGCGACACCTCCTCGATCAGCCGGTGGGTGAAGCCCGGTGCCGTGCCGAGGCGCGCGAGGCCGGCGGGATGCAGCTTTCCGGCGATCAGAATATGGGGCATGTCAGTAGCCGCTGTTCTTGGGCGCGGCTTCCGCCGCCACCTGTTCGCCGATCAGCTTGCGCGTGGAATCGACACTGGCCTTGGCGGCGCCGGCCAGCAGGCGCACGTCGTTCGAGAGCGTGACGAGGTCGAAGCCCCAGCCGATGGCCCTGGCGGCATAGGCGGGCGTGCCGCAGTGAAGGCACGCCTTGATTCCCGCCGCATGGGACTTGCCGAGAACCAGCTTGATGGCGTCCACGATCTCCGGCTCCTCGCGGTCGAAGCCCACCGGATATTTGCGGCCGGTGAGGCCCAGCGTCAGGTCGGCGGGGCCGATATAGACGCCGTCGAGGCCGGGGGTGGAGACGATGGCGTCTAGGTTCTTCATGCCGTCCGCGGTTTCGATCATGGCGAGCGCGATCACCTCCTGATCGGCCCAGGCGCTGTAGTCGGCGCCATGCGCGAACACCGCGCGGGTGGGGCCCATGCTGCGCTGGCCGTTGGGCGGATAGCGCATGTAGGAAACGAAGCGTTCGGCTTCCTCGCGGTTGTTGATCATCGGGCAGATGATGCCGAGCGCGCCCGCGTCGAGCGCCTTCATGATGTCGCCCGCCGCCAGCCACGGCACGCGCACCATCGGGGTTGCCGGGCTCGCCTTCACCGCCTGCAGCATCGGGGCCAGCGCGTCATAGCCGAGGAAGCCGTGCTGCTGGTCGACCGTTACCGCGTCATAGCCCTGCTGCGCCATGATTTCGGCGGTGAAAGGATTGCCGACCGAGAGCCAGCCGTTGACGGCCGGCTTTGCTTCCGCCCACAGGCGGCGGATGTTGTTGCGCGCCATGCTTTTCTTCCTTCTAGACCACGACCTGGGTGAGCTTCACATTCATGTAGTCGAGAATGCCTTCTGTGCCGCCTTCGCGGCCCATGCCGCTGGCCTTGATGCCGCCGAAGGGCGCTTCGGCGGCGGCCAGCGCAAAGGAGTTGACCCCGACCATGCCTGCTTCGAGCCTTGCCGCCGCGGCCCGCATGCGCGCCGGATCGCGGGTGAAGACATAGGCGGCCAGCCCATATTCGCTGCTGTTGGCGCGGGCATAGGCTTCTTCGGTATCGCCGAACGAGGTGATGGCGGCGATCGGGCCGAAATTCTCCTCGGCGATGGCCAGCGCGTCGTCAGGCAGGCCGGTGATGACGGTTGGCTCGAAGAAGAAGCCCTTGTTCTGGCCCTTGGGGCGGCCGCCGCCGGTTTCGATGCGGCCGCCGCGCGCCGTGGCATCCGCCACGATCTTCTCCATGGCGTCGACGCGGCGCTGGTTGATGAGCGGGCCCATCTGGGTCGACTCCTCGAGGCCGTGGCCCAGCCGCAGCGCCTTGGCGCGGGCCGCGAAACCCTGCGTGAATGGCTTCACCAGGCTTTCATGGACGTAGAACCGGTCGGCGGTGACGCAGACCTGGCCGGCATTGGCGAATTTCACCGGGACGCAAAGATCGAGCACCTGTTCCAGCGGCGCGTCCTCGAACACCACGACGGGCGCGTTGCCGCCCAGCTCCATCGACACCCGTTTGAGGGTGCCGGCGGCATCGCGGATCATCTGCTGGCCGATGGCGGTTGACCCGGTGAGCGAGATCTTGCGCACGGCGGACGACGCCATGATCGGCTCATAGGTGGTGGACGCGCTTCCGATCAGCAGGGAGACGGCGCCGGCCGGAACGCCGGCCTGCTGCACGCAGTCGATCAGCAGCATGGCGGTTCCCGGCGCCTCGCGCGATGGCCGGACGATGATGGCGCAGCCGGCGGCCAGGGCGGGGGCCACCTTGCGGGCGATCAGGACAGCAGGGAAGTTCCAGGCCGTAAAGGCGGCGGCGATGCCCACCGGTTCATGACTGATTTCCACGCGGCCGCCGGGCGCGCGGCTTTCAACGATGCGGCCATAGATGCGGCGCGCCTCCTCGGCATACCAGCGGAACTGGTCGATGGAGAGCGCCCATTCGCGCCGCGCCTGGGCCAGCGGCTTGCCGGTTTCGAGCGTGATGCGGCGGGCCGCCTCCTCGGTCTTGCCGGCCATGATATTGGCGATCGCATGCAGAAGATCGGCGCGCGTCCA
This sequence comes from Aestuariivirga sp., assembly GCF_046093005.1. Taxonomy (GTDB): domain Bacteria; phylum Pseudomonadota; class Alphaproteobacteria; order Rhizobiales; family Aestuariivirgaceae; genus Aestuariivirga. Next base: position 21,540 of record NZ_JBJTER010000190.1, read on the forward strand.
GGCCGGGGTTGCCCGCCAGGTCTTGAAACCCTTTTCGGCGGCGTGGATGGCCTCCTCGACATCGGTGGCGGAGGCGGCAGGAGCGGTTCCGATCGCCTCGCCGGTGGCGGGGTCGTTCACCTCGATCACGCCCGCACCGCCCTTGCGGCGCCATTCTCCGCCGATCAGCAGGCCAAAACTGTCATACATGCCGCAGGTCTCCATCATGAGCCGCCGCAACGCTTGTTGCAGTATCTTGATTGAGGCAAAGGATTTTCCTTGTCAAGACTTGGGCTCCGGCCTATTGCAAAAGACGACCGGACAGGACCGTTCATCATGGCAATCAGCAAGCACACGGGCAAGCAGGCCATCCCGCGCAGCTATGAGGGTGTTGTCGACCTGATCACCCATGAGTATCCGGCGCTCTCCGCCGGTTCGCAGCAGATTGCCCGCTTCTTCACCCAGAACCCGAACATCATCGCGCTGGAATCGATCAATGCGATCGCCGAGAAATGCGGCGTCCACCCCTCGAGCCTGGTGCGCTTCTCGCAAAGCCTTGGCTATTCCGGCTTCAAGGACTTGCAGAGCGTGTTCCAGACCCGCCTGGCCACCGCGGCACCCGGGTTCCGCGAACGGATCAGCGCCCTGGAGCAGGAGCTCACCCGCAAGGCCGGGCAAGGCAACATGGGCGTGCTGCGCGATCTCGTGGTGCGCGACATCGCCGCGCTGCAGGGGCTGATGGATACGGTGAGCGAAACCGCGCTCGCCGACACCGCCGATTTGCTGGCCCGCGCCGAGACCATTTATGTCGGCGGCCAGCTTCGCTCAGAGCCGCTCGCCAGCCTGTTGCGCTACCTGCTCACAATGTTGCACCGGCGGGTGATCCTGCTCGATCCGGCGGGTGGCCTGGCGCCGGAGATGGCGCGCACCATGGGCGCGCGCGATGTGCTGGTGGTCATCGCTTTCCGCCATTATGCCAAGGAGGTGGTGAGCATCGCCGAGCTTGCTCCCGCTTTGGGGACGCCGCTCATCGCCATCACCGACGGCCCGCTGTCTCCGCTGGCCAAGAACGCCAGGGTGCTGTTCACCGTTCCGGAGGATGAGTACTCCTTTTCGCGCTCGCTCGCTGCGCCGATGTGCCTGGTTCAGTGCCTGGCCACCGTGACAGCGGCACGGTTGCACCCCGGCGGCGCCACGCCGCGCATTCCCAGCGTCACCGAAATCGCCCGCGACCAGTCCGCCCGCTTGCCGCGCCAGCCGGAGGCTGCGCCGCACGGCTTGAAGAAATAGATGAATTGGCCGAAATGACATCTCACCCGGAGGATCTTGCATGTCCACAGTCAGACTGACGATGGCGCAGGCGCTCGTGCGCTACCTGTGCAACCAGTACACCATCATCGACGGCAAGAAGGAACCGCTGTTCGCGGGCCTGTTCGGCATCTTCGGCCATGGCAATGTGACTTGCCTGTCAGAAGCGCTCGAGGCCGTGCAGGACAAGCTGCCGACCTGGCGTGGCCAGAACGAGCAGTCGATGGCGCTCGCCGCCGTCGCCTATGCCAAGGCCATGCGGCGGCGGCAGATCATGGTGGCGCTGTCGTCCATTGGCCCCGGCGCGCTCAACATGGTCACCGCCGCTGGCTGCGCGCATGCCAACCGCCTGCCGATCCTGATCCTGGCGGGCGATGTGTTCGCCAACCGCCGTCCTGATCCGGTGTTGCAGCAGGTCGAGCATTTCAACAATCCCAGCATCTCGGTGAACGACGCGTTCAAGGCGGTCTCGCGCTACTGGGACCGCATCACCCACCCCGAGCAGATCATCTCCTCGCTGCCGCAGGCGGTGGCCTGCATGCTGGACCCTGGCGATTGCGGACCCGCCTTCATCGGCCTCTGCCAGGACACGCAGGAAATCGCTTTTGATTATCCGGAAGCCTTCTTCACGCCCACCGTTCACAGCATCCCGCGGCCACGCCCTGACCGTGACCGCGTGGCGGAGGCGGTTGCGCTCATCAAGTCAGCCAGGCGTCCGCTGATCATCTCGGGCGGCGGCGTGCGCTATTCGGATGCGGGAAAAGACGTTGGCGATTTCGCGCTGAAGCATGGCATTCCGCTGGCTGAAACCATCGCCGGCAAGGGCGCTGTCACCCATGATCACCCGGCGCATGTGGGCCCCATCGGCGTCATCGGTTCGACCTCGGCCAATGAAATGGCCAATGCCGCCGATGTCGTCATCGCCATCGGCACCAGGCTTCAGGATTTCACCACCGGCTCATGGACGGTGTTCTCGCATGATACCCGTTTCGTTTCGATCAATGCCGCGCGTTATGACGCGGTGAAGCATCGGGCGCTGGCGGTGACCGGAGACGCCAGGGAAACGGTGGCCGAGATCGAAGCGGCGCTCGGCGCCTGGAAGGCTGATGCCGCGTGGACGCAGAAAGGCAAAACCGCCTTCAAGGGCTGGAACGAACTGCTGGACCAGCACCAGAAGCCGGGCAACGCCGCCGTCCCCACCTATGCCCAGGTGGTCGGCGCGGTGAACCGCTGGGCGGCGCCCAACGACACCATGGTGACGGCGGCCGGCGGCCTGCCCGGCGAAACCGCCAAGGGCTGGCGGATCAAGAATCCCAACACCTATGATCTCGAATTCGGATTTTCGGCGATGGGCTATGAAGTGGCCGGCGGCTGGGGCCATGCCATGGCCAAGAAGGGCGATGGCGAAACCATCGTGCTGGTTGGCGACGGTTCCTACCTCATGCTCAACTCGGACATCTACTCCACGGTGCTGACCGGCCACAAGATGATCGTCGTGGTCTGCGACAATGGCGGCTTCGCGGTCATCAACCGGCTGCAGAACTTCAAGGGCACGCCATCCTTCAACAACCTGATCAAGGACAGCCGCGTGAAGCAGCCTTTCGCGGTTGATTTCGCCAAGCATGCCGAATCCATGGGGGCCGCCACGCGGCACTGCCAGAGCATCGCCGATCTCGAAGCGGCGCTGGCCTGGGCCAAGACCACCGACCGCACCACGGTGATCTCGATCGTCACCGACGCCCATGCCTGGGTGCCGGGCGACGCTGACTGGGACGTCGGCGTGCCGGAAGTCTCGGACCGTCCGGAGGTCAGGAAGGCGCGCGCTCATCACGACACCATCCGCAAGAAGCAACGCATCGGAGTCTAGCAACATGAAAGCAAAGCTGGGCATGTCGCCCATCGCCTGGTGGAACGACGATCTCACCGAACTCTCGGACGACGTGTCGCTCGAAGAGTGCCTCCGGCAATCGCGCTCGGCGGGTTTCACCGGCATGGAGCAGGGCCGCCGCTTTCCGTCGAGCGCGGCGGAAATGCTTCCGGTTCTGAACAAGGCCGGCGTCACGCTGTGCGGCGGCTGGTTCTCCGGCACGCTGGTCGATGACTCGCTTGAGGCGAACCAGAAGCGCATCCAGCCGATGGTTGACCTGTTCAAGGCGGTGAAGGCGCCCTGCATCGTCTATGGCGAAATCGGACGCTCGATCCAGGGCGACCGCGCGAAGCCGCTCGCCACCAAGCCGAAGCTCAGCCCGAAGGAAATGGAAGCTTATGGCCGCAAGGTTTCCGACTTCGCCAGATGGATCGAGGCGCAGGGCATGCCGGTGGTCTATCACCATCACATGGCGGCAGTGGTTGAGACCGAGCCGGAACTGGACCTGTTCATGGCCAATTCCGCGATCTCCTTGCTGTTCGACGCCGGGCACATGGCCTTCGCGGGCGGCGATGTCCTGCGCGTGATCGACAAGCACCACAAGCGCATCCGCCACGTGCACACCAAGGACGTGCGCATGGACGTCATCAACAAGCTGGACCGCACGAAGGAAAGCTTCCTCGATGCGGTGATCAAGGGCGCCTTCACGGTGCCGGGCGATGGCTCGCTCGATTTCGAAGCCATTGTCGGCAAGCTCGCCTCCTATGGCTATGAGGGCTGGTTCGTGGTCGAGGCGGAGCAGGACCCGAAAAAGGCCCCGCCGCTGAAGATGGCTGAGATCGGCCACAAGGAGCTGATGCGGGTGATGACCGCGGCGGGCTATGAGGTGGTGGCGTGACGCGCGAACTGGGAATAGGCCTGATCGGCACCGGCTTCATGGGCAAGGCGCATGCCTTCGCCTACCGCGCCGCGCTGGCCGCTTTCCCGGACATTCCCGTGCCCCGGCTCGAGATGATTGCCGATGTGGCGCCGGACCTTGCCACCAAGGCCGCGCATCAATATGGCTTCGCGCGGTCAACCGGCGACTGGCGGGCCCTGGTGGCCGATCCGCGCGTCGATGTGGTGTCGATCACCACGCCCAACATCTTCCACAAGGAGATGGCGCTTGCGGCCATCGCGGCGGGAAAGCATGTGCATTGCGAGAAGCCGCTGTCGCCCTCACTTGCGGATTCGCTTGCCATGGTGGAGGCGGCGGACAAGGCGGGCGTCGTCACCCAGGTGGGCTTCAACTACATCAAGAACCCGCTGCTGAAAATGGCGCGAGACATGGCGGCGGCGGGCGAGCTGGGAGAGATCACCGGCTTTCGCGGCATTCACGCCGAAGACTATATGCATGATCCCGAAAGCCCCTACAGCTGGCGCATCGATCCCGCGGGTGGTCCCGGCGTGATCGCCGATCTCGGTTCGCACATCATCGGCATGGCGCGGTTCCTGCTGGGGCCGATCGCGGAGGTGAGCGCCGATGTGCGCACGGTCGTGACGTCGCGGCCGGTTGCCCGCGGCGCGCGGGAGCGGAAGCAGGTCCTGGTCGACGACGTGGCCCGCATTCTCGTCAGTTTCGCGCGCGGCTGCGGCGGCACCATCGAAGCCAACTGGATCGCCACCGGCCGCAAGATGCAGCTAGGCTTCGAGCTGACGGGCGAAAAGGGATCGCTGGTCTTCACCCAGGAGCGGCTCAATGAATTGCTGCTCTACAAGGCCGGGGGCGACGCCAGGACCAGCGGCCATGTGAAGATCGAGGCCGGTCCGCAGCACGCGCCCTATGGCCAGTTCTGCATCGCCGGCGGCCACCAGCTTGGCTTCAACGATCTCAAGACCATCGAGATGGGCGAGTTTCTCGGGGCCATCGGGGCGGGCCGCAAATCCTCGCCCGATTTCCGCGAGGCCTATGAGATCCAGAAGGTCGTCGAGGCGTCAATCGCCTCGTCGCGGGCGCGCGGCTGGGTGCGGGTGGCCTGACGGGCGTCAGGCCATGACACCGGTGCCAACCGGGCAGGCCACGCCGGTGCCCCCCAGGCCACAATAGCCATTGGGGTTCTTGGCCAGATATTGCTGGTGATAGGCCTCCGCGAAATAGAACGGTCCTGCCGCGGCGATCTCGGTGGTGATGGGGCCATAGCCCTTGTCGGCCAGCGCCTTCTCATAGGCGCTCCTGGCGGCCAGCGCCGCATCGCGCTGGGCGGGCGTCGTCCAGTAGATGGCCGAGCGGTATTGAGTGCCCATGTCATTGCCCTGGCGCATGCCCTGGGTGGGGTCATGCGACTCGAAGAACAGCTTCAGCAGCTGCTCATAGGAAATCCTGGCGGGGTCGAACACCACCAGCACCGCCTCGGCATGGCCGGTGAGGCCTGAGCACACCTCCTCATAGGTGGGATTGGGCGAGTAGCCGCCGGCATTGCCCACCGCCGTCACCCACACGCCAGGCGCCTGCCAGAACTTCCGTTCCGCGCCCCAATAGCAGCCGAGCGCAAAGATGGCCGTTTCAAACCCCTCGGGATAGGGGCCTTTCAACGGGTTCCGGTTCACGAAATGCGTCTCTGACGTTGCGATGGGCGCCGGACGGCCCGGCAGCGCCTCGGCCGGCGCCACCATCCGCATCTTCTGGCGTGCAAAGAACATGTTCTGCCTCCTGGATTTGAGCCTTTTTACGCAACAATGCTTGATTTGGAGCAGTCTATGGCTATAGTCCGCCCACTTTCAAGGAAGGGTGGCCGAGTGGTTTAAGGCGCACGCCTGGAACGCGTGTTTACGTGAAAGCGTAACGAGGGTTCGAATCCCTCCTCTTCCGCCACAAAGTTGCTGTAAAATATTGAAAACAATATATTTTCTGTGTGGTTTCAAGTTAAGTCCCAGCGTCTGTCCCACCAGTGGCTATGGTGACGCCTCACTCATTGATTTGGGCGGGCAGTCTCCCGGCAGACACCTGCGGGAACCGCAGTCATCGCGGCCGCCAGTGGACCAACGAAGCCGCCAGCGGTTACCCTCACCTGCTGTAGAAACGCTGTTATAGTGAGGCAGCAAGTGGGCCATCGTTCGCGGCGCTGCAGGTTCTTGTGACCAATATTGAAGAGCCGGATTTCAGTTTGGTTTGCGCAAGCCATTCGATTCCAGAGGAGATGGCGCGCCGCTTGATCAAGATTTTGAACAGTCCCGACGACTTCTTGACCGCTCTGGCGAAGCTGCGGGAACTCTACAAAAGTGACTCGCATCAAGGGAAAGAGCTTGCCGATACTGAACCGCGCCGGGATTGCCGGAGGCTCCTACTCCCGAGAAGATAGAGCCTGTGACAACCAAGACGATGAACAAGTTTTCCCCTCAAGTCCGCGCCCGGTCCGTGCGGCTGATACAAGTTCAGCACGCTCCTCCCGGGTCAAAACACTCTCGGGGGCCCTTCGTACAGACGCCATCCAGTCCTCCGCGCAATGGCGGGAACGCCACGGCATAACTGCTCACTGCAAACTCCGCGAACCTTTGATTCAGGACACTGGAGCAAGATGAGTTCAGTCGGCATCGAGCTTACGTTTCCCTGCCCCCTCGTGTGGCGCGGAAGTCACCGGGTACGTGAACATTCATTCCGCGCCAGGCTTCCGGCGAGGGGTCATGTTGTCGAGAGCGGCAGGGAAAGATCATGCTCCGGTGCTGACCGGATCATCTGAATCGTGACAGCCATCATCCCTTACCTGCTCTCTTCATTGATTTTGTGCCCATCCTGGCAGCGCGCTTGAGATTTGCCGCTCCGCTGGCTGTTTCAATGGCTGTGGTCACGAAGGCATTGAGGCTCATGCCCTTTGCTCTTGCCGCCAGCACAGCCGCGCGGTGTGCCTGCGGGCCGGTGCGTACAACGAACTGCCCCGAAAAGGGTTTCTCGGGCTCCTCGCCGCGTTCCTTGCAGAAGGCGAGATAGTCCTCCACGGAGTCCCGGAAGGCTTTCTTGAGCTCAGCCACGGACTTGCCCTGAAAGGTGATCACATCGCGCAAGCCAGTCACTTCGCCATGGAAAAGTTCCGACTCGCCATCGAATTCGATGGTGGCCTGGTATCCGTTGCAGGTCATCGTGGTCATGGCTCTAGTCCCGCTTCCGTTAGGAACCTTCTGATGGATTTCAAAGCACCCTTGTCAGTTTCCTTCTGCGGGTGCGGCCGATGAAACACCGCCCGCACCCCGTTCAAGGCGACCCGCACCCTCGAGCCGCTGCCTTCGCTGACCTCTGCCCCCGCGGCCTTCAGCAAAGCCTCGATGCTGCCCCACGCGACGGCGGACCTCACCGGGTCGGCAAAGATTGCCGCCAACGTCTTCTGATGGCTGCTGTTCAGCTTCATATAGTATCTGATTATAGTATCACAACCAGAGTCCTGACAAGACATCCGGTCCCTGAAGATGAGGCTTGCGCGAGCCAAGGGCTTATCGATAAATTTTTTGAGGCCATCGCCCCTGGGATTTCTTGATGCCGCGGGGCCACGGCCACGGTAGAATTCCGCCAGCAACAGGAGCACGGAAAATGCGGCAGCATGCACAGGCGGTGGTGATCGGCGGCGGGCTGGTGGGCTGTTCGATCCTCTATCATCTCACCAAGCTGGGCTGGACGGAGGTGGTTCTGCTGGAGCGCGACGAGCTCACCTCGGGCTCCACCTGGCATGCCGCGGCCAACATCCACGGGCTGCATGATTCCACCAATATCAGCCGCATCCAGCACTACACGATGAAGCTCTACAAGGAGCTCGAACAGGAAACCGGCCAGGGCTGCGGCGTGTTCCAGCCGGGAAGCCTGTATCTCGCCCAGACCGAGGCGCGCGAGCACCAGCTGCGCCTCCAGGCGGCCAAGGCGCGGCGCTACGGCATGAATTTCCACGAGGTGACGCGGGCGGAGGCCGAGAAGCTGCATCCGCTGGCCGATTTCGACGGCATCCGCTGCATCATGTATGAGCCGGACGGCGGCAACGTCGATCCTTCGGGCGTGACCATGGCCTATGCGGCGGGTGCCCGCCAGCGCGGCGCCGAAATCCACCGGTTCACGCCGGTGACCGGCACCGAACAGCGGCCCGACGGCAGCTGGACGGTGCGGACCCCCAAGGGCGACATCCACGCCCAGTGGGTGGTGAACGCCGCCGGCCTGTGGGCGCGCGAGGTGGCGGCGATGGCCGGCCTCAAGCTGCCGCTGCTGCCGACCGAGCACCAGTATTTCGTCACCGAGACCATTCCGGAAATCGCCGCGGCGGGGCGGCGTCTGCCGTCGATCGCCGACCGTGACGGCGAATATTATCTCCGCCAGGAAGGCATGGGCCTGCTGATCGGCGCCTATGAGAAGAACATGAAGTTCTGGGCGGAGGACGGCACGCCGCAGGATTTCGGCCATGAGCTGTTCCCCGACGATCTGGAGCGCATCGAGGAAAACATGATGCGGGCGATCAACCGCGTGCCGGCGATCGCCACGGCGGGCGTCAAGCGGGTGATCAACGGGCCGATGATCTGGTCGCCGGACAGCGCGGCGCTGTTCGGCCCGGTGCCGGAGCTCAGGAACTATTTCTGCTGCTGCGGCATCATCCCCGGTTTCTCCCAGTCAGGCGGCCTCGGCAAGCTTTCCGCCGAATGGATCGTCGAGGGCGAGCCGACGCTCGACCTGTTCGCCTGGGACCTGGCGCGCTTCGGCCTGTGGGCCAACAACGCCAATTTCGTGAAGGGCCGGGTGCGCGACCAGTATGCCAACCGCTTCAAGATCCACTTCCCCAACGAGGAGCGCATGGCGGGGCGCCCGGTGCGCACCCGCCCGGCCTACGAGATGCAGAAAGGCATGGGCGCGCTGTTCGGCCTCAATTTCGGCTGGGAGCATCCGCTGTGGTTCGCCAAGCCCGGCGAGCCCACCGAAGAGACCTACGGCTTCGTGCGCCAGAACTGGTGGGCGCCGGTGGGCCGCGAGGTGCGCATGCTGCGCAACACGGCGGGCATCATCGATATTTCGAACTTCGCCAAATACGAGGTGAAGGGCCCCGGCGCCGAGGACTGGCTCAACCGGCTCCTGGCCAACCGCATGCCCACCCAGGCCGGGCGCTCCTGCCTGACGCCGCTGATCGGCAAGCGCGGCGGCATCGCCGGCGATTTCACGGTAACGAGGCTCGGCGAGCAGGAGTTCCTGATCGTCGGCTCCGGCATGGCGGAGCGCTATCACATGCGCTTCTTCAACGCCCTGCCGCTGCCCGCGGGCACCAGCTTCCGCTCGCTCACCGAAAGCATGTGCGGCTACAACGTCGCCGGGCCCAAGTCACGCGAGCTTCTGCAGCGGCTGACCAATGCCGATCTCTCGGCCGGCGCCTTCGCCTTCATGCGCTCGCAGCGCATCACGGTGGCGGGGATCGAGGTGGTGGCGATCCGCGTCTCCTTCACCGGCGATCTTGGCTGGGAGCTGCATTGCGCCGAGAAGGACCAGGTGGCGCTCTATGAGGCGCTGCTCAAGGCCGGCCGCGACTTCGACGCGGGGCCGGTGGGCTCACGCGGGCTGATGTCGCTCCGCATCGAGAAGGGCTATGGCAGCTGGGGCCGCGAATATTCGCCGGAATACTGGCCGCAGGAAGTAGCGCTGGACAAGCTGATCAAGCTCGACAAGGGCGACTTCCTCAACCGCGACGCCTATCTGGCGCTGGCCGAGCGCCCGCCGCGCGAAAAGCTTTCGATGTTCAGGATCGCCGCGGTGGAAGCCGATGCCTCCGGCGGCGAGCCGATCTTCCTGCCCGATGGCACGCCGGTGGGCCAGGTGAGCTCCGGCGCCTATGGCTATTCGGTGGGCGAGTCGCTGGCGCTCGGCTATGTGCGGGCCGACGTGGCCAGGGGCGGACAGGAATTCACCGTGTCGATCCTCGGCCGCCCGCATGAGGCGGAACTGCTCGAGAAGCCGCTGTTCGACCCGGATGGCACGCGGCTCAGATCATGATCCTTACGTAAAGTCTGGAAGAAAACCGGCGCGCGGCGGCCATCGCCGGGCGCGGCTCCCCGCGTCATGCGATCACCAGAGTCCGGCCCCCCATAGACGGCGCGCGGCTTCGCCATTAAACCTAGACAAAACTGGAGGACCGCCGATGGCAAACGCACCCAAGACACCGCTCAAATACCGTTCCCAGGCCTGGTTCGACAATCCGGCGAACGCCGACATGACGGCGCTTTATCTCGAGCGCTATCTCAATTTCGGCCTGACCCGGTCAGAGCTGCAGGGCGGCAAGCCGATCATCGGCATCGCCCAGACCGGCTCCGACCTGTCGCCCTGCAACCGCGTGCATGTCGAGCTGGTCAAGCGGGTGCGCGACGGCATCTATGAGAACGGCGGCATTCCGCTGGAGTTTCCCGTGCATCCGATCCAGGAGACGGGCAAACGGCCCACCGCCTCGCTGGACCGCAACCTCACCTATCTCTCTCTGGTCGAGGTGCTTTACGGCTACCCGCTGGACGGCGTGGTGCTCACCATCGGTTGCGACAAGACCACGCCCGCCTGCCTGATGGGCGCGGCCACCGTCGACATTCCGGCGATCTGCCTCTCCTCGGGTCCGATGCTGAATGGCTGGTATCACGGCCAGCGCACCGGCTCCGGCACCATCGTGTGGATGGCGCGCGAGAAGCTGGCCACCGGCGAGATCGATTATGAAGGCTTCATCGAACTGGTCGCCACCTCGGCGCCCTCGACCGGCTTCTGCAACACCATGGGCACGGCCACCACCATGAACTCGCTGGCCGAGGCGCTGGGCATGGCGCTTCCCGGCAACGCCGCCATCCCCGCGCCCTACCGCGAGCGCGGCCAGATGGCCTATGCCACCGGGCGGCGCATCGTCGAGATGGTGAAGGAGGACCTGAGCCCCTCGAAGATCATGACGCGCAAGGCCTTCGAAAACGCCATCGCCGTCAACACCGCCATCGGCGGCTCGACCAATGCACCCAACCACCTCAATGCGATTGCCGCGCATCTGGGCATCGAGCTCACCGTGGCCGACTGGGAGAAGCACGGCTATGACCTGCCGCTGCTCGTCAATCTCCAGCCCGCCGGTGAATATCTGGGCGAGGACTATCACCGCGCCGGCGGTGTGCCCGCCGTGGTGGCGGAGCTGATCGCCGCGGACAAGATCCACGAGGATTGCATCACCGCCAATGGCAAGACCATCGGCGAGAATTGCAAGGGCAAGTTCTCCTGGAACCGCGAGGTGATCCGCGCCTTCAGGGAACCGCTCAAGGAACATGCCGGCTTCAAGCGGCTCTCCGGCAATCTCTTCGACAACGCCATCATGAAGACCAGCGTGATCTCGGAGGAGTTCCGCAAGCGCTATCTCTCGAACCCGAAGGACCTCAACGCTTTCGAGGCCAAGGCCATCGTGTTCGATGGCCCCGAGGATTATCACGCGCATATCGATGACCCGAAGCTGGGCATCGATGAGAACACCATCCTGTTCATCCGCGGCGTCGGCCCGCTGGGCTATCCCGGTGCGGCGGAAGTGGTGAACATGCGGGCGCCAAACTATCTTCTGGAAAAAGGCATCCGCTCGCTCCCCTGCGTGGGCGACGGCCGCCAGTCCGGCACCTCCGGTTCGCCGTCGATCCTCAACGCCTCGCCGGAAGCAGCAGCCGGCGGCGGCCTGGCGCTGCTCAAGAACGGCGACAAGGTGCGCATCGACCTCAACAAGGGCGCCTGCGACATGCTGGTTTCCGCGGAAGAACTGGGCAAACGGCGCGCCGAGCTGGAGAAGAACGGCGGCTATAAGGTGCCGCCCAGCCAGACGCCGTGGCAGGAGATCTTCCGCAAGGAAGTGGGCCAGCTTGCCGAAGGCATGGTGCTGAAGGGCGCCACCAAATTCCAGCGGGTGGCCAAGACCATGGGCCTGCCGCGCGACAACCACTAGCGGCCCACATGCTGGAACTCCGCTCCGGCGATATCGCGGCGCGCTTCACCACGCTGGGCGCCAGGCTCGTGGCGCTCGATTTCGCCGGCGCCGACCTGGTGATGGGCGGCGGCAGCGATGCGGAGCTTCTGGCCGGTGACTGGACGGCGGGGGCCGTCATGGGCCGCATCGCCGGGCGCATCGCCAATTCCGAAATCAGCATCGACGGTGTGCGCCACCGGCTGACGCCGAACATGGGCGCGCATCAGCTGCATGGCGGGCCGGACAATTTCGCGGTACGGCACTGGGATGTGCGGCAGGCCGAAAACGCGCTGCAGTTCACGCTGCATTCGCCGGACGGCGACCAGGGCTATCCCGGCGCGCTTGATGTCTCGGCAACCTACAGGCTCGATGGCAACACCCTGTCGCTGGCGCTTGCGGCGCGCACCACGAAACCCACCGTGATCAACCTCACCAACCACGCCTATTGGAACCTTTCGGGCGGCGAACGCGGCGCATTCGATCATGAGATGCAGATCATGGGCTCCGCCTATCTGCCCCTGAACGATCTGCTGCTGCCATCAGGCGAGCTGCGCGGCGTGACCGGCACCCGCTGGGACTTCCGCGCGCTGCGCAAGGTGGGCGGCGTCTATGACAATTGCTGGGCGCTCGATGGCGCGCGCGGCGAGATGAAACACGGGCTCACATTGCGCGACCCGGTTTCCGGCCGCACCATGGAGGTGTGGACCACCGAAGCCGGCATGCAGATGTATACCGCCGAACACTGGAACGAAGGCTTCCCCGGCAAGCAGGGGCCGCTCAAGTCCTATGCGGCAATCGCCATCGAGCCGCAAAATTTCCCCGACGCGCCCAACCACGCCAATTTCCCCAGCGCCCTTCTGCGGCCGGGCGAGGTCTACCGGAACAGCATCGCATGGCGCTTCGGCTAGGCCGGTTTGCGTTGTCACGGAACCATCATCTCTGGTCAGGCGTCAAAAGCGGAAGGCAGCCCCGGCCTTCGTCCTCTCCTGCGAAGCGGGAGAGGAAGGGGCCCCAACGAAGTTGGGGGAGGTGAGGGAGAAAAGCCCATCTTGCTGTGAACCTGGCCGTATGTGCGCAACCTACCAGACGAAACTGTCCATCACGAAATCCGGCTGCCGCTTAGGCGTCACCCCGGCGAAGGCCGGGGTCCAGCTTTGACACCAGGAAGCTGGATGCCAGCCTGCGCCGGCATGACGGTGGAAAAAATACAGGCCGGTTCAGTAAAAGCGGAAGGCAGTCCCGGCCTTCGTCCTCTCCCGCGAAGCGGGAGAGGAAGGGGCCCCAACGAAGTTGGGGGAGGTGAGGGAGAAAAGCCCATCTTGCTGTCAACTTGGCCGTATGTGCGCAACCTACCAGACGAAACTGTCCATCACGAAATCCGGCTGCCGCTTAGGCGTCACCCCGGCGAAGGCCGGGGTC
>NZ_JBJTER010000191.1:0-13882 GCF_046093005.1 Aestuariivirga sp.
GGCCAGGACCCGGACCCTGAGATCGAGTGACAGCGCTTTCGACATGACTGCCGGCCTCCAAACCCGGCAGACAGTGTGAATCATTTTCTCGCTGATTTGGGAATCCCAAAAAGATTCATTCAGATAGGGTGCCGCTCTAGAAGCATTCTGTCAAGCCTGTGGCACAGCTGCGAAGTGCCAAAGTCTATATGTGTCTTGTACCTTGCAATAGACAAACGACCATCCTAGCTGTAACTTAGATACAATACGTCGATTTGACAAAGACTTGCGCCCAGCCTTCCGCCTATACGCCCGTCACCCTTGAATAAGGGCGATTAGCTCAGTTGGTAGAGCACTGTGTTCACATCGCAGGGGTCACTGGTTCGAGTCCAGTATCGCCCACCATCATCCGGCATTCATCAGCGCCAAAAGAAAAGAGCGGCCCCGGCGGGACCGCTCCTTGGAATTCGTGACGTCTCAGTGCGCGTGCTTCTTGAGCTGGAAGGACAGGATGCAGAGCAGCACGCCGCCGACGATGGCATAGGCGCCGATCACCCAGATCATCGCGAGGGCGCCAGCGCCCGGGCTGTAGAACAGGAACAGGCCGAACAGCACGGAGATGATGCCGTGCAGGATCAGCAGCCATTCATTGTCGATCTCCTTGCGGAGCCGGATGGCCCCGACGATCTCGAAGATGCCGGAGACGATGGCCCATGCGGCAATCAGCATGAGCAGGGTGACGCCGGTGAGCAGCGGATTAACAAAAGCGACGATGCCCGCCAGGATGCCGACGACGCCGACCACCGCCATCCACCAGCGCGGGGCGGGCGTTCCGCCGGTGACCGCCGAGATGATGGCGAAAACGCCATCGACCAGCGCATAGGCGCCCCATACGATGATCAGGCTCCAGATAGTGATTCCCGGCCAGGCGAGGGCCAGGATGCCGAACACGATCGCGGCGAGGCCGCGCAGCAATACAGCCCACCAGTTCTTGGCGAGACCGTGAAGTATCTCGGCGCCTGGCCCGAGGCTCTTGGCAGTTTGAGTGTTCATGTTTTTCCCTCCTCCATGAAGTTCCCCATAGGTAGAACTACCGCATTTCCGGGTGAGTCCCAAGGAATTAAAGGGAAAGGGCGCTGCCGCCTTTCGTAGGGGCGTCCCGGAAAAATGCCCGCCTGCTCCGGGTCACGGAGGCGAGGCGGGCAAGTGCTGCAAAGAAGCTGCCAGACAGCCGCCTGACAGTGGCCTGACCATAGGCTGATTTGGCCGGGCGCCGCCAGACCCCAGGGGCTGCGCTACAGCGCATGTGGGGACCGCTAAGCCATTGTTTTTACGAAGGCCGCAGCATTCTGGCACGAGCCATGCAAATTCCGAAAGCCGGTCTCTTCAGATCGTATAGCGGCATGTACAGCTTGAGATTGAAGCCTCTTGCCGGGAAATCACTCCACCGTTGTTTCAGGTCCGGCGATGTGGACCGCGAGAAGACAGCCATTGGGCGTGTAGGAGCAATGCTCGGTGCCGTCCCGCAGCCACACCAGGTCGCCCTTGCGGAACACCGTGCCGTCATTTTCGATCAGTTCGCCTTCGAGGATGAGGAACTGCTCGTGGCCGTTGTGGCGGTGCGGCCTTGAGGTCATGCCGGGCGGCATACGGTAGACATGAAAGCCGACCCCCAGGGGCTCTGCATCGTTCAGTTGCAGGACACCGTCGCCCAGCGCCACGCCGTCCGGGTACACGAAGGGCGTGAATGGGGCTTCGTAGACATTGGCGATGCGGCGGTCGGCGGGTTTGACGGGTTTCATGAGGGCTGTCTCCTGTTAGCTGGAATGGTTTTGCGCGAGCGCCGCCTGGATGTCACGCTCGCGACGCCGTTCGGCACGGTTCATTACGAGTGTGGCAATGATCACCCCCACGGTCACGATGGTGATGATCACCGTGGCCAGCGCGTTGATGTCCGGCGTTACGCCGAGCCGCACCTTGCTCCAGATCAGGATCGGCAGCGTCGTCGAGCCGGGGCCGGTGGTGAAGCTGGTGATCACCACATCGTCGAGCGAAATGGTGAAGGCAAGGAGCCAACCCGACAGCAGCGCCGGGGCGATCACCGGCAGGGTCACGTCGCGCAGCACCTGCCAGGGCCTGGCGCCGAGGTCCATCGCCGCCTCCTCGATCGCCAGGTCCATCGACGACAGGCGAGACTGCACCACCACCGTCACATAGGTCATGGTGAAGGTGATATGGGCGATGGTCACGGTCGTGAAGCCGCGGGCGCCCGGCCAGCCGATCCATTCCGCCATGAAGATGAACAGCAGCAGCAGGGAAATCCCGGTGATCACCTCCGGCATGACCAGCGGCGCCGTGACCAGGCCGGAGAAAATGGTGCGGCCGCGGAAGCGCTGGAAACGCGCCAGCGCAATGCCCGCCATGGCCCCGAGGATGGTGGCCAGCGTGGCGCTGACGAGCGCGATCCGCAGCGAAAGCATCGCCGCATCCAGGACCTGCTCATTCCTGAGGAGCTTGCCATACCACTGGGTGGAGAAGCCGCCCCACACCGTGGCGAGCCGCGACTTGTTGAAGGAAAACACGATGAGCGAGATGATCGGCACATAGAAGAAGGCGAAGCCGAAACACAGGCAGGAGATGAGGAAGAGGGGGCGCCGGTTCATGCCGCACCCGCGGCGCGGTCCTGGGCGCGTCTCTCGAAATAACTATAGGCCATGATCGGCACGACCAGCAGCAGAAGCAGCGCCACCGCCACGGCAGACGCCATCGGCCAGTCTCGCGCAGAGGCGAATTCGTCATTGATGATGCGGCCGATCATCGGATCGCTGGCGTTGCCGACAAGGCTCGGGATGACGAGTTCGCCCGACGCCGGGATGAAGACGAGAAGCCCGCCGGCCACGATGCCCGGCACGCTGAGCGGCAGGGTGATGTCCTTGAACACCTGCCAGGGCCTGGACCCGAGATCGGTCGCCGCCTCGTCAAGGCTGCGGTCGAGGCGTTCGAGATTGGCGTAGAGCGGCAGGATCATGAACGGCAGGTAGGAATAGACCATCACCAGCACGACGGCGAAATTGCTGTTCATCATCGGGATCGCCTTGAGCGCGCTCTCGGCGGGCAGCACGGCGTTGACCGCCGCCGTCAGCGCCTTGTTGAACCAGCTGTTGTTGCCGAGGAGGCCCATCCACGCATAGACCCGCAGCAGGAACGACGTCCAGAACGGCAGGATCACCAGCATCAGGAGCAGGCTGCGCCAGCTGCGGCTGACCCGCGTGATGCCGAGCGCCATGGGATAGCCGATAAGCAGGCAAAACAGGGTGGCCAGCGCGGCGTTCCACAGAGACGTCAGAAAGGCGCGGAGATAGAGGGAGTCAGACGCCAGCCGCTGATAGTTCTCCCAGCTGATGTGGGGCCATTCCGCGGGAAAGGCGAAGGGCGGAGACTGCTCGGAGCGCAGCGCGAAGCTCATGGCGATGACGATCGCGAAGGAGGCGAGGAAGAAGACGATGAGCCAGAGATAGGGCACCCCGATGATCAGGTCGCGCCAGCCCCGCCGGTCGAACCACCGTGCCCCGCGGCCCGCCATGCCCCTAGTCCTTCAGCACGATGGCCGCCGGCGGCGCGAAGGAGAGCCACACCTTCTCGCCCCAGTCCGCCGCGCCGGTGTTGCGCCCACGCTCGCGGTTGACGCTGCTGACCGACACCAGCGCGCCCGATGGCAGGGCGACCCGGAACAGCGAGTCCTTGCCGAAATAGGCGAGGTCCTTCACGGTCCCTTCGAAGCAATTGGCGGCGGCGGGCCGTTCCCGGCTGATCGATATCTTCTCGGGGCGGATGGCGAGCGTCACCTTATCACCTGGTTTCGCGTCGATTTCCGCGACCTGCACCGGCGACCCGAGCACCGGCGCCGCGACGGCGAGCCCGCCGCCATCGGCCACGACCTCGCCCTCGAACATGTTGATCGAACCGATGAAGCCCGCCACGAAGCGGCTGTTGGGCCGTTCATAGACTTCGGCGGGAGGGCCCAGCTGGCGGATCGCGCCCTTGTCCATCACCGCGATGCGGTCAGCCAGCGTCATCGCCTCTTCCTGGTCATGGGTGACAACGACGAACGTGATTCCGGTGCGCTGCTGGATGCTCATGATCTCGAATTGCGTCTGCTCGCGCAGCTTCTTGTCGAGGGCGGCGAGCGGCTCGTCGAGCAGCAGGAGCTTGGGCTGGCGGGCCAGCGCGCGGGCCAGCGCCACGCGCTGGCGCTGCCCGCCCGACAGCTGATGCGGCTTGCGTCCCGCGAAACCCGCAAGCTGCACGAGTTCGAGCATTTCCTGCACGCGATTGCCGCGCTCGGCCTTGCTCATCGCCTCATATTTGAGGCCGTAACCGACATTGGCTTCAACCGTCATGTGCGGAAACAGCGCGTAAGACTGGAACATCATGTTCACCGGCCGCTCGTAAGGCGGGATTTCGGCCATGTCCTGGCCGTCGATGAAGATCCGGCCTTCCGATGCGGTTTCGAAACCCGCGAGCATGCGCAACAGCGTGGTCTTGCCGCAGCCGGAACCGCCGAGCAGCGCGAACATCTCGC
The DNA here is from genome assembly GCF_046093005.1 of Aestuariivirga sp. Taxonomy (GTDB): domain Bacteria; phylum Pseudomonadota; class Alphaproteobacteria; order Rhizobiales; family Aestuariivirgaceae; genus Aestuariivirga. The sequence continues at coordinate 4,562 of NZ_JBJTER010000191.1, forward strand.
CCTTCATGATGTCGAGCGAGACGTTGTTCACCGCGGTGAAGCCGCCGAAGCGCTTGCTGACACCCGCGATGCGGATGAAGGGCTGAGGCCCTGCCTCGGCCATGGCCGCTTCAGCCGGACTTGATCGTCTGCCAGGCGCGCGTCATGGCGCGGTCCTGCTCGGGGCTGAAGGGTTTCGGCGCCCACAGCCTCGCCTTCACCTTGTCATCGGGGTAGACGGCGGGATTGGCGAGGATCGCCGGATCCACGAACGCCTTGGAGGCCAGATTGGCGTTGGCGTAGTTGATGAAATTGGTGCATTTGGCGATCACCTCGGGTTCCAGCATGTAGGCGAGGAACTTGTAGCCTGCCTCGACATGCGCGGCATCGCTGGGCATGCTCAGGCAATCGGCCCAGGCCGGAGCGCCGGTTTCCGGCACGTGGTATTCGAGGTTGATCTCGATGCCGGCCTCGGCGGCGCGCGTCCTGGCGGTGGAATAGTCGCCCGACCAGTTGTTGATGACGCAGAGCTCCTTGTTGGGAATAGCGTTGAGGTAATTGGTGTTGTCGAAGGTGCGGATGTACGCGCGCACCGGCTTGAAGGCCTCGACGACCGCCTGGTAGTCCTCGACGTTGGCGGTGTCGCCGTCCTTGCCGAGATAGCGCAGCATCATCGGGAACACATCCGTCGGGCTGTCCAGCACCGAGATGCCGCAATCGGCAAGCTTCGCCGCGTTCTCCGGCTTGAAGATCAGATCGAGCGAGTCGGGGTTGGCGTCCGGGATGCGCTCGCGCAGCATGTCCATGTTGAAGGTCACGCCGACCGATCCCCACATGTAGGGGACGCCATAATCATTGCCGGGATCCCAGCCGCTGAGGATGCGCAGCACCTCAGGGTCGAGATCCTTCCAGCCAGGGAGTCTGGCGCGGTCGATCTTCTGGTAGACGCCAGCCTTGATGAAAATGGGCGCCGTAATTCCCGCTGTGACGACGACGTCATAACCCGATGAGCCGGCCAGCATCTTGGCCTGCATCTCCTCGGCCGAACTGTAGGTGTCATAGGTGACGGCGATGCCGGTGCGCGACTGGAAATCCTCGATCGTCGTCTCGCCGATGTAGTCCGCCCAGTTGTAGACGTTGAGGACCTGGTCCTCGGCCCGGGCCCGTCTGACGAAGGGCATGGCCAGCAGGCCAGAGGTTGCGATCAGGCCGCTTGCCTTGCGCCGGTTCAGTCTCATGGCGGTTTCTCCCTGGGGGTCCGATCCTGGCCCCAAGGTTGTTGCGGACAGCGGCCGAATGTCAAGCCACGGTTGCGGCTGCCCGGGCGGCGCGCAACTGCGCGTTCAACCGGGCGATCCCGGTTTCCGGCGGGGCTGCCGGCTGGTTCATCACCGGGAACAAGTCCCGCAGCAGGTCATGGTGGCCGCGCACCACTTTTTCGAGATCAGACAGATGGAAACCGTCGAACCCACAGGACTTCATCGACTCGTTGGACCAGATCGAGAGCTGGATGTCTTCCTTCGAGGTGGCGCGGTCAATGCGCGCTGCGAGGTAGCGCGACAGCCGCTCGCGGCGGGTTTCCCCTGGCCTCCGGTAGACCGCGGCGCGGATCACCGTGGATTGAACATCATTCGGGAATTCCTGATAAAACAGGACCTGTTCGGGAGTTACCGCGATCACCGCGTTGGGAAACAGCCCGTAATAGCCCCATACCCGGCGCTTATCCTCCGGCAGCCAGTCCGGACCCGTGCTGAGCGCCCGATAGTGCCGGACGCTCCACAGCCTGCCGCCGCCGGCGTTAAAACGTCCGAGCGCGCGGCTGACGCCGTTCACATAGCTCTGGTCGGTGTAGTCGTTGCCGTAGAGGTCGTGCAGGGCGGGATGCGCCATGGCCACATGGTAGCCTTCATTGTCAACGTCGCGCACCGACTTCCAGTTCACCGGGACGGTTGCCGTGAATGCCTTCGATGCCGGAACCAGGTCCGCGAGGCGGTAGTCCGCCATATCCGCGGCGACCGGGCTCAACATCTGGGCCACCGCCGGCTGTGGCCCGGGCTGGAAGCGGATGAAGATGAAGCCCATGAAGATCTCGAGGTCGAGCGGCTTGAGGCCGAAGCGGCCACGGTCCATGGCGCCGAAGCTCTCGGGCCGGGCGGCGCCGCGCAGGGTGCCGTCCGTGTTGTAGACCCAGCCGTGAAACGGGCAGACAAAGGCCCGCTTGCAATGGCCGCGCTCTTCAGCCGTCACCCGTGAGCCGCGGTGCCGGCAGAGGTTGTGAAACGCCCTGACGATGCCGTCCTCGCCGCGCACGATCAGCGCCCGGTCGTCGGCGATGTCGAGCGTGAAAAAATCGCCCGGCGCCGGCACATCGCTGAGATGGCCGGCGATCTGCCAATGGGTGCGGAACAGGCCGTGGATTTCAAGCTTGAGCAGCGCCGGGCTGTGGTAGGTCCAGCCGGGAAGCCCGCTGCGGTCCCAGTCGGGCGCGCGGGGAGGGGTGATCATGGTCATGGCAGATAACTCTCCTCATATTTTCTGATTATTTTGGCTGACTTGTCAATCAAAATCCTCCCTCGAGAGGTAATCACTTGAAACATAGGCTAGAATCCGCTTCAAAACGGAATTCATGGAGCCCCCCGCCCTATCGAGCCGCAAGGCCAGCCGCGCCTTGCGCCGCGAGCAGCTGATCGAGGCGACGATCGCCACGATCGCCCGCAAGGGGCTTTCGCAGATGACCTTGACCGATGTGGCGCTGGCGGCGGGCGTATCGCACGGGCTGGTCAACTTCCACTTTCAGAGCAAGGAACGCCTGCTGGCGGAGACCCTGCGCTTCATGTCGGAAGAGCACCGCCGGATCTGGTCGGCGGCGCTGGCCGATGCCGGACCTGATCCGGCCCGGCAGCTGAACGCGCTCATTCTCTGCGAGTTCGAAAGCGGCGGCCAGACAGCGGAGCGGCTCACCGCCTGGTGCGCCTTCTGGGGCGAGGCGCAGAACCGGCCGCTCTATCTCGAACAATGCGGCGAGAACGACCGCGCCCATATCGATGCTTTCGAAACCGCCTGCCGCAAGCTCGTGACCGAGGCCTCCTACGCAGTCGACGCGGCGCGCGCGGCGCGCATCCTGAGACTCGCCATCGAAGGCATGTGGCTGGAACTGATGTTTTCCGCCAGGCCCTATGACCGGCCGGAGGCGCTGGCTACCGCCTTTGTCTGCGCCGCCGCGCTGTTTCCGCGGCACTTCTCAGAGGATGGCCTGATCAGGGCCTGACGCCGTCCTCGATGATCTCGAAACTGTGCTCGATCGCCGCGGTCTTGGCGAACATGGCGGAGGCGGAGCAGTATTTCTCGGCAGAGAGGTTCACCGCCCGCTCGACATTGGCGGGTTTGAGGTCCCGGCCCGTTATCTTGTAGATCAGCTTCACGTGGGTGAAGACCTTTGGGTCTTCGGCGGCGCGCTCGCCTTCAATCGCGATGTCGAGCCCGGTCACCTTCTCGCGCATGCGCTCCAGAATCATCACGATGTCAAAAGCGGTGCAGCCGCCAAGCCCCAGGAGCAGCATTTCCATGGGCCGCACACCGATGTTGCGGCCGCCCGACTCCGGCGCGCCGTCCATCACCACGGCATGGCCCGATCCCGACTCGCCCACGAAGGCCCGCCCATCGAGCCATTGCACTCGCGCTTTCATTGCTGAACCTCTCTCAAGACCGTTCCGCCCGCCTCATAGCTTGAAACGCCCCCAACTCCAATCAGTGACGGTCCAGCAGCGCCGCGAAGAGAAAGCCCTCGGTGCCGGCATCGACCTGGTACTCGGCCACCGCGGCGTCGCCCTCGCCCAGCGCCTGGCCGTTGACATCGGCGGCGCCCTGCAGCGCGAACAGCAGGATCGGGCCATCATGTTCGAGTTCCGCCCCGGAGGAGAATACCTCCGCGGAGGCTGACCAGCGGCCCCGGCGCGTGAAAAGGTTGAGTGCCCGGCAGGGGCCGCCATGCAGCCGGCAGCTGGCGGACACGTCACACGCAAAGTGGTGTGGAACGAATCGGCGATCGACCGTGAGTGGCGGCCGGTCGGCGAAATCGAGCGTCAGGCCGGCGCCGGACATCAGCGTGAAGATGCGGTCCACCTCCGGGTAGAGCGAGAACGGCACATCGGCATCGATGCGCGCGGTGGCAAACCGCCAGCCGAAATCATCGGTCTCCGGCGGCTCTGCGGCGATGTCCCAGGATACGCCCATGCCGTTGCGCCAGCGGCCTTCGCGGAAATCCATGCGGCGGATGATCTTCATCGCTTGCTTGTCCTCAGCAGCCTGCGGCCTCGACAGCCTCTTTCTCCTGACGCAGTATGCCATCCTCAAAGCCGCGCCAGAAGCGGCAATTCGTCAGGAGACCCTCATGGCGCATGACGCCCAAGCCCCCGCCGGGGGGCCACGCAAGCTGGTGATCCGCAACATCGGGCTGATGCTCTCGGGCGCGCTCGAAAATCCGATCCTCGCGGCCGACACGCTGGTGGCCGAGAACGGCCGCATCACGGCGATCGGCCGCGCCAGGGAGGTGGACCAGGAAAACGCCACCAACATCATCGATGCCAATGGCACGGCGCTCACTCCGGGCCTGATCGACAGCCATGTGCATCCGGTGGCGGGCGACTGGACGCCGCGCCAGAACCAGCTGGGCTGGATCGATTCCAACCTCAATGGCGGCGTCACCACCATGATCTCGGCTGGCGAGGTGCATACGCCGGGCCGCCCGCGCGATGTGGTGGGCCTCAAGGCGCTGGCCATTTCGGCGCAGCGCCAGTTCGCCAATTTCCGTCCCTCGGGCGTCAAGGTCCATGCCGGGGCACCCTGCATCGAACCCGACATGACGGAGCAGGATTTCAAGGACCTCGCCGATGCCGGCGTGAAGCTGCTGGGCGAAGTGGGGCTGGGCGGCGTGAAGGACGGGCCGACCGCCCGGCGCATGGTGGCCTGGGCGCGCCAATACGGCATCCAGAGCACCATTCACACCGGCGGGCCGTCGATCCCCGGGTCCGGCCTCATCGACAAGGACGTGGTGCTGGAAGCGGACACGGACGTGGTGGGCCACATCAACGGCGGCCACACGGCGCTGCCCGACAGCCAGATCCGCTGCATCTGCGAGGGTTGCAAGCGCGGCCTCGAGATCGTGCACAATGGCAATGAGCGCGCCGCCCTTTACACGCTGCGCCTGGCCCGCGAGATGGGCGAATTGCATCGCGTGATCCTTGGCACCGATGCGCCGGCGGGCTCCGGCGTGCAGCCGCTCGGCATTGCGCGCATGGTGTCGATGCTGTCGTCGCTGGGCGAGCTTCCCGCCGAACAGGCAATCTGCCTCGCCACCGGCAACACCGCGCGCGTCCGCAAGCTTGATTGCGGTCTCATCGAAATTGGCCGTGCCGCTGACTTCGTGTTCATGGATAAGGCGCAGCACTCGGCCGGCGACAACCTGCTCGCCAGCATCGCGCTGGGCGATCTCCCCGGCATCGGCATGGTGGTGATCGACGGCGAGGTGAAATGCCAGCGCAGCCGCAACACGCCGCCCGCCACCCGCATTCCTTCGCTTGTGAAAGGTTGAAGCTGATGACCAGACACGCCAGCTGCCTCGCCCCCGACTCGGACCGTTTCCTCGGCTTCTTTCCGGCCGGGGCCGCACTCACCCGGCTTGCCACCGGCTTCATCTGGGCCGAAGGCCCGGTGTGGTTCTCGGAGCTGAACGAGCTCCGGTTTTCCGATATTCCCAACAACCGCATGATGCGCTGGTCGCCATCGGGCGGGCTTTCGGTGTTCCGCCAGCCGTCCCAGCGCACCAATGGCCACACCCGTGACCGTGACGGCAACATGATCTCCTGCGAACATGGCGGGCGCTGCGTGAGCCGCACCTATCTCGACGGCCGCTATGAGGTGATCGTCAGCCACTGGAACGGCAAGCGGTTCAACTCACCCAATGACGTGGTGGTGAAGTCTGACGGCACCATCTGGTTCACCGATCCGCCCTACGGCATCATTTCCGATCACGAGGGCATCCGCGCCGACAGCGAGATCGGCAACAACCAGGTCTATCGCTTCGATCCGGCGAGCGGCGCATTGAGCGTCGTCGCCGATGATTTCGACCGGCCCAACGGGCTCTGCTTCTCGCCTGACGAGCGCGAGCTCTACATCGCCGATTCAGGCTATGCCGGCGGCACTGGCTTCGGCTTCGAGGAAGGCCGCCCGCGCCATGTGCGGGGCTTCCAGGTGGTGGACGGCAAGCGGCTTGCCAACAGCCGGGTCGTCGCGGTCGTCAACGAGAAGGTGCCGGACGGGCTGCGGGTGGACAGCGAGGGCCTGTTGTGGATTTCGGCGGGCGATGGGGTGCATTGTTACACCCCGCAGGGCGAGCGGCTGGGCAAGATCCTGGTGCCGGAGACGGTTGCCAATCTCACCTTCGGCGGCTTCGGAAAGTCGCGCATGTTCATCTGCGCCACCTCCTCGGTCTATGCCATCGAGACGGCGCGCTGCGGCGCCCAGTGGCCATGACAGGAAAAAGGGCCCCGGCGAACCGGGGCCCAGAGCAGGGGCAATGGGGGGAGGCGGGGGAATCCCGGGAAAGGGGGAACGAAGCGACAGCTGACTTTCTCAGAGATCCGCCCCACCGCCACGATGGCGGAAACCATCGTGAGATCACATCTAGCCTCAAGCCTTCCGGCCTTCCTTGACATGCATCAATTTGCGGCTCATCCAGCGTGCTTTGAGATGGTGATCTTTCGGCAATGATGACATCCCTCGAACACCTTGAAAAGCTGATCGCTTTTCCCACCGTCAGCCGGGACGGCAACCTCGATCTGATCGATTATGTGCGGCGTTTTCTGTCCGGTTTTGGCGTCTCATCGCTGCTCGTCCACAACGAGGACGGGCGCAAGGCCAATCTCTGGGCCACCATCGGCCCCGCTCACCAGCCGGGTATCGTGCTCTCGGGACACACCGATGTGGTGCCGGTGGAGGGCCAGGCCTGGACCACCGATCCATTCCGGCTTGAGCGCCGCGGCGGCAATCTTTACGGACGTGGCACGGCGGACATGAAGGGCTTCATCGCCTGCTGCCTCAGGGCCGCTGAAATCGCCGCCGCGCGCAAGCTGAACACGACGCTGCATCTGGCTTTTTCCTATGACGAGGAAATCGGCTGCGTCGGCGTGCGCCGGCTGCTGGACATCCTCAAGGACGCGCCGGTAAAGCCGCGGCTGTGCATTGTGGGCGAGCCCACGCTGATGCAGACGGTGACGGCGCACAAGGGAAAGCTCGGCTTCCGTGTCACAGCACACGGGCTGGAGGCGCATTCGAGCCTGGCGCCGATCGGCGTCAACGCCATCTACATGGCCGCCGATCTGATCGGCGCCATTCGCGCGATCCAGAAGAACATCGCCGAGACCGGCCTTCGCGACGGCGACTACGAGGTGGCCTATACGACGCTTCATGTCGGCAAGATGCAGGGCGGCGAAGTGATGAACATCGTGCCCAACCGCTGCAGCTTCGATTTCGAGATCCGCTATCTGCCGGAGGATGACGGCGAAGCCATCGCGGCGCGCATCAGGGCCGCCGCCGAGGACATCGCGCGGGGCTATCGTGGCGTGTTCGCCGCGGCGCGTTTTGAATTCGCCGAACTCCAGAGCTACCCGGCGATGAACACGCCGGTGGACAGCGAGGCGGTGAAATTCGTGCATGCCCTCACCGGCGGCAATTCGACCGGCAAGATCACCTTCGGCACCGAGGGCGGGCTGTTCCAGAAGGCGCTCGGCACGCCCGCCGTGGTGTGCGGCCCGGGCAACATCGCGGTCGCCCATAAGCCTGACGAGCATGTGAGCGAGGCGCAGATGGCCCAGTGCGACCGCATGCTCGAGCGGCTGGTGGACAGGCTGGCGGCCTAGCCATGGGGTGGCGCGACATCAACATGAGCCGGAAAAAGCCGCCCCTGCGGATGGCGGCGATTCCGCGCGAGGACGGCGAGGACCATGCCGCCGCGGTGCTGCGCAAGGCGGCGCGCGCCGCCCTTGCCGCGCAGGCGCAGCAGCCCGGCGTGTCGCCGTACGCTTTCACGGCCGGCTATCTCGTGGGCTTTGCCCGCCACCAGGCGCTGAAGCACGGGCTTGACGCGGAGGAGGGGGTGCAGCCGCTCCAGGCGCTTGTGGCCCAGCTAAAGGCGCTGGCTCCTGCTTTGCCGGCCTTGCGCTTCTCGCCGCGCAAAGGTGCGCAGATGCGCACCAGGCTCGCTGCCGTGCCGCTGCTGGCCGATGCCGGCTATCTGGTGGGCCATCTCGAATCGCTGTGCGGAACGACCCGTCTCCTCGGCCTTGCGCCATCAGCGGGTTGCGGGCCGGAGGCGCTCGCCGCCTATTTCACGCAGTGCGACCATGCGGCCGACCGCTTGCAGACCCACCAGCCCACGGCGAGCCTGCGCCTCGACGCTGACGAGCGCGCGGTGCTGCGCGCCGCCTTTGCCAACGGCGAGTAGAGGGCAGGCGATGTTGCAGCGGCGCGGTTGGGTTCCGGCGGGTGCCGAGAATTACATTCAGGCGCTGGCCGCGCGCGTGGCCGGCGCTTCGGCCGACGAGAATGACGCCGCCCTGATGGCCTGTGTGGAAGAAAACCACGCCATCCACGAGCGCCAGTGCATCAACCTCAATCCCGCCACCAACATGCTGAACCCGCGGGCCGAGGCGCTGCTCGCGGCGGGCATCGGGTCGCGGCCGTCGCTCGGCTATCCGGGTGACAAATATGAGATGGGGCTCGAAGGCATCGAGAAGATCGAGGTGATGGCGGCGGAACTCGCCGCCGAGGTGTTCGATGCGCGCTTTGCCGAGATCCGTGTGGGCTCGGGCGCGCTCGCCAATCTCTATGTGTTCATGGCGGCGGCCAAGCCGGGCGATGTGATCATCGCGCCGCCGCCGGAGATTGGCGGCCATGTCACCCACCACGCGTCCGGTGCGGCGGGTCTCTATGGACTGATGACTCATCCCGCACCCGTCGATGCCGCGAATTTCTCGGTCGATGTCGCGGCGCTGCGAGAGGAGGCGCGGCGCCTCAGGCCGAAGCTCATCACCATCGGCGGCAGCCTCAACCTGTTTCCGCATCCGATCGGTGCGATCCGCGAGATCGCGGATGACGTGGGCGCGCTCGTGATGTTCGACGCCGCGCATATGTCGGGCATGATTGCTGGAAAACAGTGGCAGCAGCCTTTGGCCGAAGGCGCCCATGTGATGACCATGAGCACCTATAAGAGCCTCGGCGGGCCGCCGTCAGGGCTTATCCTCACCAATGACGCGGCCATCGCCGAACGCCTCGACGCCATCGCCT
>NZ_JBJTER010000192.1:0-1450 GCF_046093005.1 Aestuariivirga sp.
GCTGTTTCTGGTGCTGATGGGCGGCACGCTGCTGTTGCAGCTCACTGACAGCCGCGCCACCCACATGGCTGAGCAGAACCGGCATTCGGCGCTCTATGGCCGGATCGCCGCCGAGGCGCTGAAGGCCGATGCGGCCGCGGCCCAGCTCAAGGGCGCCGCGCCGCCAGCCGTCACCAGCGTCTATCTCAAGCGTGTCATTCCGGCGGCCGCGCTGGAAGAAGACCGGATTTTCGCCGTCGTGGACAACGCCGGGCGGATCATCGCCAGCCAGCCCGCCGCGGCGCAGCTCGATGGCTTGCCGGTTACCAGTCTTCTGGCGCCTGATTTCATTGTCGGCGTCGGCATCAACAGCAGCGAGATGGCGCCGCTGCGGCTCGCCTCCGGCGACGACGCGTTCGTCGGCATGCACGATCTCGGCGATTTTCCCGGCACGCTGTTCGTGCTGCAGCGCAAGTCGGATGTGCTGCAGGCCTGGCGCACCAGCGTCACCCGCGTCACCGCGCTGTTCATCGTGACCCTGTTCGTGCTCATGCTGCTGGGCGGCGCCTTTCACTGGCAGGCCGCCAAGGCCGCCGAGGCAGACTCGATGCTGGGTCTCGCCACGGCAAGGCTCGACAAGGCGCTGGACCGCGGCCAATGCGGCATGTGGGACTGGGACATCGACAAGGGGGTGATCTTCTGGTCACGCTCGATGTTCGACATCCTCGGCATGCCCGTAAAGGGCGACTATCTGACCTTCGCCGAGGCGGTGAGCCGCATCCACGAGCAGGACACCCAGCTCGAGGAGGCGGTGGAGCAGCTGCTCGACGGCCGCAGCACGTCCTTCGACCTCGAGTTCCGCATGCGCCACGAAGACGGACATTACGTCTGGCTCCGCGCCCGCATGGCGCTGGCGCCCGGCGAAGCGAAGGACCGCCCGCACCTGATCGGCATCGTCTTCGACATTACCCAGCAGAAGCTTGCGGACAAGCTCAACAAGGAGGCCGAACTCCGCCTCAAGGACGCGATCGAGAACATCTCGGAGGCCTTCGTGCTGTGGGACGCCGACAACAAGCTGGTGCTGTGCAATTCAAAATACCAGCAGTTCCATTCGCTTCCCGTCTCGGTCTGCGTGCCGGGCACGCCCTATGAGGACGTGGTGCGCACCGCCAAGGAGCCCGCCGTGCGCAAGCGTATCGGCCTCAAGGGCGAGAGCGGCGAAGGCCGTTCCTTCGAGGTACAGCTCGCGGACCGCCGCTGGCTGCAGATCAACGAGCGGCGCACCAAGGATGGCGGATTCGTTTCGGTTGGAACCGACATCACGGCGCTGAAGCTGCAGGAAGAGCGGCTGCGCATGGCGGAGCGCGAACTGATGATGCCGGTGCGCGCTCTGCAGCAACAACGCCTGCTCGCCGACCCGCAGGCGCAACGGCTGGCCGACCTCGCCGACAAAGACTCCCGCGAGCCGCCC
>NZ_JBJTER010000193.1:0-25270 GCF_046093005.1 Aestuariivirga sp.
GGCCGATGTGTTCGATTACATTGAGTGCTTCTACAACCCCAAGCGCCGGCATTCCACGCTCGGGTACATCAGCCCCATTGAGTTCGAGAGGAAGGCGGGGTTAGCTTAAGTGCATGTCCACGGAACCGGCAGCAGGCCACAAGTCGCGGCTGAGGTAACGGCCATGGGCCGCCATCTCCTCGCGCTCCACGATGGGGAAGGTTGAATAGATGTAGCTGGCCGTATCGCGCAGGGTGGCCACGTCCGCCGGCGTCACGCTCGGGAAATAGAGCATGAAATACGTGGCATCGAGCCTGGCGCGGCGGCGGAGCCGGTCGGCGGCATCGAACACAAAGGGCGGCCTCGCCTCGCCAGTCGCCGGGTCGATGTAGCCCATATCGCGGGCGAAAGGCGACAGATCACGGGCCGTATACGATAGGACCAGAACATGCTCTCTCACAATCTCGGCCGAAGTCTTGTCACCGAATTTCCGAGTGTAGAGAGCAGGTGGAATAATTGGAAGTTGCTCAAGAATATACTTGTTGAGGTGCCTACTCTGAATCTTGCTCCTCGCAATGTAATCGCACGGAATAGAATTGAGGTTGGCCAAGAGTAGCGCGCATTGATCTGCCTCCAAACCGTCCAGGATTGGCAAACTGTTTCCGGCGGCTACTCTTGGGATGATAGCGGCTATCACTGAGCGTGCATTGTTTGTATTGCAAACATCGTTGAAGCCTATGGCGTAGCCCAGTCTCACTGTGTCCACTTCTTTTGCGTTCACCCAATAACGTGGCGATGGGTAGAAGTCTGGCGAGGCTAACTCACTTGGTGTGGAATGGACGGACTGCCCTTGTCCGCTCAGGGAACCCTTTGGCGTTACAACCGAAGCATAACGATGATTATAGATTTGGATGCTCTTTCCTTCGTAGAGTGGGAGCCAGATACCACTTGGCGAATTGAATCTCTGTTGTCCAATAGGCCAGCCGCCCTCGCGGTTCTCTACCTCGTCACGATTCCTAAAGAGTGAACTGCTATTTGTGAGGTGGAACATACTGAGGTAGTATGTCGGCCAATCACACTCTTCTCGTTTTCCGAGTCGTCTAACAAAAATAGGAGTATTTTTGTATACATCCGTAATAATTCTACTATCTTCACCACTGCGGAAAATTGGCATTGTACGAGTGTTTGGGTTGACTGCGTGCAGTGTCTGGGCGCTTAGGACAATGATCGGATTATGTTCCTCATTTGGAATTGCGTGAAGTTTTACAGCGTATTCGAAATGAGGAGATCTGCGGCTGGAATTGGAGACTATGAGGACTGTAGGTTGATCTTCGGCGTGAACATCATCAAACAGCCATCGCCGTCTGTTCTCGAAGGAAATGAATGACTTCAGTTGCCGTTTGTCGACTATATCCGCGATGTACCCCGCGCTGTTGGCGTCTGTTCCAATGCCGATTGGTACAAGCAGACCTAACATGCCAGACTTCTTTACTAGCATGTGTGATCGCTCGACGAATAGTGAGTAGAGATTAATGTCGCCGCTGGAGAGCAGTGGATAGGCTCCGCAGTCCCGCGCCACCTTTGCGGAGCCCTCCGCCCGGGCCACCGCCGCATGATAGTCGGCAACGATCGGCTCTGTTGTCTTGACAAGTTGCGCAACCATGCGCTTGCGGTCCGCCGCGCGCGTGGCCATTGCGATGTCCGGACGGCGTTCCGCGAACCATTCCACTTCCTGAAACTTCATCCGGTCCCACGGCGGGTTGCCGATCACCGCGTCGAAACCGCCCGAAGGTTCGGCGCTGTCCCAATCGCTCCAGACGCCGGGGAAGGCCACCTCCCAATGCAGGAATCGCTCGCGCGCGATGGCCGCGCGGACATCGTGCAGGATGGCGGGCAGAACCGCCAGGTCTTCGGCGTCACGAAGGCTTTTCCTGTCAATGGCGCTGAGGCCGGTTTGCGGGCCATCAAGCAGTTTCCGCTGGCTGGCGGACACCTCCGGCGGCGATATTCGCCCTGTCAGCAGGGCGAGCGGATTGCCGAAATCGCCTTTCTGAAGCCGGGCGATGGCGCGAGTGCGGGTCTTGTCGCCTCCCGCCCAGCGCAGGCCGTGCACGAGGTCCATGAAGGCCCGGAGGTCCTCCGTGGCGGCCTGCACATCGCCGAACAGCGATTTCGAATTCCGGACTTCCGCCACGTCGGCGTCGGTCAATTGCTCCACCTGCTCCATACCGCGCGCCGCGCCGCGCGCCTTCTGCACCATGTCGTTGATGAGCAGGTTGCCGCCGAAGGCCCAGTCCATCACCGGACGGACGCGCTCGCCGAACAGCGCGTTGCCGCAGATCAGGTGATGATCGAGGAAGGACAAGGGCGCGCCGACGGTGAAGGAGTGAAGCCAGAGCGCCACTTTGGCCAGTTCGACCGCCATGGGGTTCAAGTCGACGCCATAGATGCAGCGTTTCAGCACCATGCGGCGGACCACGGCCTTGTTGTCCAGGTGAGCTTCGACGATGGGCCAGTTGTGGTCTTTCGCCAGCTTTTCGATGCGGCCGCGGACCGTCTCGATCCGCGCGGCAACCGGCGACACATAGCCGGGCGCTGTCAGCTCGGCTGAGGCCATGGCCTCGAGCACGCGGTCTGTCATCCAGTCCACCAGCGTGACAAGGAAGTGGCCCGAGCCCATGGCCGGATCGCAAACCTTGAGGCGCAGGATGGCCTCGGCGGGGTCAAGGGCGGCAAGTTCGCGCGGGTGCGCCTTGCCGCTTTCCGCCTTGTTGCGGAAGGCGGCTTCCGCTTCATCGGCAAGCGGGCCCACCGTGCGCCCGATGATCAGCTGCACGAGTTCGTCAGGCGTATAGTAGCTGCCCGAAGATTTGCGTCCGAACGGGCTGAGGCCCACCTTGATGTCCAGCCCATCCGCCGTGAGTTTATACTCCAGCAAGCGCTCATAGACGCTGCCCAGCTGTTGAACCGAAAGATCGCGATAATTGATGTAGCGCGCGCCTTGGCCGGTGTCCGGCTCATGACTCAAGGCGAACAAGGCCCTGGCGAGAGCGGCGTCGGGCAAATCCACCGTTTCGAGAATGGGGGCGGCGCTTGCCTCGAACAGGCCGCCATTGTAGGGCGGAATGCCGAGATCGTCATTGCCCTCGGCAATGGCGCGGAAGATGGTCTTCAGGCGGGGCCAGATCAGGTTCACGCCCTTGGGATAAGGCGTTCCGGCCTCGTGGCGGCGGGCAACCTCCATGCGGATGCGGGTGAGGCAGAACTCGGCATATGGCCCATGCTCGTCGGGCAGCAAGTTGCGGTCTTCCGCATAGAGTACGAACAGCAGGCGATACAGCAGGATCAGCGCGCCCTGCCTGATGTCATCAAGGTCCGCCGCCGACAGCGGCATCTGACGCGGCGGGCCAGACTTTGCCAGCGCATCGGCGAGCGCGGGAAAGACTTCGCCGAAGACCTTCTCCGAAAGCGTCTTGGCAACCTTCGCCTCCCAGCGCTTGCCCTCCCGCAGTGCGAGCTGGTGGAAACTCTCGCCCGCCGCTTCCGGCAGAAATGAATGGCGGCCGAACAGAACCCGGAACAGGCGCAGCACATGATCGCGCCAGCTGCTTTCGGTGAAGCCATCGGGCGGCCTGTCCAGAAGATCGGGCTCGCAGCCCGGTGCGTTCAGCGCCTTGCCGAGGTCAATCTCCAGATAGTTTTCCGATGTGCCGGTGCCGGTGTGATGGTAGAGCCGCCACAGCCGCCCATTGGTGAGAATGCCCCACCGCAGCTTTCCCTGCGTGCGCTCCTCGACGCGGCGCAGATAGCGCAGCATCTGCGATGAGGGTGTGCCTTCCTCTCCCTTCTGGCCTTTAGTTTCCCGGTCGAGGAGCCTGCCCCAGCGCTTGGCTTCGACGATGCAGAGCCCATGCTGAAACCGCCGCCACGGTTCGAGGCCCGCCGCCAGAGAGAGCGTTTCCGGTCCGGAAAACAGCAGGGCATCCGGCACATCCTCGCGGCCCTTGACCGACGCATTGGTCTGGACATCCCGGTGGTCCCACCCGAGGCTTTCCAGAACGGGATAGATCAGGCGGTCTTCGGTCTGCGCTTCGTTGGGAGCCCGCTGCGCGGCAAGCGCGCTCACCAGCCGGGTGAGATCTTCGCGCCATTCGGCCACACCGGCTTCGCCGGAGCGTCGCCATGCGTCATGGTCCCTGATGCCCTCCTGAAGAAAGCCGCGGGTAAACAATTGACCGCCGATCATCATCCGACCCCGATTCGAGAACCCGCATTAGGGGCCGCAGCGGCAGTTGAATCAACCATGTTGTGCAAGGCCCCGGTGTGCTGATCTGCTCCCTTTTCCGCTTTCACCTTGCCTCGGCCCCCCGAATAGGATTGAGAAATCGCCATGAGCGAACTCGAAGACCAGCCGCTGCGCGATGAATGGGGGGTGATCGAACCCGCCTATCTCGCGCGCGTGGCGGAGGCGCTGGATGGCGGCAACCATAAGGCGCTGCGCCAGCTGACCCGCGATCTGCATGCGGCGGACCTCGCCGACGTGATCGAGGCGCTGGACCAGCCGGACCGGGTGCGGCTGATCGCGGCGCTGGGGCGGTCGTTTGACGCCGAGGCGCTGGCGGAGCTCGACGAGGGCGTGCGCGACGCGCTGATGGAGGCGTTGCCCAACGACATCATCGCCTCGGCGGTGAAGAAGCTCGATACCGATGATGCGCTCTACCTGATCGAGGACCTCGAGCGCGACGACCAGCGCGAAATCCTCGCCAAAGTGTCCAAGGAAGACCGGGTGGCGCTCACCCGGGCGCTGGACTTCCCCGAGAATACCGCCGGCCGCCTGATGAAGACCGAATTCGTGGCGGTGCCGGATTCCTGGACGGTGGCGGAGGCCAATGATTACATCCGCACCGGCCGGCATCTGCCGGAGCAGTTCATCGAGGTCTATGCCGTCGATCCCGGTTTTCATCTGGTGGGCACGGTGCCGCTGGCGCGGCTCCTCCGCCAGCCGGGCGACAAGACGGTGGCGGCGATCATGGATACCGAGCAGACGGTGTTCAAAGCCAGCGACGACCAGGCCGACGTGGCCTACCGCTTCGACAAATACAACCTCGTCTCCGCCGCGGTGACCGACGACAGTGGCCGGCTGATCGGCACGCTGATGGCCGACGACATCGTCGACGTGATCCAGGAGGAGGCGGCGGGCCAGCTGCTCCATCTCGGCGGTGTTGGCGTTGAGGAGGCGATCGGCAATACGGTGGCCGCCACTTCGCGCTCGCGCTTTGCCTGGCTGTTCGTGAACCTGCTGACCGCCGTTCTGGCCTCCTGGGTGATTTCGCTGTTCGGGGCCACCATCGACCAGATGGTGGCGCTCGCCATTCTGATGCCGATCGTCGCCTCGATGGGCGGCAATGCCGGAACCCAGACCATGACGGTGGCGGTGCGGGCGCTGGCCACCCGCACGCTCTCGCCCGTCAATGCGCTGCGCTTCTCGCTGCGCGAATGCGCGGTGGGCCTGATCAACGGCGTGCTGTTCGCGCTCCTCATCGGGGTGTTTGCCTGGCTGTGGTTCGGTTCGGAGCCCCTGGGGCTGATCATCGGCGCGGCCATGGTCATCAACCTGCTGGCCGCGGCGCTGGCCGGCATATTGGTGCCGCTGGCGCTGGACCGCTTCGACATCGACCCGGCCATCGCATCAGGCACCTTCGTCACCACCGTGACCGATGTGGTGGGGTTCTTCGCCTTTCTGGGCCTCGCGGCGCTCTGGCTGGGGCGCTGACGCAGGACCGCCGGTTTTTGATCGGCGTCAATGCGGGAGCCCGTGGATTGCGGTCAGTAAAGGCTGATCGTGATCACGCGGGAGAGGCCTATGGGATACGCAGCGGGCATTGGCGTTTGGCGGGCGGGGGTGGTTGCGGCGCTGGCCGCGGTGGCGGCCTTGGCGCCCCAGCAAGCCAGGGCGGCGGAGAACAAGCCCAACATCCTGGTGATTTTCGGCGATGACATCGGCCTTGCCAATGTCAGCGCCTACAGCGACGGCGTGATGGGCTATGAGACGCCCAACATCGACCGCATCGCCATGAGGGCCTGCGTTTCCTCCACTATTACGGCGAGCAGAGCTGCACGGCGGGGCGCTCCGCCTTTCTCACCGGCCAGCATGTGATCCGCACCGGGCTCAGCAAGGTGGGCTTTCCCGGGGCGCCCATGGGCATGAACCAGGAAGACCCTTCGGTGGGCGGACTGCTGAAGAGCATGGGCTATGCGACCGGCCAGTTCGGCAAGAACCATGTTGGCGACCGCAACGAGACGCTGCCCACGGTGAACGGCTTCGATGAGTTCTTCGGCAATCTCTATCACCTCAACGCCGAGGAGGAGCCGGAACTGCCGGACTATCCGAAAGACCCGGAATACCGCAAGAAATTCGGGCCGCGCGGCGTGCTGAAGACCACCGCGACCGATGTGGACGACCCGACGGTTGACCCGCGCTTCGGCAAGATCGGCAAGCAGATCATCGTCGATACCGGGGCGCTGACCCGCAAGCGCATGTAGACCATCGACGACGAGACATCGGCGGCCGCGATCGATTACATGCAGCGGCAGCATGCGGCCGGAAAGCCGTTCTTCGTGTGGTACAATTCCACCCGCATGCATCTGCGCACCCATGTGCGGCCCGAGCACCGCGGGCGCTACACCCACGGCGACAGCGAATACCTCGACGGCATGATCGAGCATGACGGCACGGTGGGACGCCTGCTCAAGGCGCTCGATGACATGGGCATCGCCGGCAACACGGTGGTCGTCTATACCACCGACAACGGCCCGCATATGAACAGCTGGCCAGACGGCGCGATGACGCCGTTCCGCTCCGAGAAGGACACCAACTGGGAAGGCGCCTTCCGGGTGCCGGCCCTGGTGCGCTGGCCGGGCCACATCAAGCCCGGAACCGTCACCAACGAGCTGATGAGCCATAATGACTGGATCCCGACGCTGATGGCGATCGCCGGCGAGCCGGACATCGTCAACAAGCTGCTCGTGGGCTATCAGGCCAGTGGCCGGACCTACAAGGTTCATCTCGACGGCTATGACCAGTCGGCTTTTCTCACCGCGGTGTCCGGCACGGCGGCCAACAACAACGGCGTGAAAAGCGCCCGCAACAAGTTCTTCTATTCAAACGATGACGGGCTGCTGGTGGCGCTCCGCCAGGGCGACTACAAATATGTGTTCGCCGAGCAGCGCATGCTGGGCACCATGGCGGTGTGGGCCGAGCCTTTCACCAGGCTGCGCATGGCCAAGCTCTTCAACCTGTTCCAGGACCCCTATGAGCGCGCCGATATCACCTCCAACACCTATTGGGACTGGCATCTCAACCATGTCGGCAGCATGTATGGGGTGACCGCGGACGTGTTGGACTTCATCGCCAGTTTCCGGGATTTCCCGCCGCGCTCCTTCCCGCCGACCTTCAACCCGGGCGAAATGATGGAAGAGAGCATGCAGCTTCTGAAGACCAAGGAGATGCTGAAGCAGGGCGTCGACCCGGAGCGCGTGCGCGGCAAGCTCCTGGAGCTTCTGAAGGAGCCGCAGCCTTAGACTTGAGCGGCTAACCCTTGCTGGCGAAGCGCGGATCGCCGTGGTTTTCGTTTCCCCTATAGGCCAGCGCTTTTGCCTTTTGCTCAGGCGTCAGATCGCGCCACAGGCCGGTCATCGCAGGAGATGCCGGGTCGCCGGAACCTGCCTGTTGCCTGGGAACCCCAGCCAGGCTCAAGCAGGACGAAACCCATGTTGTAAAACGGCTGACAAGGACGTTCATCATCGTATCCTTCTGACCCAATATGGCCCGCCTGGCCCGGTGGTGACAAGCGAAAACCCATATGCGTCACGGTATAGCTCAGCAAGGTTATCGGTGAGTGGCCAAACCCTCAGTTCAGTCTTGCCGCGGTCCTGGGCGTAGTTTGCGGCGACATCGAGGAAGATCGGAATACGCAGTCCTCTGAGCGGACAATCCGGCCGGGAGTCTCCTTCCAGGAACAGAAGGTTCAGTGCAGCGGGCGTTGTTGTGGCAAGGCCGAGGCCGCAAAGCCTTTCTCCAGCCCATATCGCGAGATCAAGACGGTCGGGATCGCCAAATCGGCGGTAAATCTCTTCCCAGTCAAATTCCGGAGAATGCCATTGCGCGCGATAAGCCGCCTGAACGGTCCTGCTCCAGCCCGTAAGGCGAAAGGCAACGCCAAACGCGGGAACCAGCGCCGCGGTGGTTGCGGCGATGGCCCGCGCCCGCGACACGGCGTAGCGTTCTCTGGCCGAGTGGTATGAGGACACGAAGAGATTCCGGCGTATTGCAACCAGCCTATACTGCATAACGCGATCTGTGGCCTAGCCGTGTTGGCCGGATCGGCATCAGTTTTCGCGCCCGATGCCATGGGCTTGATTTTGCCTTGAAATGCCCCTAAGAGCCGCGGCTTCAACCAGAACAACGAGGAGTGTACGGGCCCCATGGCGCGCGTCACCGTAGAAGACTGCATCGACAAGCTTCCCAACCGCTTTGAGCTGGTGCTGCTGGCCGCCCATCGCGCCCGCAGCATTTCGCAGGGCGCGCCGATCACCATCGAGCGGGACAATGACAAGAACCCGGTGGTGGCGCTGCGCGAGATCGCTGATGAGACCCTCGTTCCGGAAGATCTGCGCGAGGAATACATCCACTCCATGCAGAAGCATGTCGAGGTCGATGAGCCGGAGGCCACCGAAGTGCCGCTGATCCAGCAGTCCGGCGACATGACGATCGTCAACGACGCCGGCGACGATGACCAGCCGGACATGGAGCGGATGACCGAGGAAGATCTGCTGCGTGGCCTCGAGGGCATGCCGCCCGCCGAAAGCCCGGGAAGCCAGCGCAACGGCTACTGAGCGGGCCTGCGCCATCAAAGTTTCATGGCCGGACCCACTGGAGTCCGGCCTTTTTTGTCGTAGACTGCCGCCATGATGCGCCAGTACGAGTTGGTCGAGCGGGTCACCCGCTACGACCCCGATGCCGACGAGGACCTGCTGAACCGGGCCTATGTCTATGCCATGAAGGCGCATGGCAACCAGAAGCGCGCCTCGGGCGAGGCGTATTTCAACCATCCCCTTGAAGTGGCTGCCATTCTGACCGAGATGAAGCTGGACTCGGCCACCATCGCCGCGGCCCTGCTTCACGATACGGTTGAGGATACGGAAGCAACCCACCAGGAAATCGAGGAAAAATTTGGCCAGGAGATCGCCGGGCTGGTCGATGGCCTGACCAAGATCGCCAAGCTGGATCTTGTCACAAAGGAAGCCGCGCAAGCCGAAAACCTGCGCAAATTGTTGCTGGCGATGTCACGCGATGTGCGGGTGCTGCTGGTCAAGCTCGCTGACCGGTTGCACAACATGCGCACCCTCAACTTCGTGAAGCCCGAGAAGCGGCTGCGCATCGCCCAGGAGACCATGGATATCTATGCCCCGCTGGCCGGGCGCATGGGCATGCAGGCGGTGCGGGACGAGCTGGAAGACATCGCCTTCAAGGTGCTCAACCCCCAGGCCTATCAGATCATCCTCGACCGGCTGACGAAGCTCCATGCCGAGAGCGGCGGGATCCTGAAATCGATCGAGCAGGAGCTGACCCAGAAACTGGTCGAAAACGGCATCAAGGCCGAGGTCCATGGCCGCGAGAAACGGCCTTATTCGATCTTCCGCAAGATGGAGCGCAAGCTGCTCTCGCTCGGCCAGCTTTCCGACATTTTCGGCTTCCGGGTGATCGTCGGCACGGTGGACCAGTGCTACCGGGCGCTGGGCATCATCCACCGCACCTACCGGGCGGTGCCGGGGCGCTTCAAGGACTATATCTCGACGCCCAAGCAGAATGATTACCGCTCCATCCACACCACGGTGATCGGGCCCCATCACATGCGCGTCGAGATGCAGATCCGCACCCGGCTGATGCATGAAATCGCCGAGCGCGGGGTGGCCGCCCACAACATCTACAAGGATGCCCCGGACGCCAAGGAGGCGCTGGACGGCTTCAGGGCGCCGGCCGCGGAATCCAATGCCTATCGCTGGTTGCGGCATCTTGTTGAGATGTTGCAGGAAGGTGAATCGCCGCGCGAGTTCCTGGAACACACCAAGCTCGAACTGTTCCATGACCAGGTGTTCTGCTTCACGCCCAAAGGCAAGTTGATCGCGCTTCCCAAGGGCGCCACCCCGATCGATTTCGCCTATGCCGTCCACACCTCGGTGGGCGACAGCTGTGTCGGCGCCAAGATCAACGGCAACCACGCGCCGCTGGTCACCGTGCTGCGCAACGGTGACGAGGTGGAGATCATCCGCTCCGAGGCGCAGTCGCCGCCCGCCGCCTGGGAGGGCCTCGCCGTGACCGGCAAGGCCCGCGCCGCCATCCGCCGGGCCAACCGGGCGGCGGCGCGCAAGCAATTCGCGGGGCTGGGCCGCGAGATCGTGGAAAAGATGCTGGCCAAGCTCGGCAAGACCTATGTGGAGAAAGAGGTGGCGGCGGCGCTGCCACGGCTCGGCCACCGCAACCGGGACGACGCGCTGGCCGCCATCGGGCGTGGCGAACTCTCGGCCATCGACCTGATGAAGGCCATGGGGGTGGCCATCGACGACAGCAAGATGAAGGAGTTGCGCCGCCCGGGCCCGGCGCGCAAGGCGGACCTTGACCTTTCAGTGCCGGTGCGCGGCGTGGCCCGCACCACGGCGCTGAAGATTTCTCCCGAAACGGGGGCGGTGCCGGGTGAGCGTATCGTCGGCATTCTGGTGCCGGGGGAGGGCATCACAATCTATCCGATCTTCGCCAAGGCGCTCGAGCAGTTCGACAACCAGCCGGAACGCTGGGTGGACCTCGCCTGGGACACCGGCTCGGAGGACCAGCGCTTCCCGGCGCGGATCAAGGTGACGATCCTCAACGAGGTGGGGGCGCTGGCGCAGGTGACCCAGGCGATCAGCGACCTGGGCGGCAACATCGACGCGCTGCAGATGGTGGCGCGCGAGGGCGCGCGGGACTTTTTCGATCTCGACATCACGCTGGAGGTGACCGACCTCAAGCATCTGAACGGCATCATGGACAGCTTGCGCGGCAAGACATCGGTGAGCGATGTGAGCCGCAAGACGGGGTAGGGGCATGACGGGAGACGAGGTTCTGGATGAATTCCGCGCCGCGGGCGCGCTGCTGGAAGGGCATTTCATCCTGTCATCGGGGCTGCACTCCAGCCGCTATTTGCAATGCGCCCGGGTGCTGATGGACCCCGCCCGCGCGGCGCGGCTCTGCGCGGCGCTGGCGGGCCAGGTGAGGGCCATGATCGCGGCGCCCATCGATCTCGTCGCCTCGCCCGCCATGGGGGGTGTGATCGTCGGCTATGAGATGGCCCGGCAGCTGGGCGTTCCGGCGGTCTTTTTCGAGCGGGTCGACGGCAGCCTGACGCTGCGCCGCGGCTTCACCATCCCCGGGGGCGCCCGCGTGCTGATGGTGGAAGACATCGTGACGACCGGACTCTCCTCGCGCGAATGCATCGCCGGGATTGCCGGGGAAGGCGGGGTCACCGTGGCGGCCGCCTGCCTGATCGACCGTTCCGGCGGCAAGGCGGACATCGGGGTGCCGCTCGCCGCGCTGGCCCGGCTCGACATTCCCACCTATGCGGCGGACCGGCTGCCGCCGGAGCTTGCCGCCATTGCCGCCGTCAAGCCCGGGAGCCGCGGCCTCAGATGATCATCGGCATCGGCAATGATGTGATCGACATCCGGCGCATCGAGGCCACGCTGGAGCGCTTCGGCGGGCGCTTCATCGAACGGATTTTCACCGAAATGGAGGTGCGGAAATCGGAGCGCCGGGCGGCCCGCGCCGCCTCCTACGCCAAGCGTTTCGCCGCCAAGGAGGCCTGTTCCAAGGCGCTCGGCACCGGCTTCCGGGCGGGGGTGTTCTGGCGCGACATGGGGGTGGTGAACGAGCCCTCGGGCAAGCCCACCATGGTGCTGACCGGCGGGGCGTTGATCCGCCTCGAAGAACTGCTGCCGGCCGGCCATGCCGCCCGCATCCACCTGACCATCACCGACGATTTCCCCTATGCCCATGCCTTCGTCATGATCGAGGCGGTGCGGGCCTAAATCCCGGCAAACTGTAACTTATCGGCCACAGTGACGCAGCTTGCGGCGGGTTGCGTTGCATCCCCCGTTGCCCCGGTCTATATGCCGGGGCTGGCGCGTTCAAAGCGCTGCGATGAAACGACAAATGCGCAAGAAAGACCATATGATGGCGGCGGCTCAGGATACCCGGCGCAAATCCGAGGACGGCCTGTGGGAGACGGTCAAGGTCATCATCCAGGCGCTGCTCATCGCCTTTTTCGTCAGGACCTTTCTCTACCAGCCCTTCAACATTCCTTCGGCGTCGATGTATCCGACGCTGAAGGTGGGGGACTATCTGTTTGTCTCCAAGCTGTCCTATGGCTATGGGCGCTATTCGTTCAATTTCTCGCTCGGTCTGTTCGGAAATCAGATCGTCAGTTGCTGCCCGTTTGGCTTCGATGGCCGTATCTTCTTCCCGGCTGAGCCGAAGCGCGGCGATGTGGCGGTGTTCAAGCTGCCGAGCGATACCAGCATCGACTATATCAAGCGGGTGATCGGGCTTCCCGGCGATCGTATCCAGATGCGGGAGGGCGTTCTCTACATCAACGGCGAGGCGGTGAAGAAGGAGCGGATCGAGGACTACTCCGATCCGGCCGAGTCCGGGCTGCGGGCGCCGGTGCCGCAGTTCATGGAGACGCTGCCCAATGGCGTCAGCTACCGGGTGCTGGACACGGAACCCTTGGGCGAGGCTGACAACACCCAGGAATATGTGGTGCCGCCGGGGCACTATTTCATGATGGGCGACAACCGCGACAATTCGCAGGATTCGCGCTACCCGCGGGTGGGCTTCGTGCCGATCGAGAATTTCGTTGGCCGCGCCGACATCATCTTCTTCTCGATTTCGCCGGACTCCAGCCTGTTCGAAGTCTGGCAGTGGCCGTTCGACATCCGCTGGAACCGCTTCTTCATGCTGATCTAGTCCGGCCTTGACCCGTTTCACCGCCGCCCAGCACGAGGCCATCGCCGAAAAAATCGGCTACCGTTTCGCTAACCGCGCGCTGCTGACCGAGGCGCTGACCCACCGCAGCAGCCCCAGGCCGAAGCGCAATTACCAGAGGCTGGAATTCCTCGGTGACCGGGTGCTGGGACTGGTCATCGCCGAGCAGCTTTATGCCGCCGATCCCGGCCATAGCGAGGGCGAGTTGACGGCGCGTCTTTCGGCGCTGGTGCGCGGCGAGGCCTGCGCCACGGCGGGCGATACGATCGGGTTATCGGAGCTGGTGGTCATCGGCGCCGATGAGCGCAGCAAGGGCATGCATCTTAACCGCGGCGTCCTCGGCGACGCGATGGAGGCGCTGATCGCCGCCATCTACCTCGACGGCGGGCTGGAGCAGGCGCGGGGCTTTGTCTTGCGGTGCTGGAAGGAACTGCTCCGCCAGCCCCTGGTGGGGGTCAAGGACCCCAAGACGTTTCTGCAGGAATGGGCGCTGGCGAGGGCCATGGCAATTCCGTCCTATACCGTGGTGAGCCGCGAGGGGCCGGAACATGAACCGGTGTTCGCCGTCGCGGTGCAGGTTCAGGGCATGGCGCCCGCGCAAGGCGCCGCCAAGAGCAAGCGCGCCGCCGAGATGGCGGCGGCCGAGGCTTTTCTGTCACGCGAGGGGATCAGGTGATGGCGCTCTCTTCCGAACCCACGCGCTGCGGCTTCTGCGCCATTATCGGCGCGCCCAATGCCGGCAAGTCGACGCTCGTCAACCAGCTGGCCGGCTCCAAGGTGTCGATCGTCAGCCACAAGGTGCAGACCACGCGCGCCCGCATCCGCGCCATCGCCTTGGAGGGCAACACGCAGATCGTGCTGGTCGATACGCCGGGCATCTTCAAGCCCAAGCGCAAGCTGGACCGCGCGATGGTCGAGAACGCCTGGAGCGGTGCGGGTGACGCCGATGCTGCCGTGCTGCTCATCGATGGCCGCCCGGGCCTCACCGAGGAGGCGAAGGCGTTGATCGAAGGGCTGGCCGCCGCCCGCAAGGATGCCATGCTGGTCATCAACAAGATCGATGTGATGAAGCGGGAGCAGCTCCTCGAGGTGGCCGCCGCATTCAACGCCGCCTACCCGTTCTCCGAGACCTTCATGGTGAGCGCGCTCTCCGGTGCTGGCACGGATGATCTCCGCAAGGCCATCGCGCGCCGCATGCCGGAAGGGCCGTGGCTTTACCCGGAAGACCAGGTTGCGGACCTGCAGCTCCGCTTCATGGCGGCGGAAATGACCCGCGAGAAGATCTATGACCGGCTGCATGACGAGCTTCCCTATGCCTCGACCGTGGAGACCGAGAGCTGGGAGGAGCGCCCCGACGGCTCGGTGAAAATCCATCAGGCGATTTTCGTCGAGCGTGACAGCCAGAAGGCCATCGTGCTGGGCAAGGGCGGGCAGACGGTGAAGCTGATCGGCCAGCTGGCGCGCGCCGACATGGAACGGGAGTTCGGCCGCAAGGTGCATCTGTTCCTGTTTGTGAAGGTGCGCGAGGGCTGGGCGGAGGATACCGAGCGGCTGCGCGCCATGGGGCTTGACGTCTGAGCCATGGAATGGCGCGACGAAGGCGTGATCCTCTCGGTCCGCCGCCATGGCGAGACGAGCGCCATTGCCGAAATCCTCACCGCGCGGCACGGCCGGGCGCTGGGGCTGGTGCGTGGCGGCCGCTCCAAGACGCAACGCCCGGTGCTGCAGGCCGGCAATACGGTGCATGCGGTGTGGCGCGCCCGCCTCGAGGAGCAGCTCGGCACCTTTGTGCTGGAACCCTTGCTGCTCCGCGCTGGCGCGATCATGGAAGAACCGTTCCGCCTGGCTGGCCTGGCGACCATCACCGGCCTCGCCCAGCTGCTGCCCGAGCGCGAGCCGCATCCACGCATCTATGACGCCATGCGCGTGGTGCTGGACGCCGTCGAGGATGACGGCGTCTGGCCGGCGCTGCTGGTGCGCTGGGAACTGGGGCTGCTGGAGGAGCTGGGTTTCGGGCTCGATCTTTCGGCCTGCGCGGCCACCGGCCGGCGCGACAACCTCGCCTTCGTTTCGCCGAAGAGCGGCAAGGCGGTGTCGGCCGAGGCGGGCATGCCCTACCGCGACCGGCTGTTCCGCCTGCCCGCCTTCCTGCGCGAGCAGGCCGACGCCCCGCCCTCTGACGTGATCGAAGGCTTGCGGCTGGCGTCCTATTTCCTCGAACGCCACCTGTTCGAGCCACGCGGCGTGCGCTTTCCGGAACAGCAGGACTGGATCATCCGCGCCTTGGCCGAAAAGCCGCATTGAGTGGCGGGCCGCCCGGCCCTATGTCCCCGGTTCAGGAGAATTTCCGATGCTTGGACGACTGAACCATGTGGCGATTGCCGTTCCCGATCTCGCCAGGGGGGCGGAGGTGTACCGCGCCATGCTGGGGGCCCGGGTTTCCGCGCCGCAGGCGGAGCCCGCGCATGGCGTGACGGTGGTGTTCGTGGAGCTTCCCAACACCAAGATCGAATTGCTGGAGCCGCTTGGCGATGCGTCGCCGATCAAGGCGTTCCTCGAAAAGAATCCGGCGGGCGGCATTCATCACGTCTGTTACGAGGTGGCGGATATTCTCGAAGCCCGTGACCGGCTCAAGGCGCAGGGCGCCCGCGTGCTGGGCGACGGAAACCCCAAGACCGGCGCGCATGGCAAGCCCGTGCTGTTCCTGCACCCCAAGGATTTCTGCGGCACGCTGGTTGAGCTCGAACAGGCATGAGCTGGGCAAGCGGGATCGCCATCTACTTCATCGTGTGGTGGGTGTGCCTGTTCATCGTGCTGCCCTTCGGCGTCAAGAACGCGGCAGAAGCCGGGGAGGCCGTTGAACCCGGAAACGAGCAGGGCGCGCCGGTTGCGCCAATGCTGTGGCGCAAGATCATCGCCACCACGCTGCTGGCCTGCGCGGTCTTCGCGCTGATCTGGGCCCAGGCCAGCTACAAGTGGATCGGCTTCGAGGACATTCCCTTCCTCAACCAGATGCCGGGGCACTGAGCCGCCGTCAGATCAGAAGCTGACGGTGACCTTGCCCAGATGCTCGAACTCCACCTCGATGTGATCGCCCAGTCCCGCTGAGAAGAATTCGGTGATCACCCCGGTGGTGATGATCTCGCCCTCGGCGAGCCCCAGCCCGTGGCCGTTCAGGTGGTTGGCGAGCCAGGTGAGCGCCAGGTCGCCGCCGCCCAGCGCATTGGCGCCCGTACCGCCCTGCATCTCGCGGCCATTCCACAGCACCCGGCCCTTGAGACCTGAGTATTGCGCGCGGGTCAGCGGCTTCACCGCCTGGCCCAGCACGATGCCCTCGTTGAGGCCGCCATCGACAATGAACCACGGCACCGCATCGCCAAAGCCCCGGGGCGTGCGCGGGTTGACCACTTCGATCGCCACGGCCGCGTGGGCGACCGCCGCCATGACCTCGTCCACGCTGTAGGGCTTGCCGCGCGGCGGCAGGCCCCGCGCCATGGTGAAGCTCACTTCCGGCTCCACCACGCGTTTGTTCCCGGCCGTGGTGGGAAAGACATCGCCCGAACGGTAGATGCGGTTGGTGAACATGGTGCCGGGGAATGGCCCCGTTGCGTTGAGCGCCTTTTGGGCGCGCTCCGAGGTGCAGCCGATCTTCCAGCCGGCCTGCGTCCAGCCCAGTTCGCGGGTTACCCCGCACTGCAGCCGGAAGGCGCGGTCAAGATCAGGGGCCACATCCTCCGGGAGATGGCTCAGCGGCGATTGCGACTTGCGGGCGGCGGCGAAGGCGGCGATCACGCTAGCGTCGCTCATCGGGGGCTCCTCATGGTCAGAACTGTTTGAACAGGCCCTTGGCGTCATATTTCCAGACGCCGCCATTGTCGGTGAACGTGGCAAGGCACATGGGCACGATCTGGGCCGCCACCTCATCGGGGTGCGGCAGCGCCATGGCGTCCTCGCCCGGCATCGCCTTGGCGCGCAGCGCCGTGCGGGTGGGGCCAGGGCTGAAGCAATTGACGCGCAAGGCGGTGGTGGCGTTCTCGGCGGCATAGGTCTTGACCATGGCCTCGAGCGCCGCCTTGGAAATCGAATAGGGCCCCCAATAGGCCCAGCAGCGATAGGCGAGCCCCGAGGTGACGAACACGGCGCGCCCGGCATCCGACTGGCGCAACAGCACGTCGAGCGAGCGGATCAGCCGGTAATTGGCGGTGACATTGACCGCCATCACCTCGTCCCACATCTTCTGGTCGACATGCGCGAGCGGCGTGAGCTTTCCAAGCACACCGGCGTTGCCCACCAGAATGTCGAGCTTCTTCCAGCGTTCGAAGATCGCCGCCCCCAGCCGGTCAAGCGCCTCGTAGTCGCGGATGTCGAGCGGCACCAGCGTGGCCGTTCCCCCCACCGCCTTGATCGCGTCATCGAGTTCGGTGAGGCCGCCCTCGGTGCGCGCCGTGGCGATGATGTGGGCGCCCTCCCGGGCAAGCGCCACCGCCGCCGATGCGCCAAGCCCGCGCGAGGCGCCGGTGACCAGGGCGACGCGCCCCTCGAGCCTTTTCGTCATGATGCTCAGCCTGCCTCCGCCAGCAGCGACAGCTGCTGCTTGCCGGTTTCGCCGGCGAGATCGGTAAGGTTGGTCGGGTAATCACCGGTGAAGCAGTGATCGGTGAATTGCGGCCGGGCGCTGTCACGGCCTGGAAAGCCCATGGCGCGGTAGATGCCGTCGACCGAGAGGAAGCCGAGCGAGGAAACGCCGATATAGCTTCGCATCTCCTCCAGCGAATGGGTGGCGGCGAGCAGGGCTTTGCGCTCCGGGGTATCAATGCCGTAATAGTCCGGAAACTTGATCGGCGGGCTCGATATGCGCATGTGCACCTCGCGCGCGCCCGCCTCATACATCATGCGCACGATCTTGACCGAGGTGGTGCCCCGCACGATCGAATCGTCGATCAGCACCACGCGCTTGTCCTGCACGGCGGCGCGGTTGGCGTTGTGCTTCAGCTTGACGCCGAGCGAGCGGATGGTCTGGGTGGGTTCGATGAAGGTGCGGCCCACCTAGTGGTTGCGGATGATGCCGAGCTCGAAGGGAATGCCGGTTTCCTGCGCGAAGCCAAGCGCGGCGGGCACGCCGGAATCGGGAATGGGCACCACGACGTCAGCCGCGAGGGCGGATTCGCGCGCCAGTTCGCGGCCCATCGCCTTGCGCACCTCGTAGATCGAGCGGCCGCCAAGCATCGAGTCCGGCCGTGAGAAATAGATGTATTCGAAGATGCAGGGCCGGGCTGGCTGGCGGGGGAACGGCCTCAGGCTTTCAATGCCGTCATCCGAGATCACCACCACCTCGCCGTTTTCGATCTCGCGGATGAAGCGCGCCCCGATGATATCGAGCGCGCAGGTCTCCGAGCACAGGATATAGGCGCCATTGATCTCGCCCAGGATCAGCGGGCGGATGCCATGGGGGTCGCGCGCGCCGATCAGCTTCTTGTTGGTGAGCGCCACCAGCGCATAAGCGCCTTCGAGCGCGCGCAGCGCATCGATGTAGCGCTCCACCATGCGGGCCTTGGGCGAACGCGCCACCAGATGCAGGATCACCTCGGTATCGGAGGTCGACTGGCAGATGGCGCCCTGGCTGATCAGCTCGCGGCGCAGCGTGAGGCCGTTGGTGAGATTGCCGTTGTGGGCCACCGCGAAGCCGCCGGCGGCCAGCTCCGCGAACAGCGGCTGCACGTTGCGCAGGATGGTTTCGCCGGTCGTCGAATAGCGCACATGGCCCAGCGCCGAATTACCCTTGAGCCGGTCAATGACCTTGGCGGATGAAAAGTGATCGCCCACCAGGCCCTGGCGGCGCTCGGTCTGGAAACGCTCGCCATCGAAGGAGACGATGCCGGCGGCCTCCTGGCCGCGGTGTTGCAGCGCGTGAAGGCCAAGTGCGGTGAGCGCCGCGGCGTCCGGGTGGCCGTAAATGCCGAACACCCCACATTCCTCGCGCAGGCGGTCAGCGTTCAGTTCGCGGTCGAAATCGCCGGTCATTGGCCGGTCCCCTGGGTCCCGGCGGGCGGCTGTTCGGCGCCGCCGGTGCCCTGGATCAGGTTCTCGAGCCCCTGGTTGTCATTGCTCTTGTAGCCGCTCTCCGGCGGCTCTCCCGCTGCGGGCTGGCCGGGCGGCGCCGCGTCCTGGTTCTTGAGGAGTGCCGTGTTGTTGAGCGTATCCGCGATGTCCGGCGGCATGAAGGTGAGCAGCCATTCACCGGCCGACTTGATCATCGGCAGGCTGTAGGCGTTGCGCACCCAGGCATCCTGCTTGTCGGCTGGCAGAAGCCAGCCGTAGAAGAGATAGGCGATGGCCGCGAAAATGAAACCGCGCGCCACGCCGAAGATGAAGCCCAGCGTGCGGTCAAAGGAGCCCGCTGCCGAATCGACCACGAAGTCGGAAATCTTGACGCTGATCACCGACACGACGATCAGCACCACCAGGAAGGCGGCAGCACCGACCCCGATCTGGGCGAGGATGTCCTTGTCGAGATAGGGAACATTTGTCCTGGCGAATTCGACAAGGCCCGGCTGCTTGATGGCGAAATAGGCCGCCACCGCGGCAGCGCCCCAGGCGGCCAGTGACAGCACCTCGCGGGTGAAGCCGCGCATCAGGGCGAGAAGCCCAGAAATGAGCATGATGGCAAGAAGAATGAAATCGAGAAGCGTCAGCGACATCGTTTCTCCTGAGGGGTGCGCCCAGCGTCCTTATAGAAAGGTTTTAGGCGCGGGACTAGGCGATTCGCCGCTGTCCACGTTCTTGCGCGGCTGACCAGGCGACGAGGTCCATGATGCTTTCCATGGCCTTGATCCTCAAGCCCCTGACGCCCGGCTGGTCCTGCCCGGCGGCAATGACGGCTTCCTTGAGCCCCAGTTTCTGGGCCTCCTTCAGCCGGGCCTCCGTCTGGCCCACGGGCCGGATGGCGCCGGACAAAGCGATTTCGCCGAATACCGCCGTGCCGGGTGGGATGACCGTGCCGGTGAGCGAGGAGAGCAGGGCCGCCGCCACCGCGAGATCGGCGGCGGGCTCGCGCACCTTGAGGCCGCCGGCCACGTTCAGATAGACGTCATTCTGCCCGATCTGGACGCCCGCCCGCGCCTCGAGCACGGCGAGGATCATGGCGAGACGGTTCGAATCCCAGCCCACGGTCGTGCGCCGCGGCGTGCCGAGCGGCGAGGGCGATACCAGCGCCTGCACCTCGATCAGCAGCGGCCTCGTGCCTTCCATGCCGGCGAACACGGCGGTGCCTGGCGCGGGATGCTCGCCCGAGCCCATGAACAGCCGCGACGGATTGCTGACCTCGGCGAGGCCGCCATCCGACATTTCGAACACGCCGATTTCGTCGGTGGGGCCGAAGCGGTTCTTGACGGCGCGCAGGATGCGGAACTGGTGCCCGCGGTCGCCCTCGAAATAGAGGACCGCGTCCACCATATGCTCGACCACCTTGGGACCGGCGATCTGCCCATCCTTGGTGACATGGCCGACCAGCAGGATGGCGGCGCCCTTCTGCTTGGCGAAACGGATCAGCGCTTCCGACCCTGCCTTGAGCTGTGACACCGTGCCGGGCGCGGCCTCGATGGCCGGAGACCACAGGGTCTGGATCGAGTCGATCACCGCGACGGCCGGCGGCCTGTCCTCGGCGAGGGTTGCCAGAATGTCGGACACGTTGGTTTCGGTGGCGAGCAGCACCGGCGCATCGTCAAGCCCCAGCCGCTGGGCGCGCAGCCGCACCTGGGCGATGGCTTCCTCGCCGGAGATATAGACCACGCGTTCGCCTTTCCGCGCCAGTGCCGCCAGCGCCTGCAGCAGGAGCGTCGATTTGCCGATGCCAGGGTCGCCGCCGATCAGCACGCCGGAACCGGGAACGAAGCCGCCGCCCGCCACCCGGTCCAGCTCGGTGATGCCGGTGACGATGCGCGGCGGGGCAGGGCTCTCGCCGCGGAGGCCCACCAGCCTTGTGGCGCGGCCCTTGGGCAGGCTGGCGCCCTTGGCGCCCGATAGCGGCGCCGAGGCCTGCTCCTCGACCATGGTGTTCCAGGCGCCGCAGCCATCGCAGCGGCCTGACCATTTCGACGAGGTTGAGCCGCAGTTCTGGCAAACGAATTGGGAAGTCTTAGCCATGCCCCCCGTTTAGCGGAACATTCATGGAACGCAAAGGGCCAAAAATACAGGTCCCGGAGGGGTGGGGTTCCTCCGGGACCTTTTCTCATGCTCCGTGGACTATGGAAGCGCGAGGCGCTTGCTTGGGCAGTCTCAACGGCACATGAACAAGGGCTCCGGGGCAATGGAACCCTCGGCATCCGGCAGTTTCGCGTGTCGCTAACCGGTGTTGCCGAAAGTTGACGTTAAAGGCTGTTTACGTCATGGGAAATCACTTTTAGGGTCAGGATTGCTGACCTTGTTTGACTGCGCCGCCACTCCCAACGGCCCGGATTCAGTTCCCGAAGGCCGTGTGCATTGCGTATTCAGCAATCTATGATTGAGACCTTGTCTTCTTACGCTTCGAAGGTGACGCGGCCGTCGCAGATCGTCACTTGAGGGCGGATCGCCGCGATCTGATCCTTGGCGGCTGCTTCGATGTCGGTGTCCAGCACTGCCACATCGGCGAGATAGCCTTCCTTCAGCGTGCCTTTGCGGTCTTCCCTGAATTCCATATGGGCGCCGGCCGCCGTGAAGCCATTGAGGGTGTCCATCAGGCTCTGCGCCTGCGGCGGGCAGTCCGCGCATACCGGCACCGCGGTCATCGCCGCCTGCATGCCGAGGAACGGATTGAGCGGCGCCACCGGCCAGTCCGACGAGAAGGCGATCACCGCGCCCGTGTCGCGCAGCGTCTGCCAGGCATAGGCATGGGGCAGCTTGTCGCCAACGCGGGACAGGATGGGCTCCGGCGGATTGCCGGGCACGCCCACGCCCGCGATGGGCTGCAGCGAGGCGATGACGCCAAGCTCCCTGAGCCGCGGAATATCGGCGGGGTCGATCATCTCGATGTGCTCGATGCGGTGGCGGGAGTCGCGGCGGCCATTGGCCCTGATCGCCGCCTCATAGCCATCGAGCGTGCGGCGCACGCCGCCATCGCCGATGGCGTGCGTTGAAATTTGCAGGCGCAGCTTGTCCGCGCGGCGCACGATCTCGTTGAAGTCCGCCGCCGTGAACAGCGGCGCGCCCATGTTGGCGGGCTGGTCGGGATAGCCTTCCAGCATCAGCGCGGTATAGGTTTCAAGGACGCCGTCGATGAAGATCTTCACCCGGTCGCAATGCAGCATGTCGCCCTGGTACCTGGCGCGCATCTCGGCGGCTTCCTCGACGCGGGCGATCTCGAAGGTGTTCTTGTGATGATAGGGGATTTCGATGCGGGCAGCGAGTTCGCCGCGGTCGAGCAGGGTTTGCAGCAGTTCGAGCTGATACCAGTTGCCGTCCATGTTGTGCATGGAGGTGATGCCGAGCGAGGCGGCATGCCTTATGCCCTGCTTGAAGTAGCTCATGTCGAGCTCGCGCTGGGCGGCGGTGGCCGGCGGGCTTGGGCTTTCGCCCGTCGTCATGCCCAGCCATTCGCGCCCGCCGGTGGGCGTCAGCGCCTGCACCGGCATATAGGCGGCGGGCTCGCGCAATTCGCCGGTGGCGATGCCGCCCGCATCGAGCACGATCTCATTGCCAACCGGCAGATCGCGGCCGCGCATGATGCCGGCGGCCTCCAGCGCGCGGGTGTTGGCCCACATGGTGTGATGATCGAAGCAGCCGACGATGAAGGGGATATCCGGCACCATGCGGTCAAGGATCTGGCGGGTGATGGGCTCGCCCAGCGCCTCATGCGCGATGCCGGTGGCGAGCAGCACCTTGTCATGGGGTCTCCCGGCGCGGTAGGCGGCCACCGCCTTGGCGATGGCTTCGAAGCCGTAGACGCCGTTCAGCATCAGGGTGTCGAGTTCCACCGCGCCGCCGAACAGATGCACATGGCCTTCGATGATGCCGGGAATGACCGTCTTCATGCCGGCGTCGATCACCCGCGTGTGCCTGGCCTTGAGGCTTGCCAGATCGGCGTCGCTGCCCACGCGAATGATGCGGTTGCCGGCAATGGCGATTGCATCGGCGCGCGGCCGGGCGGGGTCCATGGTGAGGACGCGGGCATTGGTGATCAGAATATCGGCGGCGGTCATGTTTGAACTCCTGTGGTCACGGCCTCAGCACGTCCATGGTGATCGGGCCTTCGGCGCGGCCGTGGATGAACTGGTCGACATAGGCGTTGCCGCTCTCACCGATGGTCTTGGCCGGTCCCTGCCAGATGATCTGGCCCTTGTAGATCATTGCAATGTCGTCGGCGATCTTGCGGGCGGACGCCATGTCATGGGTGATCGAGATGGTGGTGGCGCCCAGCCGCTTCACGCAGTCGACGATCAGATTATTGATGACATCCGCCATGATCGGGTCGAGGCCGGTGGTGGGCTCGTCGAAGAAGATGAT
The DNA here is from genome assembly GCF_046093005.1 of Aestuariivirga sp. Classification (GTDB taxonomy): domain Bacteria; phylum Pseudomonadota; class Alphaproteobacteria; order Rhizobiales; family Aestuariivirgaceae; genus Aestuariivirga. The sequence continues at coordinate 23,534 of NZ_JBJTER010000193.1, forward strand.
CTCTGGGTCGGCGGCAATCGCCCGGGCCAGCCCCACGCGCTTCTGCATGCCGCCCGAAAGCTCCGCGGGATAGAGGCTGGCCACTTCCGGGCCGAGCCCCACCTGGCGCAGCTTTTCCATGGCGATGTCGCGCGCCCGGGACCGCGCCATGGCGCGGCCCTGCACCAGGCCGAAGGCGACATTCTCCCACACGCTCAGGGAGTCAAACAACGCGCCGCCCTGGAACAGCATGCCGAAGCGCGAGAGATAAGCGTCCCGCGCCTTGCCGGCGAGGCCCAGCACATTCTCGCCCGCCACGCGAATGGCGCCGGAATCAGGCCGCAGAATGCCGAGGATGCACTTCAGCATCACCGATTTTCCGGTGCCAGACCCGCCGATCACCACCAGCGAATGGCCCTTGGGCACCGACAGGTTGACGCCGTTCAGCACATGCTTTGGCCCGAAGCTTTTGTGCACATTGTCGAGAACGATATAGCCCTCCGCCATCGCCCTCAGTCCTTGAACAGCAGCGAGGTGAGCGCGAAATTGGCGGCGAGGATCAGGATCGCCGAGGAGACGACCGCATTGGTGGTGGCGCGGCCCACGCCCTGCGCGCCGCCCTTCGAGGTGAAGCCGTGGTAGCAGCCCATGACCGCGATGATGAAGCCGAACACGGCGGCCTTGATCAGCCCCGAGGTGACGTCGCCCAGCTCCAGGAAATCCGCCGTGTTGCGGATATAGGCATAGCCGTTGAAGCCCAGCGAGCGGGTGCCGACGAAATAGCCGCCGAGAATGCCGATGGTGTCGGCGATGCCGACCAGCAGCGGCAGCGTGACGACCGCCGCGATGATGCGCGGGCCAACGAGATATTTGAACGGGTTGGTGGCGAGTGTGACCAGCGCGTCGATCTGCTCGGTCACCCGCATGGTGCCGAGCTCGGCGGCAATGGCGGCACCCACCCGGCCCGCCACCATGAGGCCGGCCAGCACCGGGCCCAGCTCGCGGGTGATGCCCAGCGCCACGATCGAGGCCACCAGGCTTTCGGCGTTAAAGCGCGACGAGCCCAGATAGATCTGCAGGGCCAGCGCGCCGCCGGTGAAAAACGCCGTGAGCCCCACCACGGGAAGCGAGAAATAGCCGATCCGCATGATCTGCTCGAGGATCTGGCGCAGGAAATAGCGCGGCGTCAGCCCCTGCCACAGCGCGTCTTTGAGGAACAGCGTCACCCGCCCAATTTCTTCGAGGAGCGCCAGCGAGGCGCGGCCGATATGGGCGAGAATGTTCAAGTGTTGGTATCCGATTCCTGTCCGGTATAGAGCCTTGCATAGCGGCTGCCCAGCCTGGTGAGCAATTCATAGGAGATGGTGCCGGCCCAGGCCGCGGCCTCGTCGATGGTGATGTGGCGGCCGAAGAGTTCGGCGCGCCCGCCAACCGCAGCGCTTTCAACCGGCAGATCGGTGACGTCGATGGCCATCACATCCATGGACACGCGGCCGATCACCGGGCAGCGCCGGCCCGCCACCGCCACCTGCGCGGGGCCGCCGCCGGGCAGCCGGGAAGACAGCGCGCGCGGCACGCCATCCCGGTAGCCCGCCCCGAGGATGGCCACGCGGGTCTCACGCTGCGCCTGCCAGCTGCCGCCATAGCCGACGGTTTCGCCAGGCGTGATGGTTTTGACCTGCAGGATGCGGGCTTCGAGAATGGCCACCGGCTGCATCGGGTTCGGCGCGCCGGGCGTGGGGTTGCCGCCATAAAGGG